>DASQNU010000020.1:0-56608 GCA_035644815.1 Bathyarchaeia archaeon | reverse complement strand
TTTATTTACATCCTTGCGACAAAAATAGATTGAATATTACAAAGTATTGCAATATATTTAAAACATATTCAATTTACTAAATACATGGGGGTTGATTCGATTGAGTCGAAGATGGCTACTTGCTTTACTTGCTCTCTTATTTTCTCTCACCTTGGCTTTATCCGCCTGCAGTTCACCCACGAACCAGACACAGGACAAGCCTGCGGCCCCAGCCGCACCGAAAGCCGAGCCGGGTAAAACGGCGACGGAAACAGCAGCAGATACGCTGTTTGTCTCGATCTCCGCTGATCAAGGTACGCTCGACCCAGCCGTCACAATGGACAACAGTGCCTGGAAAATTGCGTACCACGCTTACCAGCGGCTAGTCGAGTATGATGGCGCAAGCACGGAAGTGAAACCTGGCCTTGCCAAAGAATGGAAAGTCAGCCCAGATGGCCTGCAATGGACGTTCACCCTGCAGGAAGGAAACAAGTTCGCAGACGGAACGCCTGTTACTGCCGAAGCGGTCAAATTCTCCTTCGACCGGATTCTGCAAATCAAAAAAGGTCCTTACGACGTGTACAGCGTGATTAAGGAAGTGAAAGTCGATTCCCCTACGTCAGTCACCTTCGTTCTCGCCAAAAACTTCCCGCCTTTCCTTTCCACTCTGGCAGCCAACTACGGCAGCATCGTCAATCCAAAAGTAAAAGAAAAAGAGCAGAATGGTGACCTCGGCCAAAACTACCTCGCCAACAACACCATGGGAAGCGGTCCCTACCAGCTGGCTGAATGGAAAAAAGGCGAATACTTCAAACTCACCCAGAACCCCAACTCCACAGTGAAATCCACCTTCAAAGAAGTCTACTTCAAGATCACACCCGACGCGACAGCACAACGACTCCAGCTCGAATCCGGCGAAATCGATATCGCGGAAGGCATCCCGACCGAACAACTAGGCGCAGTCAAAGAACTGAGCAATGTAGAAGTGCTCCAGCAGCCTAGCCTGTTTGTGGATTACGTCTACATCAATTCCTCCAAAGGCAATCCAGCTTTGCAAAACCCGAAAGTGCGTCAGGCGCTGAGCTATGCGATCGACTACCAAGCGCTGACCGACTCCGTACAGGAAGGCTACGCTACACAGATGCGCGGCCCGATTCCAAAGGGACTTTGGGGACATGACGAAGCGGCTTTCCAATATACACAGGATGTAGAAAAGGCAAAAGCGCTCCTGGCTGAGGCAGGCGTCTCCAATCTTTCTCTCACCCTGCTCTACTCGGACGCCAGAACCTGGTGGGAAACCGAGGCGCTCACGCTGCAAGCATTCCTCGCAGATATCGGCGTAGAACTGAAACTGAACAAGATTGCCAATGCGACTTCGCGCGAAATGATCGACAAAGGCGAATTCGATCTGGCACTGGGCGTCTGGAGCCCGGACTTCGGCGATCCGTTCATGTTCATGAACTACTGGTTTGATTCCAACAACTTTGGTCTTGCCGGAAACCGCGCTTTCTATAAAAACGACAAGGTGGACGAGCTGGTACGCAAGGCAGCTACGACCAATGATCAGGCGGAACGTGAAAAGCTGTATCAGGAAGCGCAAAAAATCGTGATCGACGAAGCTCCTTACATTTATCTGTATCAAAAGGATTTCCTGCTCCCGGTCAGCAAACGGGTGAAAGGCTTCGTCTACAATCCAATGCTGGAGGGTATTTACAACTTGGCAGAAATGTCGAAATAGGCACGTAAAGGAGTGTTTCCCTCATGAAGCAGATCATCTTGAAGCGCCTATCCATGCTCGTGCTGGTACTGGTGGGAGTCACGATGCTTACCTTTTTCCTCTCCCATGTCATTCCCGGCGATCCCGCGCGGATGATGGTAGGACAGCGTGCAACCGAGGAAACACTGCAAGAAGTTCGTCGTCAATTGGGCCTGGACCAACCGGTCTGGGTCCAATATTTCACGTATATCCAAGGACTTTTTGCAGGCGATCTGGGGACCTCAATTCGGACCCAACAGCCGGTCAGCGACGATCTGTTGACGTTTTTCCCCGCCACCCTGGAGCTGGCTTTGCTCGCTTTTGTGATTGCCATTCTTTTCGGCGTACCCATCGGGATATTGTCCGCGGTGAAAAAAGATACGATGTGGGATCATGCAGGCCGATTGTTCTCCATCGCCGGTGTCTCGACTCCCGTCTTTTGGAGCGGCTTGATCGGCATCCTGATTTTTTACAAGTTTCTCGGCTGGCTGCCATCCAGCGGCAGGCTTGATCTGTCGGTTACACCTCCGTTGAAGCTAACCGGACTTTATTTATTGGACAGTCTCCTGACCCTTAACTGGGCAGCGTTCAAAAACAGCCTGCTGCACCTGCTCCTGCCTGCCTTTACCCTCGCCTTCGCCCAGCTGGCGATCGTGACCAGACAGGTTCGGGCGAGCATGCTGGAAGTGCTTGGCCAGGAGTACATCCGCACGGCATTGGCCAACGGCATCAGTGGTCCCGTCTTGTTGTTCCGCTACGCCCTGCGCAATGCGCTCATCCCGACGATTACGGTGGTCGGCTTGTCTTTCGGTTCCCTGCTCGGCGGTGCGGTTGTGACCGAGACCATTTTCAGCTGGCCGGGCATGGGCAAATATGTAGTGGATTCCATCGCCTTTCTCGATTTCCCGGCGATCATGGGCTTTACCTTTGTGATCTCGATCGGCTACGTCCTGATCAACCTGCTTGTCGATTTGACCTACTACGCATTGAATCCAGAGATGAAAGAGTAAGGGGGAACAGACATGTCCGCAGAAGTACAGACAAGCACCGTCACACGCACGGTCAACCCCTTTTGGTATACATGCAGGAAAAATCCGCTGATGCTCGCAGGCATCGTCGTGCTGCTCGTCATCCTGCTGCTGTCGCTGTTTGCACCGCTGATCAGCTCCTATGAACCGACGAAAATCAATATCAAGGAACGTTTTGCCCCTCCTTCTGCTGAGCATTGGTTTGGCACGGATGAGGTCGGACGCGACATTTTTACCCGCATCCTGTACGGGGCACGTCTTTCCCTCGGAGTAGGGGTTGCCGTCGTGCTGGGCGCAGGACTGATCGGTACCGTTATCGGCTCCATCTCCGGCTATTTTGGCGGACGGATCGATCAGATCATCATGCGCCTGATGGACATGATCCTGGCTTTCCCTTCTCTCGTGCTGGCCATGGCCGTAGCCGCCACACTCGGACCGAACCTGCAAAATGCCATGCTGGCAATCGCAATCATCAAAATCCCGGTGTATGTCCGGCTTGCCCGTGCGGAAACTCTGTCCTTGCGCGAAAAGCTGTATGTGAAAGCAGCGGTGACCTTTGGCATCAAACCATGGCGCATTATTACCAGACACATTATCCCCAACGCCATCTCGCCTGTCATTATCCAGGTAACGCTGGACATCGGGGATGCCATCCTGCTTGTTGCTACACTGGGTTTTCTCGGACTGGGCGCACAGCCTCCGACACCTGAATGGGGTGCCATGATCAGTGTCGGCTGGAAGCATCTGCTCGATTACTGGTGGTATCCGACGTTTCCTGGCTTTGCCCTCTTTTTGGCTTCATGCGCTTTTAATCTGATTGGCGACGGGGTTCGGGATATTCTCGATCCGAAAGCCAACCGATAGTAAGGAGGGAATTGTCATGCTGCTCGACATCAAGGAGCTTTCTGTAGAATTTGCTTCTATGCAAGGCAATGTCAAAGCATTGCAAAACATCTCTTTCTCGATCGAAAAAGGCGAGATCGTCGGTATCGTCGGAGAATCCGGCTCCGGCAAATCCGTAACTGCGCTGACCATTTTAGGGCTTTTGGAGAAGAACGCCTCGATCACAAGCGGCTCGATCCTGTACAAAGGGCGCGATGTGCTGGGAATGGATAAAAAGGAACAACAGGCGCTGCGCGGGAAAGAAATCGGGATGGTGTTCCAGGAACCAATGACCGCGCTTCATCCGACCATGAAAATCGGCGATCAATTGGCAGAGGTGATCCGGCGTCATCGCAAGCTGTCCCATAAGGAAGCGTATCAGGCAGGCATCAAAAGTCTTGCGGAGGTACATATTCACGATCCGGAGCTGGTCGCCCGCAAGTATCCGTTTGAGCTGAGCGGCGGTATGCGGCAGAGGGTCGTCATCGCCCTTGCCATGGCTGCCCCGCCGGATCTGTTGATCGCGGATGAACCTACTACTGCTCTTGACGTTACGATTCAACATGAGATCTTGAAGCTGATGGAAGAGCTGTCGGCCAACCGCGGCACCGCGATTATGTTCATCACCCATGATCTTGGCGTTGTTGCGCAAATGTGCAAACGTGTCATCGTCATGTATGCAGGAGAAATCGTGGAACAAGGTGAAACGTATCAAGTACTTCAGCAACCGGTGCATCCGTATACCCGCGCGCTGATTGGAGCACTTCCCGATCTGGCTGATCCTGACGAGCCATTGTTGGCCATACCGGGCGAATCTCCTGATTTGCGCAAGCGACCGGCTGGCTGTGTCTTTGCCTCCCGCTGTGCGCAGGCGATCCCTCTCTGTCTGGACGAGTCTCCGGGATTGGAACCGGTAGAACAACAACAAGTAAGCCATTACGCCGCATGCTGGGTGAGGTGATTTGTTTGAAACCAATCATAGAGTTAATCGATCTTCAGAAAGAATACGGAAGCGGAACCGGGCGTATCCAGGCTGTCTCTGCGGCCAACTTTTCCATCTATCAGGGAGAAACCTTTGGGCTGATTGGCGAGTCCGGCTCTGGAAAAAGCACCATGGCCAAAATCGTGACAGGTCTGGAGTATCCTACGGCAGGCTCGATCCTCTATGAGGGGAAGCCGCTGTGGACCGGGAAGCAATTCAATCGTATCCAGCCCGGCGATATGCAGATCGTTTTTCAGGATCCGCAATCCTCCCTTGATCCGCGGATGAGGGTGAAGGAGATTATTCTCGAACCGTTGCATGCCCTGTCCAGTCAAGCACGAAAAGAAAAGGGCTCCACAGAACGCTTGCACGCCCTGATCGCCCGTGTAGGTCTGAAGCCGGATCATCTCTCGCGCTTCCCGCATGAGTTCAGCGGTGGACAACGCCAGCGTATCGCCATCGCCCGCGCCCTGATTACCGACCCCAAGTTCCTCATCCTCGACGAGCCAACCTCTGCGTTGGATGTATCTGTGCAGGCCCATGTGCTGAACCTGTTGAAGGAGCTCAAGCGTGAGCGGAAGCTGACCTATCTGTTTATCTCGCACAATATGTCGGTCATCCGCTATATGTGTGACCGGATGGCTGTCATGTACAAGGGGAAAATCGTAGAGATAGGCACGGTGAACGATATTTTCCATCATCCCGTACAATCCTACACAAAGACCTTGCTCTCTTCGCTGCCAAGTCTTCATCAGAAGGAGGTGGAACCGCATGTTTAATGGAGCGGAAATCCGAGAAATTCGCAAGCAAAAGCAATTGACGCTGCAAACCTTGGCGGAGAAAACGGGGCTGAGCACCAGCCTGCTTTCCCAAATCGAACGCGGCCTCGTCGATCCAACGGTTGGAACGTTCTGGAAGATTTGCAACGCCCTAGATGTGCCAATCAATCATTTTTTCCGCAAAAGCGTCGACGAAGACCCTGTAATTCGGCGTGATCAGCACAAAGTAATCCATCTGCCGGATTCCCACGTCAAATATCACGTATTGACTCCGCTGCAGCAAGGCAAGATAGAGTTTCTCCTCGTAGAAATTGAGCCGGGAGAAACGCTGGAACCTGAGCTGGTATCCCACTCGGGTGAAGAATGCGGATATATCCTCCATGGCGAATTGAAGGTGCTGCTCGACGATCGCGAATTCCATCTATATGAGGGAGACAGCCTCGGCTTCGTCAGCACAAAGCCGCACCGATTTATCAACCCTAGCCGCAATATTTCCATCTCGATCTGGGCAAGGGCCACATGATTCAAAGAGACAGCTCTCCTGTGTATGAGGGCTGTCTCTTTTTCCTTCCTCTTTTTGCAAAAATCGCACAAAAAATCAAAAAAACCAATATCAAATCGAGTAGTATAAAAAGTAGAAACAAAAAGCCAAAAAAAGGAAGCAAGCGACCATGAACTATTATAAACAGATTCAACAGGCGATCGAGTTCATCGAAACGCATTTGCAGGAGGAACTGCACATTACCGATATTGCCGCAAAAGCATGCTTTTCCGCTTTCCACTTTCAGCGAATGTTCCAACTCATCTCCGGCTTTTCTGTGCACGAATATATTCGCAAAAGAAGACTCTCGGAAGCTGCCAAGCTGTTGAAAGAAAGCGACATGAACATCCTAGAGATCGCCCTCGCTTTTCAGTATGGATCCCAAGAAGCCTTTACCCGCGCCTTTACGAGCTGCTTTGGCTTGACGCCAGCAAAATTCCGCAAGACCGCTGTCGAGATTCATCCCCAATCCAAGATCGATTTCTTGGATCATGAAAAATGGAGAACAGGAGAGATGAACATGTACAAACCTACTATCACTCAATTAGAAAAGCTGTTAATCGTCGGTTACGAATACAAGACCAACTTGAACAACGACACTTACTTTCAGGAGATTCCTGGCTTCTACCACCATTTTGGAAGCAACGAGTATTACCTGCGCATACCCCATAAAGCAAAACCGGCTTTCTCGTATGGGATCAGCTGCAATTTTCAGGACGACGGTGCGTTTTCTTTCGTAGTAGGTGAAGAAGTACATCAGCCCGCGGAGGAATTGGACGAAGGGTTTGTCCAAATGGAATTGCCTGCGGGGAAATACGCCATATTTACGGTCAACGGAGCAGCAGGCGGGACCCAGAATGTTTGGAAATACATCTATGGAACGTGGTTGCCACAGTCGAATTACGAAAGAAGAGAAGGTCCCGATTTCGAAGTGACCGATGTGCTGGGATCCCGCTTTCCCGACGACATGCGCATTAAAATCTACATTCCGATCAAATAGATTTTTGTAATCTTGCTCTCCCATTCCCAACCTGTTTCGCTGTCTGCAAAGAGCGAGTATACTACAGGTAGGATAAGGGGGGCTGAACGTGAATGAACAAATGTGGCAAGCGATTGTAGACTGTGACCCTGCGTATGATGGATTGTTTTACTATGGGTTGATCACCACAGGCATCTTCTGCAAGCCTTCCTGCAAATCAAAAACGCCCAATAGGGAAAATGTCCGTATCTTCGCAAATCCAGACGAGGCAAAAGCAACGGGCCTTCGTCCTTGCAAAAGATGCCGACCCGAGGAATCGTTTTTCCGTTCCTCTGAGGAAGAATTGGTAGACAACTTGACCCAGCTCATTCATGAACATGCTCATGAGTCACTCACCTTGAATGAGATGGCGGAAAAGCTCTTTGTAAGTCCCTTCTACTTGCAAAAATGCTTTACGAGAATTAAAAAGGTATCCCCTAACAGGTATCTGACCCTGTTGCGATTAGAGAGAGCCAAAAGCATGCTGAAACAGAGCGAGGATAGCATCACGACGATCGCCTATCGGATCGGCTTTCGCAACAGCGCTTATTTTTCCAGCGTCTTTCTAAAAGAAATTGGATGCTCTCCCTCTGCGTACAGGCAGATGAAAAAGCATCCTTATGAACATGGAGTCGAACGCGTATGAATCATTGGTTGGCGTATTATGAATCCCCGATTGGTCGCATGGAACTGTGTGGAACAGGAGAGCAGGTGAGTTCGGTTCGTTTCCTTGATGAGGAGATGGACAGAATCCCTGAACTCAAAGCCTCTGCCCTTCCCCCTGCTCATGTGATCACCGCTTGCATCCAACAGCTCGACGAATACTTCCGTGGGGAGCGAAAGACGTTCACACTTCCGCTCGCCCTCTCCGGCACGCCCTTTCAGCAAGGAGTATGGCAAGCGATTACCGGCATCCCTTTTGGCAAAACGATCACCTATAAATCATTGGCGGCATCTATCGGCAATGATCGGGCCATCCGCGCAGCCGGCACCGCCACTGGCAAAAACCGCTTCGCTCTCCTGATTCCTTGTCACCGAGTTATCGGCAGCAATGATTCGCTTCATGGATATGCGTGGGGCCTTTGGAGAAAAGAGTGGTTGCTTGCGCATGAGAAAAAGCTGGCGCTGGATTGACTACTCTTTGCTTGTCCATTTCCAGTCGATATATCCCAAGCCATCGATGACTACGCCTTTCACGTTTTCTTTTTTCAGGTAGGCACTCGTATAAAAGTAAACGGGCATCACGGGCATCTCGTCCATCAGGATGCCCTCTGCTTCAGCTAGCAGCTGCTTCCGCTTTTCTGGATCGGTTTCTTTAAACGATTGCTCCAACAGCTTTCGATATTCAGCGTTTTCCCAATTGGTATCGTTATTGCTGGCTTCTTTTGTCTGTAAAAGCTCCAATGTATTGATCGGATCATTAAAATCACTTAGCCAGCCTGACCGCGCAACCTGATAATCCCCATCATTCATCCGCTCGAGATAAACCTTCCACTCGTGGTTTTCCAGCTTTACTTGAACACCGAGCACGTCGTTCCATTGTTTTTGCACGGCTTCCGCCATTTTCTTATGCGCTTCGCTGGTATTGTATATGAGTGTGATGGGCGGCAGCTTGTTGATGCCAAGCTCTTTCATCCCTTCTGCCAGAAGCTTCTTGGCAGTCGCTTTATCTTGCTCTGGCAAATATGCTTTTGCATCCGGTGCCATTGCTGGTGAGATGACTCCGTAAGCTGGGAGCAACTGTTGGCGGTTCGTCTCTTCCAATAGCGCTTGGCGATTCAATGCATAGGCAAATGCTTTGCGGATTTTCACATTATGGAAAGGGGCTTGCTCGGTATTAAATTTATACCAATAGATACCCGCTCTCGGTTCCGTGTGCAATAAGCCCTGTTGCTTTAGCTCAGGAATATCTTTCTCGGGCAAACTTGACAAAGGCTGACCCGCCCAATCCAGCTCTCCTTTTTGGTATAAAGCTAGCTCATCATTCTCATCCTCATGCATCGTGGCTTCGATTTTCTCCAGCTTTACCGTGTCCTTGTCCCAATATCGTAGATTCTTTTCTAATACAAGACCTTCCTTATGCTTCCACTCTTTCAGTTGAAAGGGACCGTTTCCTACGTGCGTCACGGCTTCGTCTGCCCATTTTGGATTTGCTTCGACTACTTTTTTATTTACAGGGTAATAGATGGGAAACGTCGTCAGCTCCGGAAAGAATGGGGTTGGCCCCTCAAGGGTCACTTGCAGCACTTTGTCACTCAGCGCTTTTACCCCGACTTCGTCCAGCTTTGCTTCCCCTTTATTCGCCTTCTCCCCGTTTTTCACATAATAGAGCATATAGGCGTAGTTAGCAGCAGTTCTCGGGTCGAGTACTCGCTTCCAGGCATATTCAAAGTCATGAGCCGTTACAGGGTCGCCGTTACTCCATTGGGAATTTCGCAAAGTGAAGGTATAGGTCTTCATGTCGGCGGACACCTCTACCTTTTCTGCGACAGACTGCTGGAGCTTTCCATCCGTACCGGTCCGCATCAGTCCGTCAAACGTTGCGCGAACGATCGCCGCAGACATTTGATCTTCTGTGATGGCCGGATCGGCAGTAGGGATTTCCCCTTGCAGATTAATGCGAAGTAACTGTTTGGTGCTTGGCTTCGCCTGAATAGTCGAAGCCGACAAGGTTTGGCTGTCTGCTGCGGCGGCACCAACTGGCAGCATGCTGGATGTGATCAATAGTGTGCTAAGTGTAAGGTGCATTTGTTTGTTCATTAGTAAACCTCCCTAAAATTTGGCAATTCCATTTTATCCCAATTTCTGGACAATTGCAAAATTAAGTGGTTTATGCAAGAGCAATAGCCCAATGACATGCATCGTCATCGGGCTATGATTTGATAAGGTTTGAATTTATGCTATTAGCCACGTGAGGAAGGGAAGAACGGGACGGGCGGAGTTTTTGTCACTCCTGCTGAGGTGGAGCTTGTAAAAACGGGTCACGCTTGTCGCGCAACCTCTGCGTAGAAATTGCTTCCGTGAAACTTTTGCGTGACGTACCGTTTTTACATGCGGAACCGGACAGTATAGCCTTCCTTGGGGGTGTGGCAAGTACGCAGCCCCGCCCGTTCTTCCCTTCCCCCACCACCATGTAGGCACTAACATTCATTTCAATTTATTCATGAAACGCCTGCCAAAAAGCTCCGTTCTGATCAATCAATCCTTGAATGTCCGTAAATGGAATCTGAAAGGTAATAAACCCTGCCGCATATGGACCGATGTCATACGGATAGAAATAAATGTTCAACGTATCGTTTTCGATGTAAAAATCGTGATCCCCACGAATCCCTGCAAATTGCTCTGCCGCCTCTGGAAAAATGCCTAGCTCTTCCGCATCCTTGCGCATTTGTGCCAGGATCAATTCATTCAGCTTTTGTTCATAGCCGCTCCCCGGTTTAAACAGGTCTTTTAATTGATAGAACTGTCCGGTTTTCAGATCGATATGGACATACTCTGAGGACGGCATCCCATGAGCTGCACCGAGTGGGTAAATATAGCCGCTATTGTGAATGATCAATAGGTTCTTTTGGTAGCTGGCGACGGCAAAATCAAACTCGCTTACTTCCACAGGAAAGGAGTCTCTCGACGTCACTTTGTGAGTCAGACGCTCGTTAATCGATTGCTGGACTTGTTTATTGGCAAGCCCCTCGACGGACGCGTAATACGCCAAATAATTGGGATGCGGTCTTACTTTGTTTTCGCGTACAAGCACCCCCGGCTGCAGCTGTTTGTCCCGCTTCTCTTGCCAGACGACGGTTCCATCCCGTTTCACATATCGCAACCGATTATCGATCCTGGCTTCAAGGAGTTCACCTTTCAGGGAGATCGTGCCGACACCTTCCAAGCTGGGCAAATTCGCTGCCTTTTTTCCGCTTTGATCGATCAAATAGGTATGTAGTCCCTCTTGCACAGCCGTGTACGCTCCCTCAAAAGGTGCGATTTCGTCATAGATGAAATCGCTTAAGAATTGACCCTGCTGGTTTACCAGCGCGTATTTCGCCGTGTAGTGGAGCGGAATGTCGACCGTGTCGTCGCCTTTTCCAACGGCCCACAACCCATGGTTCACATAGTGGATGGCCGCATAGTTTGACTCTACGACAAACTCGCCTTTAGGCGTTATCAAGCCAAGCTGCTCTTCGTAGCCGTCTGTGTCCACATTTACGCTGGCCAGTCCATGCTCAAATGAAGAAGCGTAGCGATACTTCGCCGGAATGACGATCTTTCCTTGCTTGTCGATATATCCGTACAGGGACGACTTTTTCTCATAGTAAGCAGCCAGTCCCTCGTGAAATTGCCCAAGTGAGACTGCCTCGTCGGTAAACGCCAGCTCTTGGATCAGCTTGCCGCTTTCGTCGATCAGTGCGTAGCTCCCATTCGCGAGCGTCACTACACCGATGCCTTCCGAAAATGCTTCCGCATACCGGTACTGCGGATCAATCACGACTTTTCCCATCTCATCCAGATATCCGTAGCGATCATTTTGGGAAAAGACGGCCAACCCTTCTGAAGGTTGGTGTACCGAACTGTTTGCGAACCGATTGACGATGCTACCTTGCGCATTTAGCAGGTCCACATTTTCTCCTTGGATGGCCAGGTAAAGAGTCTTGCCATATGGACGGATCGAGTCGTAGATCGGTTTCACCACGTAAGCGCCTGATCGATTGATGAGTCCGTATACATACTCGTTTTTCCCGTTGATGGACACAACCGCCAGCCCTTGCTCATCAAACGGCTCGACTGACTGATAGATGGGCGAAATCACAGCACTTCCGGATTCGTTGAGATACCCCCACGTCCGGTTCCCCTCGCCATCTGTTTGGACAAAAGGATAAAAAAATTCAGTCGTTGCAGCCTGTGCCCCGGACCACGCCGGAACCCCAAGCGATACCGTAACCATCATGAAAAGGGCGATAAAACCTCCAACTATTTTGCGCATGCATGCGCCTCCTTCGGCATCGTCTGTCTCTATCTTATTACATGCCAGCAATGGTGGAAAAGTTGTTTCTGCAACCGGTACGAAAAAAGCCACTAAATGCCTTGGCATCCAGTGACTTCATATTTGCATCACGTCCAGTTTCTGCCGGAGTCTTGTTTCGTCTGCTGATAGATCTTCTTCACCACATGGTAAAAGTAAAGTGTGACCATCTGTGCCACAAAGTAGAAAAAGAAAGAATACGCGAGCTGCCAGCCTTTGTACTCATAGACATGAAAGTACACAGCGAGTCCTTCAAGCGCCGTCCCCGCTATCGTCCACGAGACCACGTACAGCGAAACATACAGCCCGCGGAGCTTCCATTTATCCAAAAAATAAGCGAAGAAATAGGCGAATGGGGTGTAGATCATAAAGAGTAAGAAATCAGCCCATTCATACTGATCGATATCATTGATCTTGTAGAGATCTCTGGGGGGAATCCCCAAGTGAAAATCTACATACATGGCAATGCCAAGACCTATCGCGAAAAATGACAAGGTTACGATAGCGGGAAATCGCTTTGGCAGGAGGAAAGTGGTTACAATCCCGCACAATAGCACGATCAGACAAAACCATTCATTCCCATCGAATTTCAGGGGAGGGTAAAGATTCAAATTCTCACATCCTTTATCGCGATCCGCCTGATCAATCGATGCATCGCGTAGGAAAGTAAAACAAAAGCAGCCCACCACGCAAATGACCACCACCATTGCCAGGTCGCAATGTGGTTGATGACGCCTATAAAATCCGCCACATACTCGATCCCCACTAACAAGAAAATGGTTCCGACCCAATAGAAGAGCTGTCTGCTCTTTTTCTCTTCTACCAATATAATTTCGATAAACAGGATGATGAACAGCGGAATAATTACGCTCCGCAGCGCATCTAGAGCTTGAAAATCGCCCATATTCAGGGAATATAGAATGAGTTTTGCATTTAGGCCCACCAGCCAAATCACGTTGTTAAGAACCGCGAGGACGAACACCCACAATAGGAATACTTCGAAGAAATGCAGCTTCCGTTTGGTAACGGTAAATGAGAGGATCATAAAGAGCGCGACACTCCAAAAAAACGTAAACGTCATGATTTCCCCCTGTTCACCTTCTTAATACAATGGTTTCCTCCACACAACCGAAATATGTTTCAGCCACCAAAAAAAAGCTGTTCATCGTCGATCAGACTTCGATCAACCACAAACAGCTTTTCCCACTTAATATTTTCGATTTTCCACTTCTTTTGCCGCCATGACCTGCGTATACACACTCTCCGGCGACATAATCCGTTTGGGAAGCGTCCGACCTTCCATGATCTCTTTCGTCGCTTGCATCAGCAACGGACCAAGCAAAGGGTTGCATTCCACCACACAGTTGATTTTGCCCTCCACCATTTTTTCAAAGGCCTTTCGGGTACCATCTACCGATATGATGATGATATCTTTCCCCGGGGAGAGACCTGCCTCCTCGATCACTTCGATCGCGCCCAAGGCCATATCATCATTGTGGGCAAATAACACTTGTGGGCGCTTGGTGGGATCTTGCAAAAAGGTTTTCATGACCTCTTTGCCTTTCTCTACCGTGAAATCTGCAGGCGCACTGTGGACGATTTGCAAATCGGCCCGTACCTTGATGGTCTCACGGAATCCATTGCCTCGGTCTATCGAAGGAGCCGATCCTACGGTTCCCTGCAATTCGGCGATGGCGATGGGGCCGGGGGTCTCTCGCATTTTGTCCAACAAATACTTGGCTGCCTTTACCCCTTCTTCGTAAAAGTCAGAACCGATAAAGCTGACGTACAAGGAGGTGTCTTTCACATCGATGGAACGATCCATGATGATTACAGGTATCCCCGCTTGCTTCACTTCTTTTAAAATCGGCTCCCATCCGGATTGAATCACCGGTGCAATGGCGATGACATCTACTTTTTGCCGGATGAAAGAGCGTATGGCTTCAAATTGTTTTTCCTGTGACTGCTCGGCATTGGACAGAAGCAGCGTGATTCCTGCTACCTGTGCCGCTTCCTGAATCGAGCGCGTATTCGCAATTCGCCAGTCGCTTTCCGAGCCTAGCTGGGAAAAGCCGAGAACGATCTTACGCGCATGGGGCTCCCCCGGTTCTGCTTCAGCTACAGCGGATGCCTGTGTGATCGTTGTTTCAGCCGTCTGGGTATGAAGCGATGAAACGGACTGGGGCGGACTCGCATCGGTGCAGCCCGTCAAAATAAGGAGCAAAAGCGGAATATAGACACACAGAAACCATTTTCGAACGTAGTTTGTATCCATCTTTTCCTCCGCAACGCAGCGTCATGGTTGCATGGACCGTCTCGTGCTCAGCACTCTTTGCAGCAGGATGAACATGAACAGCAGCAAACCGATGACTATCTTTGTCCACCACGAGCTCAGTGTACCTTCGAAGCTAATTATAGTTTGGATGACCCCTTGGATCAATACGCCAAAAAAGGTGCCGGCTACGTATCCGACGCCGCCTGTCAGCAAGGTGCCTCCGATCACCACTGCTGCAATCGTATCAAGCTCCATGCCTACCGCATGAAGGCCGTACCCCGACAGCATATAAAAGGTGAAAACAACGCCAGCCAGAGCCGAGCAGAATCCGCTCAGTGTGTACACGCCGATTTTTGTTTGGGCTACAGGCAATCCCATCAGAAGGGCCGATTGCTCACTTCCGCCGATCGCATACACATTCCGGCCAAATCTTGTGTAATGAGCCAGATAAACAGCCAGGGCGACCACGATCAAGGCAATCACGACATTGATGGATACATAGCTTCCGCCGGGCAAATCGATTTTGGTCTGGGCAACCGCCGTATAAAATGGATGTTCGATCGTGATGGTATCAATGCTGATGACATAGCAGAGTCCGCGTGCCAGAAACATCCCCGCCAACGTCACAATAAATGGCTGGATCTGAAAATAATGAATAATCGCACCCATTCCCCAGCCAAATGCGGCACCTAGCAGGAGCACAAGGGGAATCACGGCCATAGGCGACCAGCCATGCTCCTGAACGAGCGTAGCGGAAATCATTGTCGTCAGGGCAATCACAGAGCCGACAGACAAATCAATGCCTCCGGAGATGATCACAAATGTCATGCCGACAGCGGTAATCAGCAAAAAGGCATTATCGATCAGCAGATTCAAGATGACCTGCAGCGAGAAAAATCCCGTGTACAGATACGATCCCACCGCGAACATCAGGGCAAACAGTCCGCACGTTACAAATATGGAGAAATATTTGCGGCTAAACATGGCGCGTCACCTCACGTTCTGCTGGATAACGCCGTGTCTTCCAGCGATGAACCAGCTTTTTGCGGAACGATTCCGATTGGATCAGGCAGACAGCCAGGACGACAAACGCTTTGACCACCAGCGTGATTTCCGGTGATACACCGATCATGTAAATGGTTGTCGTTAGCGTCTGAATAATGAGAGCACCCACCAACGTTCCCGTCAGATAAAACCGTCCGCCATTGAGCGAGGTCCCGCCGATCACCACTGCAAGTATGGCATCCAGTTCATACCAGAGACCTGCGTTGTTCCCGTCTGCACTGGACACATTCGAGCTCAGAATCAGACCGGCAATTCCTGCGCACAGCCCGCAAAACATGTAAACAGCAACGGTGACCATACCTGAACGAATCCCTGCCAAGCGGCTTGCCTTCGGATTGCAGCCCACCGACTCAATGAACAAGCCAAGCGCTGTTTTTCTCGTCAAGAGCAGCGCCACGAGGAACATCGCCATGACGATAAAGATGGAAAAAGGCAAGGCAAACAACGATCCCGCACCAATAAACTCATACGCTGGACTCGTTACCGTAATAATTTGTCCACCCGTAATCAACTGGGCGATCCCCCGCCCCGCCACCATCAGGATCAAAGTAGCAATGATCGGCTGGATTCCGGCTCCTGCCACCAGAAAGCCATTCCAGAGACCGAGCAAAAGGGACAGGACAAGAGACATCCCAATAGCAGTCAGCACCAATCCCCCCGCTTGTTGATCCGCACCCTCGCTGATCGTCAGACAAGCCATGGCGCCTGAGATGGCGACAACCGAACCGACAGACAAATCAATGCCTTTTGTCGCAATGACCAGTGTCATCCCGATGGCCACCAAAATGAGCGGCGAGCCAAAGTTCAGGATATCGATCAAGCTGCCATACAGATGACCGTCCCGCATCACCAAGTGAAAGAAATCCGGCGAATAGAGCAGATTGAATAACAAAAGCGCCGCTAACACGATAAGCGGCCAGAATAGATGGTGTTTCATCAAACCATTCATGTCCTCATCCTCCTGCGATCGCTTGCATGACGTTTTGCTGATTCAGCTCTTTGTCGGCGATCTCCTTTACCTTGCGTCTGTCTCGAAGTACGGCGACCCGATTGCTGACGCGCAGCACTTCCTCCAGCTCGGAAGATATGAATAGGACAGACATGCCCTTCTTGGCCAGCGTCAGCACCAGCTTTTGAATCTCCGCCTTCGCCCCTATGTCGATACCGCGTGTCGGTTCATCAAGGATCAAGAGCTTCGGCTCCGTAAGCAACCACCGGGCCAATAATACTTTCTGTTGGTTACCCCCGCTCAGGTTTTTGATGAGCTGCTCCGGTTGATTGGGATGAATGTTCAGCATGCGGATATACTCGTCGGCGATCTCTTCCTGCCGCTTACGGGAGATTGTCCGGTACCAGCCGCGCGTCGCCTGCAAGGCCAGAATGATATTTTCTCTGACCGATAGATCCCCGATAATCCCCTCGGTCTTGCGGTTTTCCGAGCAAAACGCAATCCCCTGCGTGATCGCCTGTATTGGCGTAGCCACCCCAACGCCTGCAGCGTGCAGCGTGCCTTGATCGGGGCGATCTGCCGCAAACAGCAATCGGGCGATTTCGGTCCTGCCAGAGCCGAGCAGCCCGGCCAGTCCTACTACCTCCCCGCGATGAATGGTCAAATCGAACGGCTCGATGGCCCCTTTCTTTCCAAGCCCCGACGCTTCGACCATCACCTCTCTCGCCGCGCTGCCGCCCTCTTCCGCCAGATTAGGCAGCTCTTCCAGCAAATGAAGGTCTTTGCCAATCATTTTTGCCACCAGCTCAAGCCGTGGAAGCTCCTGGGCCATATACTCACCGACAAACTCACCATTGCGCAGGATGGTGATGCGATCCGAGATTTCATAGACCTGATCCAGGAAATGCGTCACAAACAAAATCGACAGCCCTTCTTTTTTCAGGTTGTTCATGATGCGAAAGAGCTGCTCAACCTCGTTGCGATCGAGGCTGGAGGTCGGTTCGTCCAAGATGAGCACCTTTGCAGAAATATTCAACGCTCTTGCAATGGCGACCAGTTGCTGAACGGCAACCGAATAGGAGTCCAATGGCTGTGTGACGTCAATATGCAGCTGCAATCGCTCCTGCAGCAAAGCTTCGGCTTTCCGATTCATTTCCTTCCAGAGGATCCTGCCCAGTCTGCGCGGTTCTCGCCCGATAAAGATGTTTTCTGCAACGGTCAGATTCGGGCATAGATTGACTTCCTGGTATACTGTGCTGATCCCTGCGGCTTGAGCCTCGAGCGGGCTGCGTACGATCAACTCGCTGCCAGCCAGCTCCACGCTGCCTTCATCGATCGAATAGACGCCGGTCAGCACCTTAATCAGCGTAGATTTGCCAGCACCGTTTTCCCCCATCAAAGCATGAACTTCCCCCGGAAACAGGCGAAAATTCACACCATTCAGCGCTTTGACACCGGGGAAATGTTTATGAATACTGCGCATTTGCAGAATTGGTTGGTGCTCGTTCACGATGATCTGCTCTCCTTTCTGATTGACCATGAGGAAAAGCCACTCCTTTGCGAAGCTCCCGTCCGGAGTGGCTTATTTCCTGAAAAATGTTGGACTAATATTGGCGGGAAGGAAGAGCTTCTTTCGCTTGCTCAGAGGTAAATGTTCCCTCTTTCGTTACAATCCGCTTCTCCACTTGCTTTCCATCGATAACGCTTTTTACAATTTCCATCAGCTGTGGTCCAAGCAGCGGATTGCATTCCACGATAAAATTGATCTTGCCTTCGCTCGCAGCCTGCATGCCATCCTTCACGGCGTCGACGGAGATGATTTTAATATCCACGCCCGGTTTGAGACCTGCTGCTTCAATCGCCTGGATCGCGCCGAGTGCCATGTCATCGTTGTGCGCGTACAACACATCAATGTCTTTATGCGCTTTCAAAAAGGCTTGCATGACCTCTTTTCCTTTGGCACGTGTAAAATCGCCTGTTTGCGAAGCGATGATTTTCAGCTTCGGATTGCTCTGGATGACTTCCTGGAAGCCCGCTTTGCGGTCGTTGGCCGGAGCGGATCCGGTCGTCCCTTGCAGCTCCACGATATTTACGTCCTCCGTGGCATCCTTATACTGATCAAGCATCCATTGCCCTGCCTTGCGTCCTTCCTCCACAAAGTCGGAACCGAGGAAGGTCACGTACAGCGACGTATCTTTGGAATCAACGGCGCGGTCGGTCAAAATGACAGGAATGCCCGCGTCTTTTGCTTCCTTCAACACCGTATCCCAACCGGATTCAACCACCGGCGAGAACGCAATCACATCTACTTTTTGTTGGATATAGGAACGAATCGCTTTAATCTGGTTTTCCTGCTTTTGCTGCGCGTCCGAAAATTTCAGGTCAATACCAGCTGCTGCTGCCGATTCCTGAATGGATTTGGTGTTCGCTGTTCTCCAGCCACTTTCTGCACCTACCTGAGCGAAGCCGAGCGTTATTTTTTTCTCTGCCGATCCGGAACCGCTCGAGCTGTTGCTTGGTGCTGCTGACGACGCTGCTGGTTGACTTGAATTCGCAGCCGGACTTGTGGAATTGCCACAGCCTGCTGCCACTAGCATCAGTCCCGTCAAAGCTAGCAATGCCCCCCATTTTCCTGCCTTTTTCATAAATGAATTCCCTCCCCTTAGTTACCAATTTGACTTGGTGTAGCCAATTATAAAGCGCTTACATTTTGGTTCATACGGAGTCCTTTGCGGATAAAGGGGGAAATTTTATGCATTTTGCGATTTTCCCATCCGTTTTTTATAATTTTTTGTGCAAAAGTTGGAGAATTTTGAATGCGCTTTCATTTCTTTCGCTATACATCGCGACTTTTTGCTATATTGAAGAAGAATATTCCGTTTACAGAAGATTCCTACGTGGTAAGGAAAGGGCGCACGACCATGAAGCTGTTTCAATGGATATCCTCTAGCTTGCGCACCAAGCTTCTGACGATGTTTGTCATCCTGACCTCGATCCCCCTGATTGCGGTTGGGCTCGTCTCCTATCAAAAGTCTTACAATACCATTTCCGGACACAATAAAGCGGCGACACTGCTGGTGGCCGATCAGTTGGCTCGCAATATCGATGTCTTGTTTGCAGATACGGGAAAATTGCTGGAACTTGGAAAGAACCCGCAAGTCCTGCACTTTCTGTACTCCCAGAGTGAAACCTATGAGGATGCGAAAGAAATTTTACGGACGTTTGATTTGTATCGGCAGACATACAAGTACGACAGTGTCCTGAACATATCGATGACCAATTTGTATGGGAAAGGGATCAGCGAGCGCAAAGGGGTCTTTCAACTGGACCATAATCCGTTGCGCAACCCGCATTTCCTCTATTTGATGGATCATCCGGACGCGATCCTGAATGTTCCCCCAACTGATGCCTCCGTCTGGGATCGGCTGGACGGCTTTTCCTATCCCCAGCGGAATGTGATCACGATTATTGCCGCTGTGAAGCAGCGCATCACCCATGAGGTCATCGGCTTCATTACGATTGATCTGGATGATTCGGTCGTGGAGCATTTTATCGACAATGTCACGATTGGCAAGACAGGCTACTTTTATGTGGTTGATCAGAGCGGCTCGCCAATTTTCCGGCCGTCCGCACTGAATGAAAAAGCGGTCCCCGCCTCCAAAAGCATCACCGTACCCAGCGCGTCGCATGGCAGTTTCGTACACACATCGGTGGGCAAACCACAGTTTGTCGTCTATACCAGCTCTCAGGCAACCGGTTGGAAAATCGTCGGCATCGCTCCGCTCCAGGAAATCGTGGAGGATGCCAATAAAATCCGTCAGCTGATCATCTTCAGCGTGGCGCTCAGCATTTTCTTTACCATCACCCTGTACTTTTTTATTACTGCCCGTTTAACGCGGCCCATTCGTTTGCTGAAAAATAACATGCGGCTGGCTGCTGCGGGGAACCTCGAGGCCAAGGTCAAACCGAGCGGCAACGATGAGATTGCGGATCTA
Organism: Bathyarchaeia archaeon; assembly: GCA_035644815.1. Lineage (GTDB taxonomy): Bacteria > Bacillota > Bacilli > Brevibacillales > Brevibacillaceae > Brevibacillus_F. Next base: position 36,342 of record DASQNU010000020.1, on the reverse strand, counting down.
GGCAGCAGCTTCAACATCATGCTGGCGAAAATCAAGGGACTGCTGGAGCAAAGCATTCGGGAGCAAGAACAAATTCAAAAGGCCGAGCTGCGGACGCTTCAAGCCCAAATCAATCCACACTTTCTCTATAACACGTTGGAATCGATCGTCTGGATGGCAGAGGCAGGCAAAAAAGAACAGGTCATCCAGCTCGTCAAGGCCCTGTCCCAATTTTTCCGGATCAGCCTGAACAAAGGCCGCGACTGGATTTCCATTAAAACAGAATTGGAGCATGTACGAAGCTATTTGGTCATCCAGCAGATGCGTTATCGCGACATCCTGGACTACCGCATTGAGATAGCGGAATCAATCGAATCCTACCCGATCCTGAAAATGACCCTTCAGCCGCTTGTCGAGAACGCTCTGTATCACGGGATCAAAAATAAACGTGGAAAAGGTCTGATTCAGATCAGCGGATATGAGGACACAACAGGTACACTCGTGTTGACGGTCGAGGATAACGGCATCGGGATGAGCGTGACGCGATTGGCGGAAGTGAGATCGCATCTGGAAATCATGCGGGAGACCCACACCCTTGAAGTAGAAACCGATTTTGGCTTCGGGCTGTCCAATGTCCATCATCGGCTCCGCCTGTATTTTGGCCAGCAGTACGGCTTGGAGGTCGACAGTGAGGACCAGGTCGGGAGCCGTGTAACTGTCCGCATTCCGAAGAGATAGGGGGAATCACGTAAATATGAAGAAAGTGATGCTGGTCGACGATGAGATCCTTATCAGGGAAAATATCCGTGCATGCGTAGACTGGAAAAAGGAAGGCTTTCTCTATTGCGGAGACGCATCCGATGGTGAGACCGCCCTGCCACTGCTCGAGGAATGGATGCCTGATATCCTGATCACCGATATTAAAATGCCGTTTATGAACGGGTTAGAGCTTTCCGCGATCGTGCGCGAGCGCTGGCCGGAGACCAAAATCATTATTTTGAGCGGCCATGACGAATTTTCCTATGCTCGCACTGCCCTGCGCTTAGGGGTGACCGAATATTGCCTCAAACCAGTCAGCGCGTCCGATCTCATCGAGCTGCTTCGTTCCGTCAGTGATAAGATTGATCAGGAAAAACGGCAGCAGCAGAGAAACCATTACACGCGCGAGAAGCTGTTTAGCGACTTATGCAGCGGTTTGCTGTCGACAGCGGATGCCATCTCCCATTTTGCTGCGTTCTCGCTGCAGCTAACAGCCCGGTGTTATGCGGTCGCCATTTTCGAAATGCAGACAACAGAACCTTCCCTATTCGCCAAAGCGGAATTGATTCTGGACGAGAAGCTGTCACAGATTGCAGACCACTATTCCTTCACGCGAAGCCGCACCCAAAAAGTCTATATTTTCAAGAGTGATGCACCGGTTCAGCTTCAGGAAAAACTGGCGTATCTAAAACAGACGCTGCTGCCTGCTCTGGAAAAAGAGCTGCCTTGTGCGGTGACCGTAGGAGTGGGCAGTGTCCAGGAGCGCTTGCAGAACATCCACACCTCTTTTGTCGAGGCTGAGGAGGACAACAATATACGCAAGCTGTCCGCACAAAACCGACGTATTTGGTGGGAAGTAGCTGGCGGGGCCCATGAAAGCCAAATCATCGTGGATCGCGCCAAATACGTAGAGTTTTTAAAAATCGGTACCCCTGCTCAGACCGACGTCTTTCTTCGTGAGTTTTGCACAGGTCTGAAGACGTTGAATTGGGCCACTTCCTTTTACGGCTACTACCTGCTGAATGAATTGACGCTGGAGACCTTGCAAATGGCGAAGGAAACGCTGCGAATTCCGCTCGATACGAAAGAGATCGCAGAAGATCTGCAAAAACAAATCCAAAGCGTCAGAAGCACAGAACAAAGCGAGCTCTATCTGAAAAAACTGCTGGAACGCTTCTGGCTGTGGCGTACCGAAGCGACAGGGAAATACGGAGATCTGATTGAAAAAGTAAAACGATTTATCCAGGATAACTATGCCAACGACCGCTTGTCGCTACAGGATGCAGCGGAGCATGTCCGCGTAAGTCCGAGTCACTTAAGCAAGGTATTTAGCCAGGAGACAGGGCACACCTTCATCGAATGTTTGACGCAAACACGCATCCGCAAAGCCATGGAGCTCTTGCAGACCACGCGGGCAAAATCGTATGAAATCGCATTTCAGGTCGGATACAACGATGCCCACTATTTTTCCAATCTGTTCAAAAAAATGACGGGCATGACCCCGAAGGAATTTCGCCGAATGGGCAGCTCAGCACTCAGCAGCAAAACGGAAGGAGAGCGAATGTAATTGTACCCGCATCGCTACATTTTCAAAAACGCTCTTTTTCTGAGCCTCTTGCTGTTGTCCATGATTACGGGGGCTTGCGGAAGTCCGACCAGTCGTCTTTCAGATTCCTCTGTCCCTGCCGTTCAGCCTGGCCAGCACGATGACCAGATTTCGTATACATTTGGGATCGTCTATCCGATGGCCCATCCATTCTATGAGATGATTACACAAGTCGCCGAAGAATCTGCACGCTCCGAGCAGATCCGCTTGATCGTCAAGGCACCGGATGAAGCGAACATTGAGCAGCAAATCTGGATGGTGGAAACGATGATCAAGCAAAAGGTCGACGGGATTGCGATTGACCCGATCGATCCGGAGGCATTGGCTCCGGTCATCAATAAAGCCATGGATAACGGTATCCCGGTCATTTGCTTTGAATCGGACTCCCCTGACAGCAAGCGAGTCGCCTTCATCGGGACAGATAATCGCAAGGCTGGCGAACTGATGGGCAAGTCGATCGAAAAGCAGCTGGGTGGAAGAGGGATGGTCCTGGTCGAATCGGGGTTAAGCAGTATGCTTAGCGTGAAAGAACGTCTGGATGGGATGTTAATGTACTTGGAGGAGCACACACAGGTGCAAGTGCTTGAGGTTCGCTACAATGAAGGAAAGGATAGCCGAGCGCTTGCCGAGTTGGAAAACATGATTGACCAGCATCCTCACTTCGATGCCTTTGTCGCGATGGATTTTGTGTCAGGCTCTGCCTCCGTGCTCGTCTGGAAGGCAAAGGGGCTGACACGATACGCCATTACCTTTGGCATGACCCCGGAAATGAAGGAAGCGATGGTGAACGGCCAGCTTTCTACCGTGATTTCGCAGAACGAACAGGAATGGGGAAGCATGATCATCGACAGCTTGATGAAAGCATCTACGGGAGCTGACCTAGCCCCTTTTCTCGAAACCGGCGTGACCGAGGTCTCAGACCCAAACGAATTCCATAAATAGATAGGGGCTGTGCCGTTTCACAGATCGCTCTGCTTGACGGACACAGCCCCTCGCATGATCATTTATTGCCCGTAGTAAGCGTTGGCTCCATGCTTTCTCAAAAAATGACGGTCCAGCAAGGTTTGGTTGATCGCTCCCAGCCCCGGATGCAAGGCATACGTGCAGGAAGCAATTTTGGCAACCTCCTCCAAGACTACTGCATTGTGAACAGCATCGTGCGCACTTTTTCCCCAGGTAAAAGGCGCATGGCTGTGTACGAGTACCCCGGGCATTTGCATCGGATCCAATTCCTTGAAGGTTTCGACAATGACATGCCCCGTATTCAATTCATAGGCTCCATTAATCTCCTCATCGCGCATCGGTCGCGTACACGGTACTTCCCCGTAAAAATAGTCGGCATGTGTCGTCCCCCAAGCTGGAATCCCTCTCCCCGCTTGCGCCCAGGCTGTGGCCCAAGGCGAATGCGTATGCACGATCCCGCCGATGTGCGGAAAGGCCTTATACAGACAAAGATGTGTAGGGGTATCCGAAGAAGGCTTCAGCTCCCCTTCCACTTTATTGCCGTCCAAATCCAATACGACCAGATCTTCCAGCTTCAGCTTTTCGTAGGGCACTCCACTCGGTTTAATCACGACCAATCCCTGCTCGCGATCAATTCCGCTTACGTTCCCCCATGTAAACGTCACCATTTTGTGTTTAGGTAAATCCAAATTCGCTTCAAGCACTTCCTGTTTTAATTGTTCCAGCAAGGTTCCCCTCTCCCTTACCCTAGAATTGTACGTACAAGTTAAGGTAATTATATACTTGTTCGTACATGTACCGCTATACTTATTTGCGACTTCACCTCAATCCTTTATAAGCCTGTAATTCAGCGGCTAATTTTGATTTTCGAAGCTTTTTTTGCCGCAGGAATCGTTTCAGTTCTTCTTTGGTCTGATAGGAAAGGCGTATGTGGTAGTAATTGATATATTCAATCATGGCAAAACCATACACAAACAAGCACCAATAGGCACCAACCGCTGCCTCTTTGAATTGGTGGATCATGATGAAAAAACCAATGCCAATGAGCAGAATATTGAGCTTATGAAAGAATGCAAACAAGCGTAGTTGACGCACAGGCAAATAATTGTAACTTCCTTGTTGAAGCTGGCGCCATTTTACATACCAATAATAACTTCCCTGGAGCAAAATAAATTCCAACAAACCAAACGCGAATAAGGACGAAAATGAGGTTAAATAAGGCTCGGTCCACTCAAAAAGCTGCAAATATAACACCCACACAAATGCAAAGCTGGCAACGGCGGTTAATTCACCCATACATAACTGATATAACTTTGTTTTCACTTGGTTTTGCATTCTATCACTCCCCTCTAAGAACAAGTTACTCATTACAAACGCTACTAGGCAATCCTTCTTTATACCTGTATAAAATTTCAGTGCAACAATCATTGAAATGCACAAAGCAGCCGACCTAAATGGTTCGGCTGCCTTGTGCGTGCGGTCGGTTCATAAGCAAAAAAAGCAGCGTCAGATGATGAGTTGATCGTCCTTGCCATCATCTGACGCTGTTTCGTTATAAGGTTAGTCTAAGACATACTTTCATTAAACAGCTGCTTGTTCCGTCAGCAGCTTTTTCACGCTAACAAGCTGCACGCATACGCATAGAACTTCGATCGCCTTCTTCAGCTCTGCAAGCGACGGATACGATGGCGCGATACGGATGTTGCGATCGCGAGGATCCACTCCGTATGGGAAGGTGGCCCCTGCACCGGTCAAGGTTACCCCTGCTTCTTTCGCCATTTTGACGACTTCCTTGGCGCAACCGTCCAGTGTGTTCAAGCTGATGAAGTATCCCCCATTTGGCTTCTTCCAAGAGGCAATTTGCTTGTCACCCAATTCGGCTTCGAGAACTTCCAAGACGATATCGAATTTCGGCTTTAGGATGGCAGCGTGCTTTTCCATATGCGCCTTGAGTGTATCCATATCCTTAAAGAAGCGGACATGGCGCAGCTGATTGATCTTGTCCGCACCAATCGTCTGTACCGAAAGCGACTTCCGGATGAACTGCAGGTTCGCTTCGCTGGCCGCCATTACGGCAACTCCCGATCCGGCAAAGCTGACTTTGGAAGTAGAACTGAAAATGAAGACACGATCCGGGTGTCCCGCTTCTTTGCACGCGGTCAACATATTTTTCAGCTCGTCCGGTTTGTCTGTTAGATGATGTACGGCATAGGCGTTATCCCAGAAGATGCGGAAGTCTTTTGCCTTCGTGTTCATCTTGGCCAGCCTGTCGACCACCTCATCAGAATATGTAATGCCATCTGGATTGCTGTATTTCGGAACGCACCAGATGCCTTTAATGGATTCGTCCTCACTTACGAGTTTTTCAACCGCATCCATATCCGGTCCGTCATCCAGCATGTCGATGGTGATCATCTCGATCCCAAAGTGCTCGCAGATCGCAAAATGGCGGTCATAGCCTGGGCTTGGCGCGAGGAATTTTACAGTAGGAAGTTTGCCCCACGGCGTTTCACTGCCATATACGCCTTGAAACATCGCTCTTGCTACGGTATCGTACATGATCGCCAGGCTGGAATTTCCCCCGACAATGACTTCTTTCGGCGAAACCTCCAACATCTCAGCGAAGAACTCCTTCGCCTCGGAGATTCCGTCAAGACCCCCGTAGTTGCGCAGATCCGTGCCATCCTCGGACTTCACGCTATCTGCCGAGTTCACGATATCCAGCATTCCCATGGACAAATCCAGCTGCTCTGGGGAGGGCTTTCCTCTGGACATATCCAGGGAGAGCTTTTGCTGTTTGTACGCGTCATATTTATCCTGCAATTGCGAATGCAGCGCGTTCAGTTCGCCTACAGGTAAAGATTTGAAGCCACTCATGCTTGTTGCCTCCCTTATGATTATGAAAATGAAAATATCCTTGTATGTACAATACCATTTTTTCACCATCAACATCACACTTATTACTGCGTTATTGTGAAATTCTTATCTGAAAATTGAAATTGCAAAAAAGGCTACCCGTGTATGATCGAAGGAGCAAGAGCGACCATCCATAGATAACCTTTTCGCTTTCCACTTTTGCCCTAGATCCAAAAGGTCGGATACCGCCGCCCCTTGTCGAGGTTATTGATAAGCAATGCCGTCAGCACAATTACTATAGAACCGATAAGCACCGGCGTCACCAGAAACGACCAAGAGCTTCCGGCCAGGATCACCACGATCGGGTCGGCCCCAGCAGGAGGATGAGTGGTGCGAGTCAGATGCATCAGACCGATTGCCAGGCCGACACCCAGGGCAATCACCCAGCCGTCATTCCCCCATATGTGAAACAAGACCAAACCAACCGCGGTAGACACCAGATGCCCCCCGATAATATTTCTCGGCTGGGATAAAGGTGCATCCCATAACCCAAAAGTCAGCACGCAGCTAGCACCGAATGGAGCCATCAGCCAAACCGAGGAGGTCGTTTCGGTCAAATAGGCCAATATCCCGATGGCAATGAACCCTCCGAGCAAGCCTAGGAAAGCTGTTTGCGGCACGACTTTCAAAGGGCTTTTGCCAGATCCCCGCATCTTCTCCAGATAAACGCGAACCATCTCGATACCCTGCACTTACAAAATGATTGGGAAGTAGCCGTCTTTTACATATTGACCAAACGGCAGGTGACCACCTGTTTTCGCTTCTCCGATCAAAGACACTCCCGCTTCCTGTGTCTCTTCCGCTACGTCGAAGAAACCTGCACAAGCTTGGCATCCCCCTTTGACAATTCCTGTCTTCATGACTTCCTTGAAGACAGCATGGAAGGGATGATCTGGTTTCTCCAATTCTTTCACCCACATGGTCCCCGCACCGTCAAAGACAATCTCTACGGTAAAACCCGCTTCGTGCAATTCTTGACCGTACAGCAAACCATGCACCGCTTTTCCTACATCTTGCTGTCCAGCTTGGATAATGATGAGATATTTGTTCGCCATAATGAAACCCCTCCTGCATTTTAAATTTATAAATACATAGTTAACTAGGTATTTACGAGTTCAATATCTCACTTCTTATTCTTACTGTCAATCCCCTTTTTTCCAGTACTTGAATGATTTGAAGCTAATCCCATGTAAAACAGGTGCTTTCGGTGTATAATAGTTGAGAAACCTAGATCACTATTAGAAGAGGCGAAATACTATGGATAAAGGTATCGTTCTTCGCACAGATCCGAATTTTACGTTTTGCATCAATACACAAATCAAGGAGCAATTGAAGTGGCTAATCGGTATTGGTGTCATACAGCCTGGTGAGCTGCTTCCTCCAGCCAGCCAACTCGCTGACCATCTGAAGGTGAACCGCAACACGGTGAACCTTGTCTATACACAACTCCGCGATGAAGGGCTTGTCTCCATTCAGCGGGGCCGCGGGACCGAGGTTGTGGCCGGTCCGGTCCATGATGAATTAAAGAAAAAAAGAAAGCCAATGTTCGAACTGCTGGAGCGCACCGTGGAAGAAGCCCGCGAGCAAGGATTTGACCTGTACGAGCTGGTCACCGCAAGCTGTGCTTTCGTGCAATTGTTTAATCAGGGAAATGTCGGGAAGCCCCGCATTCTCTTTATCGAATGTCGTGGCCACGATCACCCCTTTTATCGCAGGGAAGTGGAGCGGATTACAAAGGCACACGTCACTTCGCTCTTTTTGGAAGAATGGGAGCAGCAGCCGCAAAAGCGGAATGAGGCCCTCAGTCAAGCGGACGCTGTCGTCACCACTTTAAATCATGCAGCAGAAGTGAAATCTCTGCTTGCCGCAAAGCAGATCCCTGTGCTGACTATCGGAGCATCTGCCGACATGGCGCTGCTGCTCCAAATCGCCAGGCTGGAAGCTGGAAGCAAAGTCGCCTTTGTATGTCTGGGAAACCAGGGGGGACAATGGATGGCCCAACGCGTCAAAGAGGCAGGCATTGAGCAGATTGAGAGCTTGCACGTCGGAGTCGATCAACCAGCGGCTTTGGAAGCAGCCATCAAAAAGGCTGACCACGTATATGCCTCTTCGGCAGTCTTTGAAGAAGTAAAAGCAATGGCACCGGAAAAAGTAACCCTTTACCCGCTTATTTTGGAAAAAAGCAGCGAGACTCTTCTGAAAGATCTCATCCAAAACTGACACAACCGAGAACCGGTCCTTTTGATGACCGGTTCTTTTTTTTGCCCATTGACTCCCTTGTGTTTTTTACTATAATGAGCAAAGAAGGGAAATGCCTAATTTACTATGTATTTATCATTCAGAAAAAGACCACTATCCTGCAAGGAGGACACCCCATGAGTTCTGACTACCATTCTGGAGAATTGGCCGTGCAGCAGTTGGCCGGTGCAGCCAGAGCCGCCGAAATGAACGGGAAAATCATCCGTGACTCGATCCCGACAGTAGCTGCCAGCTTTCTGCAAAACCAGTCGATGGCCATTGTCGGTTCGCTGGATGAGCAACGCAGAGTATGGTGCTCACTCGTAACCGGCCCAATAGGCTTCATCCAGGTGCCTGATGAGCATATCGTACTTATTCAGCAGTCACCGAGCAACGATTCCCCCGACCCTCTCTATCGCAATGTGCGGCATCACCGAGAAGTGGGCATGCTTGCAATCGAGCTGAAAAACCGACGCCGGATGAGAGTGAACGGGACGGCACAGGTGACGGACGCAGGTCTACTCATTTCGCCCGAGCAGGTCTACGCCAACTGTCCGAAGTATATTCAGGCAAGAGTTCCGCTCGCGCAAGATCTGAGAGGCAGCACATCCACTATGGCAGAACGCGGAGATGCGTTAACCATGAGTCAGATGGAATGGGTTCGGCGTGCCGACACCTTTTTTATCGCCAGTGCAAGCGCCGAGGATAAGGTAGATGCTTCTCACCGTGGCGGATCTCCAGGCTTTATTCGGGTCGATTCCCCGACTCATTTGGTTTTCCCCGATTATTTCGGCAATTCCATGTTTAATACATTGGGGAATATCCATGCCAACCCGCGATCTGGCCTATTGTTTATCGATTTTCAAACGACCGACACCCTGCAAATAACGGGACGGGCGCAAATCATTTGGGACCCCGCCGAAAAGGCCAAATTCCCGGGGGCAGAACGCCTCGTGTCCTTTGAAGTGGAAGAAGTGATCCAAAGCAAAAATGACCACCCCGCAGAGTGGCAGCTCATCAGCTATTCGACTTTCAACCCGGGATGATCGGGTATCGTCTTTTCAGCTATAAAAAAAGCCTGTGCTAGAATAGAAACACAGGCTTGTGGATCAACCAATCGCCTTCCTCACCTGCAGTCTCTCCCGCATGAAAAACCAGCTAAGGATCGGCGCGCACCCAACGATCAGCATCATGATATTGATCACTAACGGAGCCTTGCTGATCTGAATCGTGGTAATGAAAATCGCCATCCCGGCGATCCTGCCCACATTGAGTGCAAGCTCGCGCATGACCACATATTCCACTCGTTGTCGTGCACTCTCTTCATCCTTGCCAATCAAGTCAAAAACAGCCGATGTCATGGGGATTGAAAAGAGCGGGATAAACAAAGAAGTGCCGATGCCAAAGATCAGCATGGTCGTAAAGCTCATGCCGAAAAAGAACGGAATGATCACAGCGGTCATCACCAGCGTCCCAATCAGCATGCCACGCTCCCGCAATGTCGGCCTTAGCCATTTCCCCACCGCATAAAAGCTGAGGAAGGCCACAAACGAGGTGATGAGCGTATAATTGCCGAGCTGCATTTCGCTTCCGGTCTGGATATAGACGAGCAAGCCAATGAGAACGCCAAATACACTCTCCCGAAAACCTTGGGCTGCCAGGGCTCCAAATACCGGACGCCACGGGGTGTGCGTCTTGTGCAGGACGCGAAAGGGCAGGAGCCACTCGTACTCCCCTTCTGTCTTCCGATTCCGCAAAAAGAAGCTGACGATGACACCTGTCACGAAGATCGCCAAAGAAATCATGAAAATGATCCGATACCCGCGTTCTGCTGCCATACGCGAGATGACAAAGCCGGAGCACCACGGGGCAATGATACCCGCTGTCGCGCCAATGACACCCGTCAAGCCGTTGAAGCGATCCCGGTTATCCGCATTGGTCACTTCGAAATAAATCACATTAAAGGCCAGCCAAAAAAAGCCGACCGCCATTCCTTGCACGATGCCAAGCAGCCATATATAATGAACGGCCTGTTTCCCCAATAGAAGCACGAGTATATAAAAGGTGGCTGATAAGCCAATCCCAAGCCGCAAGCAGATCATTTTGTGCCCATGCTTCAGCCACCAGCCGGCAATCCAGAACGTCAGTGCCATGCAAGCGTGGGACAGGAGCGTAAACCAGCCCAGCAAGGCAAAGTTTTTGCTCGCTTTCCAGATATACACACCAAGGAAGGTGCCGGACAGCGCATTGGCCGTGATAAAAAGAGCATTCACGGCTAACAAGAGCCACGTCTGTCTATCCAAAGGTGCCTTAGGGGCAGATGCTTTACGCGTCACTTTGATCATTCTCCTTTACGGAAAAATGAGTTCAACACGTATTAACCTGCCCCCAATTGTAGGCAAAGAAACATTTTTTATGAAGATCATCGCACGGTTATCATTCGCAGCAAAAGATCAATGTCCGGAAGCCGGTAGTTTTCATCCTCTCGCGCATTCAGGACCATCAGCCCGGAAAGAATGGATAAGTAAGAGGCGATTAACTCCTCGAGATTTCCTGGCACAATCTCTCCTGCTTGCTGCCCCTCTTGAAACAAAGGCAGCAAGGCAGCAACGAACGTCTCCATGGAGTATTGCTCGATAAGCTGCACAGCTTTCTCTGGCACCCCTTCCGCCGTACGTGCCTGATGGATCAACAGGAAAAAAGGCGTTCCGCTTTCATCGAGAATCTCCTTGGTCAATACCCTGATTTTTTCGAGCGGCGAACCCGGCAATTCATAGATCTGGATCATAGCGGACTGCGCTCCGACCATCGCCATTTGTACAAGCTCCGTGAACAGCTCATCTTTTGATTTGAAGTAATGGTAAAGCAGCCCGTGACTAATCCCTGCTTCCGCTGCGATCATACTCATTTTCGTGCCGCTGATGCCTCGTCGGGAAAAGACGTGCAGTGCAGCCTCCATGATTTGTTCTTTCCGTTCATCACGAATCTGACTCAATTGTTCATCGCTTAATGGCGCCACAGACTCCTCACTCCTTTGCTTCGAGTGTACCATGTTCGTTTCTTTGGCCGCTACGGCGGAACAGCTATCAGGGTCTCTCAGTCATAAAGTCGCAGAGGCAAAGGTGGGCAACGCAGCATGCAAGGCTTCTTCGCTGGACAAACGGTATTGCTTGGAAAGAGCCGTCAGCAATCGCCTTCCTTCTTCCGTTGCAGTCAGCACAGACGCTGCCCTTTGCGGGTTCAGGATGCTCTCGGGTGACACCGACAATGTGTTAACAGCCCAATACAAACCATACAGCTCCCAATTGCCCTGACTGGTTGCCAGCTTGAGAAACAGGTCCATGTACTTTTGGCCAAGCTCAATGCCTTGCAGCGGTTCATCCGCTTCATAGGTCACTCCTTCCCACTGCAGATCATTCGCGCAATTTAACCACCAGGCAGGTTCAATCACCTGCTGCATACGCTCAAGCACCCACTGCTCAAAATGAGGACGCGGTGCCTCTCGCTGCTCTTGCAAGCTAGCCTCCAACACCTCCGCTTCGATCGCAGCTACCGTCATTCCTTGCCCAAAGATCGGATCATAGATGCAAAACGCATCGCCCATGACGAGCAAACCGGACGGCCAACGCTTCATTTGTTCAAAGTGATGGCGGTACAATTCCCGTACCCGAAAGCCCCGTGGTGTGGTGATCGGTTGTAGTTCTCGCACCATATCAGCAATCATCGGGGTCGGCAGCATGGCAATAGCCTGTTCAAACTCGTCAGGATTGGTTGGAGGGTAGACTCCGCCTGGCCGGTAGAGCAATACCTCTGCCACCTGGTTTTCGATAAAGGAAAAGACCCCGGTATACGTCCCATTTGCGGGCTGACCTGCGATATTGATGACATCCCAGTGATCTGTCAAATGAGTAAGATGAGCTGGCAGCTTGTAACGGCGAGTGCTGTATCCAAGGTCAACTTTGAGCAGGTCTGGATTTGGCACTTCATAGCCCATGTCCGTCAGCCATTTACTCAGCTTGGAAGAGCGTCCGCTCGTATCGACAACGAGATCGGCTGCAAGAATCTTTTCCCCGCTTCGCTCGACTTCCCGCACCTGAACCCCTGTGACCGCGGTCCGATCGGCATTCGTGGTTAGCCGAATCACATCATGCTTCGGAAAAAAGCGTACGTTCGCAATTTGTTGTACACGTTTGCGTATCACCCACTCCAGCGCTGCTCTGCTAAATTTGACGTCATTTCGCGGATAAAGCCCTTCCATGCTGCCATATTGATTCATGTTATAGGCCGTTTTATTCAAGGAGGAAGGGGCGCCCAATGCCAATAAATCAGCTTCGTAATCGGGAAAGAAACGCTCGGTAATGGACTTGCCACGCGAGGTAAACCGATGGGGATGAAAGGCTTGCGGCGTGCCTGGACGGTTCACGGGCTGTTCGGGAAAGCCATCCTTCTCCACGATCAGCACCTCTGCAAAAAAATCGGACAACACTCTTGCCGCCAGTAAGCCAGCCATTCCCCCGCCGATCACCAGCGCATTTCCCATTTTCCGTAAACGTTTCATCAATATCGCCCTCCGTTTTTTGATTGACTCATTCAGTCAATATTAAAATAAGCGGTTTCTTCTCATCTGTCAATGGGCCATTTACATGATTTCTTTCAATCTCACCAAATCCGAACAGCAAAAAAACGGCTGCCTTCCGGTGAGAATCTTGGTGATTCACCGGTGTTCAGTATTATGTATTAGTTTTTATTAACAATAGGTAAACAAACGCCCCCTTTTTTTAGGGGGCGTTGTTCGTATACCTCTACTCAATAATCTTAATTATTTTGGCACTTCCTTCTATCTTTGCACCACTATGAAAATGTGACTCAAGACCAGGTATGATATATTGTGAGTATATTTCTCCATATGGAAATTCTAGTTCCACAATATGATGTTTTCCTTTTGGTATAATTCTATCCTTACTTATAATTCTACACGCAATTAGATCCCCGTTTACTTTAAAGGAAGGCATAACTCCTGAATGGATATCATTATCTACCCCTCCTTCTTCCTTAGTAAGAATATAGATCTCAGCAATTACCTTAAGCATTTTTTTAACCACCTTAGTCAAAATATTTTATCTCAACTTCTATTAAGGATTCGTTAAATTTATCAATCATGTCTGGATGAACAGATACACTACCACTCTTTAAATAAAATGGATCTACAGGAGTATGATCTAGTTGGTTATACATTGTTTTGGGAATTCTTGCCCTCACAATGGCTATTGTGTTTTTAAAAACTGCCGATTTTGACAGTCTTCGAACTTCTTCATAATTAACACCAAACTGCTTGACCTGAAAACCTGTCGGTACAATTCTAAATTTATAATTGTTTTGTTTGAGGTCATCCAATTCCGGTTGTTCAATTGCACGAAAAAGATCAATGTAAGGTGAATTTTCACAGCTGTTGTGAGTCCATATACCTAGGCTAGTTACAAAATAGCTATGGAAATCTTTTACCTTAAAGTTATAAACTGTTGCAGTACCTCTAACGATCTCTATCTTATCAATAGTCGCAATTTTACCATCTGAGGTAGTTAAAACATCCCCTGATTTTAAATTCTTCGTCTCGATCCAAACATCTTTTCCATGAATCCAGAAAGGATGTTCTGCGGTTGTTGTAATGATTTCTGTCCCTACGTTGATTTGATAAGTCTCTTCTACTTCTCTGTTGAAAAGCCACTCGACCTCTTTATAGGCTATTTCTCCAGTTATATCGGTTTTGGACAGAACCATGTCTCCGACTTTTATGTGCTCTATCTGTTTTGGTCCATTTTTGGTAAGAACTTTCGTCCCTGCAGTAAAACAATCGCAATCATATGCCTCATCAAGTGTCTTAACCGCCTTTTTAATTAATTTACCGGCTATTTTAGACACCCGAAATGCTGGTACCAAAGTGGCTGTTGTTTGATATATTACAACATCCCCACTAAAAAGAAACTCTGCAAATTTACCGTACTTGTCTCTTCCAACACTTTTACTTGCACGTACATAGTTCAGTAATTGAGGTGTAATTTCTCCTTTTTCACCAAGAGGACTCTGCGTGTTATGGATGGTCGTATTTAGGCCAACATGAACACTTCGATTGAGTACTACCTCAAAAGAAATTACAGACAGAAGAAAGTCCTCATTATACTCACCGGTAATCGGACCATCGTAAAATTCCATTTCTTTTAGGCCTTCTTGAACTTCACGGATGGTGCTAGAAGAAATGTTTGGATCTTGATTATATTTATTGATTAAATACTGAATGTCGTACTCTTCGTTTGGAAGTGTATTAGCTACAGTGATAGGAATATTGATTGGACTTTTCTGTTCCTAATCATATCTAAAATTGATGTGTTAAACGCTTCAAATGATTTCTCAAATAAGCCTTCGAATGGACTTTTATGATACACAAACGCCCGCATCTTCCTTTGCCGTAGCTGATTTTATTCCGCAAGTAAAATCTCAACCATTTATGGCAACTTCAAATAAGAATCATTTGGCTATCTCAATTAGTGATATTCAGCTTTACGGTGAAAACATTTATCCTACAATGTACTCAGACGAAGTTATTGTAAGGTTTAGATCTATCCTCGACTTCAAGCAATATGTTAACAACATCATAGAAAAAATTAGGCAACACCAGGTAGAAATTGAATTTAATAAGTTACAAAATGAACCCTATGGGTTTCTTTTTATTGTTTTTTCTGTTAAAAGCTTAATGCTTCCTCCACCTTGTTTATACTTACCTGACTCTCAAGTTGAAGCTGATGTTTTTATAACTGAGTTTACAAAAAGAAGATCGCTGGATAACAGTAGGTATAAGTCGGTCATCATTACGGGAAATTATAAAATCGTTCTCTCACTTTGGACAGAGGCAAGACTATTACTTTCTCAGCCTCTATCCTTGCCCTTGCTGCTGTGCTCTTTTTTGCAGCCAATCTTTGAAAGCGTTTCTCGCACCAATCAGTTTCAGCAGCATACGCACGACGAAAAGTCCCAAAATAATCGCCCCATCCCAAAACAGCATCTGGTCGATCCGATACTGTGACACTTCCCGAATCGCCCATGAGAGGGAAGTGAAAAGTCCAGGAATCGTGAAAAAGAGGAATAGATACGTCACACATACAATTCCAATGGCGTAGAAAAAACCAAACACGCGTCCAGCCTTTTTCTCTGTTTCCGGCAGCCGGTTCCATAGCACTGCCAATGCTTCATCATTCCTTTTCCAGATTCTTTTGAGAAACAGCCTCCCGCTTTGTGCCAAATCGGCAGAATGGGTCAGATTCCCAATGACGAAATACATATCTGTACGAAGAAAAAACATAAATTGCGACAAGGTGCCTAATACGAGCAGCAGTGTGACCAGCTTCGCGGTAGCATGCAGGAGTGAATCAACCGGGACGTTGCTTTGGAGTAACAGCATGCCCACGATCCAAGTGGAATCCCATGCCATACCAGCCAAATAGGGAAGATACCGTTTGCTCCGCGGCTGCCCCCATAAACCTGTCATATCTGTTTCAGCAACCAAAAAGATATACCGCATATTCAGGCGAAACGTGGATCTTACTCCTGCACTGCTCGCTGCGAGAAAATGCGCAAACTCATGCAATGCGACCAAAAGACAAGCGATTACACAAACATAGAGAGAATTAAGCCCGATTTGCTGGAAAACAAACATGTCGCGGTAGTGGGGGAACATTTCTGGATTTGCTAGCATCATATAACAGGCGAGGCAGGCATTGAACGCATACAGCCAAGCCGTATATCGATTAAACAGCCACCCTCCGACACGTCTCATCTTCGTTTGTTCCTGATTTTGCCTTGGCTCCCCCATCACCTTGCCATCGATGCTGTAGACAAGTCGAAGCCTGTGCAGTGTTTGGACAAAGTCCAGTACATCAAGATCCAAACCCTTTTCCCGATGGATCTGGTCTTTGATTTCTGCCAGCGTCCGGCTCCCATTCGCGAGTGCAAGTACGAATGTCGCAGCCTCCGGAACGCGAATGAACCGCTGGATCGTCGGGTCTCCGATCGTGTACTCGTCTCCTTCATGTTGTATCGACAGGTGACTCAGATCTACCTTTGAGGCATCGTGTAAAGCGATCGTTGTCTCTTCCCTCATCGCACATGCATTCCTTCTACAATATCGACGATTTCCGCCAAGCTGCAAGGTTCGACGGATTGCTGCCTGCGCGCTGATCCGCAAGACGGGCACTCAGGCAAGCGCGGAAAGTCTTTTCCATGCAGCTGAAAGCTATGCACATCCCATATCGTAAACGCATGCTGCTGTCCCTTGTGGTAGCCAGTCAGGTGCTTGCATACCTCGGAGGCTACCAGCGAGGTCAGTGTGGCCACATTGGGAGCAAACCCCGGATTACCGAAGTCCACTTTTGGCAAGGTACCATCCACCCTGCGGCGCATCCGTTCCAATGCGGAGGCATCATTGCGAATCGTCTCGAGCAACCGGCAATCTGTACAACCATTCTCGAAAGGAGTCACCCGATAAAAGAAGCCGATGGTATTCCCGATCGCGATATGGATGGCAGGGATCCGATGATGGAGACAGGCCGCATTCACATAGCGTGTACCCTGAACGGGCGGAGAATCGATCGCGTTCACCACGAAGTCAACTCCATCCAAAATATCGATCAAGAAAGCCGCACTGTCGATTTCTTTCTCATACACCTCTACCTGAATGTCGCTGTTCAGCTTTTCCAAGCGACGTTTTGTCGCCTGCGTTTTCAAATCACCGACGTCATCTTCCGTGTAAAAAAATTGCCGATTCAGATTATTCAGTTCCACGTGATCAAAATCGACGCCTACTATTTTTCCGACTCCCATGGAGGCAAGCCAAGCCGCTATTACACTTCCTGAGCCTAGTCCCAGGACTGCTACCTTCGATTCTTTCAATCTCTGTTGAAACACGTACTTGCTTTCCTCAAGCGTCTCATAATGGGAAAAATACGTGAGGTTATTCTTATAGCGAAGCTGTTCGCGATCGGTCAACCCCATGGGCTTCTGATCCACCGCTTCCAGCATGTTATATTGGTTTAGCATTTGCACACCGTTCCAAGCGTCCTCTGTGGACATCTGGCATTTTTGTGCGATCTCCTCAAGTGTACGTTCACCATCCAGGCAATCGATGAATGCCATCACTTTTCCTTCGGGATCGCTGATTTCCAGGCTGGTTCGCTCCATTTTGACACGGATGATCCCGTTCTCGGAAGACGTTACGTGCTTAAAATACGGTTTTAGTTTTGGTCTCACAATAATTACACACTCCTTTTCGTCACCATGGAGAAAGGCCGCACCATCACAGTGCGGCCTCCTGGCAGTTGTAGAATCTTACGCCTGGTAAGCAGCCTCTGGATCTGGATCCAGGTGGATAGCTGTTGGGGTAAGGTTTTCTACTTCACGGATTTCGATTTTCATATGTATCACCTCCTCTTCACGTTTCAAACTTTATCAAACCCACCGTTCCCGTAACAACGGAATTCACACCCTATTTTTTGGGAAGTCATCCATAGTTACCCTCAGGAAAATTCCCAGGAATGCTAGCTGGATTTCATCATAAATTTCCCAAAAATTACTATTGCGCAAGGCGTCTGCTGAGTAAAAAGCAAAAAAAGAAGGCATCGGATTCCCCGATACCTTCCAGCCAATTATACGTGCACCACCCTATCTAAAAGGGCGGATTCATTCGCTGCCAATGTGACTTGCAATGTCTTGGCCGCCTCCTCATAAGGAGCCAGCACCAGCCCGCGATTCCCTGTCAACACAGCCTGAATAAATGCATCATCCTGTGCTTTGTACATGTCTGTGGTGCTCTTGTAGATGACCGTCCGCTCTTTCTCCACGATCGCTACCGTCCCGCCCGATATCTCTACCCGAAAATCTCGCCCAAGTATTTCTACGCCTGTGCGATGATCCAGCTGCGTAAAGCTGGTATCGAGATGCCCAACCGCCCCGGATTCCATCAGCAGATTGATCGAGCCTACGTCTGGAATATCGAGACCCGGTATATCGTCAAACACGCGCAAAGCCATATTGGCATATACTTTGCAAATGTCGCCCGCGAGATAACGGATGAGATCCAGCGTATGGGTCGTCTGTTCCACCAATTGGCCACCGGACTTTTCCTGCTCTCTCCACCAGGGCGTCTCTACAAATCTGGTGAGATAATGGCCACGCACCATCGCGATCGTTTTATCTTGTAAATATTCCTTCGCGTTTGCAATCCCCTCTTGATACCGCAGACAGTATCCCGTGCTTGTGATGACTTGCGATTCGCTGATCTTTTCAGCGATGCGGGTAACCGTAGCCATATCCAATCCGACAGGCTTCTCGACAAACAGATGGATCCCTCGCTCCAGGGCATCCAGCTCAAGCTGGCCATGGGCAAATGGGGGGACGCAGATGAACAACGCATCGATTGTTTCTTGCTTCAGCATTTCAACGTAATCCGCATACGGCTTCATGCCATATAGGCTGGCTGCGTGATCTGCCGCAGAGATCGCCACATCCGTCACTGCCGTTAGCTGCACATGCTCATTTTCCGCCAAAAGCTTCATGTGGACCTTGGCGATGCCACCCGCTCCGACAAAACCAACCCGTACCTTCATGGGCGCTCTCTCCTTTTTGGCAGTGTTACTCCGCCTTTTCTTGATCAAGAATGACTGCAAGATGAGCAGCGGTGTCATAGGCTAATTGCATAGGCGATGCCGTGTATGGGCTGATTTCGGCCGTGACGGTATCTTCGTATTCGATTTCCGCCAATGCAGTACGGACCTCCCGCCAATTCACGTCACCTGCCAGCAGGGGCACAAAGCCCGTGATGTTCCCTACATTGGTCCGAAAATCTTTGACGTGCACCTTACGAATCCGCTTGCCTAGAATGCGGATCCATTGCTCCGGATAGCCGAACTGCAGCACGTTGCCCACATCAAAGTACGCTCCCACATACGGGGAATCCAGCTCATCGATATATCGCGCCATTTCCAGCGGGGACAGCAAAAACTTGTTCCACACGTTTTCAATGCCGATCTGGATTCCGCTTTTCTCTGCAAGCGGAATCAGCTTGCGCAGTTCCTTTTGCGAATACTCGTAGCACTGCTCATAAGACGTCTGTGCATCTACAACGCCCGGCACCACCAGTACGGTATCCGCGCCGATGGCACTGGCCAGCTCGATCTGTTTTTCGACGATCGCCCGTCCCTGCTCTCTTACCGACTCATCCAGGGATGAAAGCGGTGCTTGCCACAGCAATCCGGTGGACAGACTGCGCAGCTGCAGGTTGAACGATTCCGCCAGCTTGGCGATGTTCTCCGCCTCTTGCAAGCTGGTTTCCAGTGTCAAGCCGACCATACCTGGTTGATACAAATTCAGCTCTACCGCATCGAAGCCCGCTTTTTGGCTATGGGCAAAAATCGTTTCCAGCGGCGTCGCTTCCGGAAAGCACCATTGATTGATTCCCTTTAACATGTGTATCCCCCATTCCTTTTCACGCTTCGCTTTTTCCAATCCTGACAGGCTCTAGCTCCCTCGCCGATTGATAAGCGGCAAGGGCAACTTCCAGTGCGCGAAGTCCGTCTTCTCCGGTAATCTTTGGTTGCTCGTTTCTCCTGACGCTGTCGAGGAAATCATGGACGAGCTGTTGGTCCATGTCGTCCCCCCAGTACGCATAGGTGTGGCCGGAATCGTTGCTATAGACGTCCAGCTTTTGCGCAAAGGCATCGATTTTGAGCGTTCCGTCTGTTCCGACGATTTCCAGGGTGACATCTCCCCATGTCGGATAACTTTTATTGCGTGACCAGCTGCAGTCCAGTGTGGCAAATACGCCATTGTTGAACTCCATCGTGATCAATCCGCAGTCATCGATCGGGACTTCGGAAGCCAGCTGGTATCCCACTTCCGCATACACCTCAGCGACTTCAGAACCGAGAAACCATCGCATGATATCCACGACGTGCACGGTGTGATCGATGACCGCACCACCACCGGATTTTTTCGAATCGACAAACCAGCCGCCCGGATTTTTCCCCCGGTTTGTTCCTTTCATGGCGATGATTCGCCCGAGTTTTCCTTCCTCCATGTATGCTTTCGCCCGCAGGATGGCGGTGTTGTATCGTACGGGAAACGCTGTTTGCAAGATCACCCGATGCTCCCTGCATGCTTGGATCATGGCTTCGGCATCCTCGGCAGTCGCGGCCAAGGGCTTCTCGCACAGCACATGCTTTCCTGCCGCAGCGCAAGCTACCACATGCTCCCGATGGCTGGCATTTTCCGAGGTCACGATCACTGCATCAATCTCGCTCTCTAGCAGCTCCTGATAGCTGCTGTAAAAGGTCGTCTGGTACCTTTCAGCCGCCTTTTGCCCGCGTTCCTGATCATCATCATAGATGCCTGCCAACTCCGCTCCCTCCAGCTCCTGAACAGCCTGCGCATAGCTATGGGCATGCATATGCGCAAAACTGATGATCCCTACTTTCATCAGCAATCTCCTCCTTTGCCAGCGCTATGTGCCAATAAGACCGGCTTGCCTGTCTCCAGTGATTTTAGTGCGGCCAGCGCGATCTCCATGGCTTTATAAGCATCCTCCGGTGTTACGATCGGCACCGTCCCCTGCTCGATCGTGAACAGAAAATGCTGGAGTTCCAGAAAATACGGACTTTCGCGCAAAGGACTCTCCGGAACCGCCACACCGCCTTGCCCTGCCTCCTGCTTGCGGAGTGTGGATACCACCGGACTGGCTGCGCGGCTGTCATAGTCGATCACCCCTTTTTTTCCGGCTAGCTCGAATTTCATCGAGAAGCCCTGATGAGCCCAACTCCCTTCGATATGGGCGATCGCACCGTTTGCAAAGCGCAAGCTGACAAGCGCGTACTCCATGCGGGCGAACGTTCTGCCGATCATGCTTTTGGCATAGACGCGTTCAACCTCGCCAAAGCACCAGCGCAAAAAGTCAAAGTCATGGATGATCATATCGAGGATCAGCCCGCCGCTTACCTTCACATCGGCATACCAGTCTTTCCAAGCAGTCGGGAAGATCCCGCCGCGAAACGTGTTCACCATGGCGACCTCTCCGATGGCCCCGCTGTCCACCAGCTTTTTCGCTTCCACGTATTCCGGAAAAAAGCGGAGCACGTGTCCCACGAACAGCTTCACATTTCGCTCGCGGCAAAAAGCAATCATCTCTTGAGCATCAGCCAGATGGCGGGCCAACGGCTTTTCACAGATTACATGCTTGCCTGCAGCTGCCGCTTTCAACACATAGGGCTTATGCAAATCGGTGGGCAGGCAAATATCCACGATATCTACCCGCTCCAGTGTGGCCATCGCCTCTTCATAGCTCGCAAAAGCCTGCGTCTGAAGTGAATCAGCGAGCGGCTCTACGATATTGGCGCGAATGTCCACGATCCCTGCCAGCTTTACGTTTTCCATCCGGGCGAAGCTTCGGGCATGGACACTGCCCATCGTCCCCGCTCCAACGATCAGGACATGATGCATATGAGTTCTCTCCCTTCTCTTTTCACTGCGTGTTATTTGGATCCCGTCAAAGAAATCCCCTCGACAAACTGCTTTTGCAGGAACATAAACAGAATAATCATGGGTAAAATCGCCAGCAGCGCTCCCGCCATCAATATGGGATAATGCGTCATGTTTTGCCCTTGCAGGGAGGCGAGACCCGCGGCTAGGGTCATCTTCTCCGGGGAGCTGTTGACGATCAGCGGCCACATCAGGTCATTCCACGACCAGAGCGCCGTGAAGATAGCGAGCGCAATCAAGCCCGGCTTGATCAACGGAAGCATGATGTGGAAATAGATCTGGATATGATTGCAGCCATCCAATTTCGCCGATTCCTCCAGCTCTTTCGGCAAGGTCAGGAAAAACTGCCTGAGCAAAAAGGTGCCAAATGCACTAAATAAGCCAGGAACAATCAATGCTTCCAGCGAATTTAGCCAGCCGAGATCACGGATCAGCAAAAACTGCGGCAGCAAATAAACCTGGCTGGGTACCATCAGCACCGACAAGCAAAAGACAAACAGCACATTTCTCCCGGGAAACTCAATCCTCGCAAAAGCATAGGCGGCAATGGAACAGAGAATCATCTGACCCAGCACCTTGGCCACTGTCGTGATAATCGTATTCCAATAAAAGGCAAAAAAGGGCAGCGTCACTGTCGCATCCGCATAGTTTTTCCATTGGAAAACCTTGGGGAAGATAATAGGCGGTACCTGCGTCGCTTCACCCAAGGTCTTAAAAGAGGTCAGCAGCATCCAGAGGAATGGCCCGATCATCAGCAATGCGCCAATGATCAGGATCAGGTGGATGCCGATGGCCGATTTCCTCGTAAGCGTTCCTTCCTTCGCTTTCACACCCGCTCCTCCTATTCGTAATGGACCCATTTCTTCTGCAGCCTCATCTGCACAATCGTAACGGCCAAAATGATGACCAGCAGGATGACGCCGATCGCTGCGGCGTACCCCTTGTTATCAATCACGAATGCATGGTGATAGAACAGATAGACAAGGGATTGCGTATCATCGATCGTGCTGTTTTGCGGTCCAATCATCATCAGAATAATGTCGAATACCTGAAACGCATTAATCATGGAAATAATCATGACAAAAAAGATCGTGGGTGTAAGAAGCGGCAATGTGATGCGGAAAAATTGGCGATAAGGTCCAGCTCCGTCGATCTGGGCAGCTTCGTAATACGTGCGCGGAATCCCCTGGAGTCCTGACAGGAAAATGACCATGTTGTACCCGACCGTGCTCCAGATGGCCACAATCACTAGCGAGTACAAAGCGATGTCAGGATCATTGATCCACAGCGGCCCCTCAATCGAGAAGAAGGACAGCAGATTGTTGATCAAGCCGTATTCGCTGTGGTACAGCCATTTCCATACCATGGCGACAGCGGTCGGCATGGTAACGACAGGCAGGAAGTATAGCGTACGGTACACCGATACCCCTCTGATTTTCTGGTTCAACAAGACAGCAACCAAAATGGATATTGCCATGCTCACCGGAACCGACAGGAACGTGTAGACCAACGTGTTGCCGAGCGATTTCCAGACGGTCGGGTCTGCGAGCAGCTTCTCGTAATTGGCCAGCCCCGCCCATTTGTACTTGCCGAAAGCACCCCACTTGGTGAAGCTGAAATAGATCGTCTGCACAATCGGCCAAAAGTAAAAGTAGGCCAGTCCCAGCACGGTTGGAGCAATCATCACATACGCCCAGAGCCAATCGGATCGTCTTTGCCGCTTTTTACGGTGTTGTGCTGCGTATTCCACTGTGCCCCCCTCCTATCGATGGAAAGCGGCTCCCCGCGGCTTCGGCTTGCCGTAGGAGCCGTTCCCGTCAGCCATCCATTATTCTTGTGCTAAAAATTCGTTCATCTTCGTGGCGATTTCCCGGGCAGCGTCCTCGATTTTCATTTCTCCTCCCCACACCTTGGTGAAATATTCGGTCTCCAGCGCATTCCATTTCGATGTGTCTTTGGAGACCGGGTATGGGTTAGCTGTGGCAGCCTGATCGATGAAGACCTGTGCTTGAAAATTCGGGAACGCTTTTACCCACGCATCCTGCGTCCCTTTGAATGCGGGGATGGTCGCACCTGTCTGGGCCTGGACCTCGGCCGCTTCCTTGGAGCCGAGGAACTTGGAGAAGGCCCACGCCTCTTCGGGATGCTGTGTGTTCGCAGCGATCACCGTGGTCAAGCCGTGGATTACACTGGCATTGCTCACGCTGCCCTTTGGCAAGTAGGTCACATCCACCTTATCTTTCGTATACTCGTTTTGTCCGAATTCGACTGCCTTCCAAGAGCCGTGGGTCATCATCGCTACCTTCCCCGATTCGAACAGCTTTGCCGCGGCATCCCACTCTGCCATGAGATGGCCCGGGGGCGAGAGCTTCTCTTCGATGAAGCTGTACCAAAGCTTCAATGCTTCGATACTCTTGGGATCGTCATAGCCCGACTTCTTGCGGTCCTCGGAAATGACGAAGCCGCCGTGCTGGAAAATGATATTGTAATAGCCGGACTGATTGGCATTCATCGCAGCGAAGCCGTAGACACCTTTTGCCGGGTCGGTCAGCTGTTTCGCCACTTCCTTCACCTTGGCCCAATCCCATGTTCCATCCGGGTAAGGGACCTTGGCTGCATCGAACATTTCCTTGTTGTACCAAAGCCCCACGGTATCGAAATCTTTCGGAATTCCGTAGATTTGTCCGTCTACCGTGTACAGATTGATCAGCGCCTCGGGATAGTTGCTCATATCGATGCCGTCTTGCTTGATTTGATCGGTGATCGGCAGCAGCATATCATTGGAAGCGTACTTGACGATATTCGGTCCGTTCATCCATAGCAAATCGGGCAGCACACCGCCAGTCGCCGCGGTGTCCATTTTCGTCCAATACTGGGTCCACGGCGTGACTTCAATCTTCACCTCGATATGCGGATTGGCAGCGGTAAACCGTTTCGCGATTTCCTCCATCGCGGGTGCCTGATTCTGATCCCATAGCGCATAGGTGAGCGTCACCTTCTCCTTATCGGAAGCGCTTCCACCATTGTTTGCAGGTGACTCGGCTGTCGAGTTGTTTGCTGCCGGCGGCGCAGAGCTGGAACACCCTGCCGCAGCCAGCATCGTGACGAGAAGCGAAGCGAACACCCATGGCCATACCCTTTTTTTCATACAGATCCCCCTTTTCAGACTTTCTCCTGCCAAAGCTTCACGAGGTCATTGAAAAATGAAACAGATCCTGCATAATGAGTGCGGCAGCTCCCTTCAAATGAATCTCTTCACCAAAGGAAGCCGGTTGAATCAGCAACCCCTCTGTCAAAATCTCCATGGCTCCTGTCAGCACCACCTCTCTTACCTGATTCAGCATCGCCTCATTCTTGTGCGAAAGATTCCCGCCCAAGATGATGACTTCCGGATTGAACAAGTTCACCAAATTCACAATGCCTGCTCCCAAATAAGCAGCCACTTCTTTCATGATCCCCGTCGCCAATTCATCTTGTTGCTCCAGCGCTCGCAGAAAGGTATTGATTGTAATCTGCGTGATGTCACCGTTCGCCAAGTCCATAATCGTCGATTGCTTTCCCCGCGCATGAGCTGAGACGATCCGCGAAAAGATCGCGGGCCAGCTGACGTAGTTTTCAAAGCAGCCTACATTTCCGCAATCACACAGGGAACCGCTGCGGTCAATGCTGGTATGGCCGAATTCCCCCGCTCCTCCGTGTGTCCCTCTGAGGATCGCGCCATTTACGACGACGCCGGTACCAAGTCCATCGCCAATCGTAATGTAAATGAGGTTTTTGTGATGCTGAAAGGACCCAAAATGGAGCTCGGCAAGCGCCATCGCGTTGGCATCATTGTCGATCCAGACTGTCAAACCTGTCCGTTCCTCCATCCGTTCCTTCAGGCGGACATCTTTCAGATGCAGCTTGGCGTTGTACCGAATCACACCGTTTTTCGCATCGATGATGCCCGGTACGATCGCTGCAATCCCGATGCATGTCGTCAGATCCTCATAGTGCTGCATGAATTGCTCGATGGCCTCCAGCACGAAGGCGATAATGTCATCACCTGTCTTTCCATTGGATGGAAGATCCACCCTACGTCTTACTTCTGCATCCAGATTCATTTCCGCGATGGTGACCCGGGAATTGTCAATTGACACACCGATGAGAAAGCGGTGGTTCGGTGAAAACTGCACCAGAATCGGCTTCCTGCCACCGTTTGATACGCCGGTGCCATTTTCAATGACATACCCGTCTTTGAGCAGATCGTTTACTGCGGAAGTGACGGTTGTCGGGCTAATCGACAGCAGCTTGGCAATGTCACTGCGTGAGATGGGGCCGTTTTTTCGAATGGTATGGAGAATTACATGCCGGTTAAGCTCTTGCATCAGTTTCTGGTCACCAGTCCTCGTCATCCTCTAACAACCTTTCACTGCGTCTGTTGAAACCAATATATGCGACTTCCTTTTTCCAATGACTTTATTTATTCGGGACGAAAAACTGGCTTTACCAAGCTTCTCTTGGAGCCAATCGATTTGTGCAATCATGGTGGTGGGGGAAGGGAAGACCGGGAGGGGCTGCGTACTTGCCACACCCGCGAGGAAGCTTTGACTGTCCGGTTCCGCTTGCCAAAACGGGACGTCGCACAAAAGGGTTCGAGGAAGCGGATTCACCCGTAGAGGTTGTGCGACAAGCATGTCCCGTTTTCGCAAGCTCCACCTCGGATGGTGTGACAAAAACTCCGCCCGTCCCGGTCTTCCCTTCCTCACGCGGCGGTTGCATTTTGTAAGCAAATACATGGAAGTCCCGCATTCACAGAGCCCCCTTGCGATCCCAACTTCCTGTCCTGCCTCTTGCATTTCACATTCAAAAGAAAGCTTCTGCTACGCTGGTGAGCATGTTCCGCAACGGAGCGCCTGCGGAGCGGACAGTCTTTCTCTCAACGGGGCGTAGAATGAAGCACAGTTGCGGAATATGCTTACTCCACCACAGCACCGTTTTAGAAAAAGTGTAGAACTTGTCATAGCCAAGCTTTTTGGCTGGACATGAGTCGTACGAGTAAGGATGAGAAGTTTAGAAATTCTGATCCATAGAAAAAAGCTGTCAAACGGAAGGACATTTCTGTGCCTCCATTGACAGCTTCCTTATGCGGCTTGCTATACCTTGAACCAGTTCGCTTCCTGCTTTAATTGCTGCGCCATCTCTTTCAGCGCCTCCGTCGAGGAAGTGACTTCCTCGCTCGCCGCCACCTGATGATTCGTGGTCTCGACGATCTTATGGGTTTGTTCGGATGTTTTGCTGAATACGGAGGCAGTCTGTTCCGCCGAAGCAGTCAGCTCTTCTACGCTTGCTGACATTTGCTCGGTGATTGCCGATACCTCCTGCACCTGTTCGTTGATTTCACCCATGGAGCGGACGATTTGCTCGAAAGCTCCGCCAGCTTCGCGTACGATCACGGTTCCTTCGTTGACGTCTCCTGCCATCGCTTGAATCGCTTCTACCGCGTGGGCTGTATCTGCCTGGATCTTTTCCACCAGAGAGGCGATATGACGGGCAGAACGATCCGATTGCTCAGCGAGATTTCGCACCTCATCCGCCACGACTGCGAAGCCTCGGCCAAATTCGCCAGCACGTGCGGCTTCGATGGCGGCGTTCAACGCCAGCAAATTCGTTTGCGATGCGATCTCGCTGATTAAGCCGACTACCTGTTGAATCTCCTTGGAGCTATCCCCCAGTTGCGAAACGACGACCGCAGACCCTTCCATTGCCTCATTGATCAAGCTCATCTGATTGGCAGCACGCACGATGGACGCATTTCCCTCACGCGCATCCTGCTCTGCGACCAATGACGCTTCTGCCAACGTTGCCGTCGATTCGGCTACGCGCTGGATGCCTGCAGACATCTCTTCCATGGCTTTGGCACTGTCCATTGCACCCGTCACCGCCGTTTCCGATCCCGCCGCGATTTCTTGCAAGGAGAGGGCAATATCACTGCTTGCATGCAGCGTCTCCTTGGCATGCTCATTCAGTCGGACGGAGGAAACGGATACATGCTCCGCCGCCTCATTGACACTTTTCACGATCTCGCGCAGCTTTTTTCGCATCTCATTAAAGTTAGCCGCCAGCTCTCCGAGTTCATCGCGGTTTTTCAAGCGAATATCCGCCATGCCCAAATCGCCCTCTGCCACGGCTTTCACATGACGCACTACCTCGCGCAGCGGATTGCGGATATTGCGGGCGAGGTAATAGGCAAGCAGCATACTGAGAACGACGGCAACCACGTTAAACACCAGCGTATTGCGCGTCCCGTTCTCATGCATCACCGCGGCTTGCTGGGTCGCTGCTGCCGCACCCTCATTGCTCAGCTTGACCAGTGTGGCGATATAGCCTTCCATGACCTGGAACATGGTGTCCGCTTCAATGAGCATTGCCTGGGCACCGGCTTGATCCGTTTGCTGGACGATTGCCTGATGAACCTGCTGATAGTTTTTCCATGCACCTTTCAAGGAGAGAAACCGTTTGCGTTCCTCCTCACTCATCGGGTTCTTTTCATAGACCGCAAATTCCTGATCGATTTGCTTCAATGTCTCATCCATTTCACTCGTGATGATGCCTTTTTTGCTCAGATCGGAAGTCATGATGTACTGGAGTTCGAGGGTAAAGAAATGCTCTGCATAATACTTGATGTGCAAAATGGCTGTGCTCTTGGGCAGCCAGCTTTCGTTAATCTCCACCGCTTTTTTATTGATCCCTTCCTGTGCGTTGTAACTGATCCAGCCCAAGGAAGCCATGAGAATAAGTATACAAATGAATGCGCCATACAGCTTTGCTCCAACCGTGCGTTTCATCAATTCACATCCCTGTACTGTAATAATGAACGCGCGAAAAAGCACCTGCAAATGGGTGCTTTTTCACATGTCCGCGGCACTCTTTACTGCGCTTTTTTGATGCCGGGTTGTCCTTCACGTTTTCCAATTTCCTGCTCGTTTTTCGGCAGGTTGTAGATGGTGTCCAGCAACTTGTCAACTTCTGCGCGTTGCTGTGCCTTTGTCGTTTCATCCCAGCCAAGCAATTGTCCCATCAGACGAGTGACAGCATCTGCCTTAGCAGCTGCCTTTGCCGGGTTAAAGTAGGTCCAGCCGGTGCGCAGGCGCAGGAAATCTACCGCGCTGGCCGTCATCTCTTCGATAACTGAATAGTGAAGCTGTGCCTGCAGCAGCTGCTCTTCCTCATACAACTGCCCGTTCGCTGGCTTGGCTTTTAGTCGATCATAAATTTTCTGCGTATTGGTTCCATACGTATCAATCCATTCTTGTGCTGTCTGCGCCTCCACTCCCAAGGCAATCCCTTGTTGCAGCAGCTGCTTTTTGCAGTCCGCATACGCAGTGTGTCCCAGCCGCTCGCCGCCGCTGATGATGACCGTGTCGGTTGCGCACCCTGAATAGCGCTTGCCTTGTTTTTGCGAGAGCTGTTCCGCTACCAAGTCGACTACTTTCTCTGCCATTTTCCGAAAGCCAGTCAGCTTGCCGCCAGCGATCGTGATCAGGCCGGAATCAGATACGAAAATCTCATCTTTTCTGGACAATTCAGATGGTCCCTTGCCTTCTTCGTAGATCAGCGGACGCAGTCCGGCCCAGTGAGAAATCACATCTTTCACACCCAGCTTCACTTCCGGGAACATCGCATTGACCGCACGCAGCAAATAGTCGCGGTCCTCTTCGGTCGTCCGCGGCTGATCGATGTCCAGCTGGTAGGCGGTGTCGGTTGTCCCGATATACGTAATGTTGCCGCGCGGAATCACAAACACCATCCGGCCATCCGGCGTATCGAAATAGGCCGATTGCTTCACAGGCAGCTTCTCCCCCGCAACCACCAGGTGAACCCCTTTTGTCAGGAAAAGACGTTTGCCCTTCAAAGACCCATCCTTTTGACGTATGCCATCTACCCAAGGTCCGGCCGCATTGACGATATGCTTGGCATACAGCTCATGCGATTCTCCTGTTAGGCGGTCTGTTGCCTTGATCCCGACTGCTTTTTTGTCCCGATAGATGAATTCTTCCATCTGAGTATAGTTGACGATATGCGCTCCCTGGCTCCATGCCGTTTTCATGATGTCCAGCGTCAAACGCGCATCGTCAGTGCGGTATTCAAAATACAAACCGGAGCCCTTCAGCCCCTCTTGTTTCAACATAGGCTCATGCCGCAGCGTCTCTTCGCGATTCAGCATGATTCTCCGTTCTTTTCGCTCAACGCCAGCCAGCCAGTCATACACATACAAGCCGACGGAGGAAGCGAGATACCCGTAAGTTCCTCCTTTGTAGATCGGCAGCAGCATCGGAGCGGCGATGACCAGATGCGGTGCGTTTTTATAGAGGATCGCCCGCTCCCGGCCGACCTCCTGGACCAGCTTCACATCTCCTTGTTTGAGATAACGCAGGCCCCCATGAATGAGCTTTGTGGATCGACTGCTTGTGCCTGAGCCAAAATCGTTCCGTTCGATCACGCCGACCGACAGGCCACGCAAACTGGCGTCCAGTGCGATCCCCGCTCCCGTAATTCCCCCACCGATGACGAGCAAGTCGAGCTCTTGCGCTTTCATGTTGGTCAGGACATTCTTGCGGTTCAATGCAGAAAATGATGGTTTCACAGTCGCTCTTCCTCTCTTTGTAGACACAAAAACCCCTATGGAAAAGAGCAACTTGATTTTCACAAGCTGCGGCTCTTCCAAAGGGGTTTCTCCTCATCTCTTCCCTATTGAAAATGCGATTTATTCCTTATACCACAATTCACTGGAACCGACCGAGACCGCCAATGCTCCTGCTTCCAAGGCATCTGCGATCTCTTTTCTGTTTCCGATCAAACCGCCGGCAATAATCGGCAATGGCGTCAGATCGGTCATTTCCCGTATCACCCTCGGCATCACGCCCGGCATGACCTCGACTGCATCCGGCAAGCTTTGCTCGATCACTTTGAGACCTTTGACGATTGCATTCCGGTCAATCAGAAAAATGCGTTGAATGGCCATCAAATCCATCTCTTTGGCGACCCGGATCAGATTGCTGCGGGTCGAAATAATTCCCGTTGGGGCGATATTTTTGGCTACATAGGCCACACCGCTCTTATCTGCCGCAATCCCTTCGATGAACTCCATATGCAAAAAGACATGCTTGTTGGCCGCTTTAATCCGATCAACCAGCTCTTTTATATTAAAAATGGAGCCGGTGAGCAAAAAAATGATGTTTACGTTGCTTTTCAGCGCATCGTCCAGAAACTCCTCGGATTGGACAGCTGCAATCGTCTGGCACTCAACCAGATCTACGATAGGATACATGGGTTTACCTCCGCGTCTGATGCTTGATGTTGCTCTCTATTATATCAGATAGGCCTAGAGGTTTACGATTTCTTTGATACTATTCAGAATATACTTGGGCTTATGCTCACTTGTTTCCGCCATATCTCTCGTGCTGATCCCCGTGAGAACCAGTACGGAGTTCATGCCTGTGTCATTCCCCATTTTGATATCGGTCTCCAAGCGGTCTCCCACCATATAGCAGGACGCATAGTCCAGCCCGAGATGCGCGACTGCCGCCTCCGCCGAGATTGGCGATGGCTTGCCGACCACGAGATCAATCGGTTTTCCCGTCAATGCTTCCAATGCCCCGATAAAAGCACCTGTATCCGGGATTTGCCCATCTTCCATCGGGCAGGTCAGATCCGGGTTCGAAGCGATGACAACGGCCCCGCGAATCGCCGCCTGATACAGATCATTGAGCTTGTCATAGGTAAACTGGCGATCCCAGGAAAGCACGACGTATTGGGCGTCCAGCGGGTTATCCGTCATCACGATATCATGCTCGCGCAATTCGTCACGAATCGGCGCCTCGCCGATGACAAGGACACGGTCCGTCGGCTTGCACACCTTTTGCAAGTAGCGAGCGACGATCAACGAAGAATTCAAGACGTCATCAATGTTTGTCGGTATCCCCATCTTGGTCAGCTTATGCGCATAGGAGCGACGGGTGGCAATCGGCTTGTTGGAGAGAAAGACTACCTTATCCCCGCGCTCACGCAGCGTCCGAATAGCCTCCACCGCCCCATCTATTAGTTGTTCTCCCAAATAGACCGTACCGTCGAGATCAAAGATGAACCCTTTCATACCGTTTCTCCCCTATTCTCTCTCTTTGCTGTTTAATACAACTGATCTTTGGTAATCTTTTTGGCCAACGCCTGCAGGACCACCACGATAACGATGATCAGAATCGCCATGGCGCATGCTGTATAATATTCGCCGCGCAGCAAATTTTGGAACACGGCCAAACTCATCGGCGCCCAATCAGTCGGAGCCAGCAAAATCGAGATGCTCGCCTCCTTAATGACCGTGACGAAGACCAGAATCGCTCCTGCTGCGATGCCTGGGAGCATCAATGGTCCAATGACCGTCACCGCTGCGACCAGAGAAGAAGCGCCCAGACTGACTGCCGCTTCCTCGATATCTTTGCGGATGGCCATCATGGAGCTCATCGTCGAGCGAATCATGTAAGGCATGCGACGGATGGTATAAGCGATGATCAAAAGCAAGGCGGTACCGGTCAAGTGAAGCGGCGCCGTGTTAAACGTCTGAATCAACGCGATACCCAGAGCAATTCCCGGTACGATCAGCGGGATCGAGGAAATGAAATCAAGCCCTGCTGAACCGCGGCGCACTACGAAATAGGAGACGAACGTCGAGATGATCACACTGATCACCAGCGTTCCGCCAGCCAAAAGCATACTGTTCACAATGTTTTTGCCAGAGGTGCTGAAAATCGTTTTATAGTGGTCAAGCGTATATCCATCCGGCAGGGCATGATGTCCCCACGTCGTGGCCACAGAAGAGAGGAACACGGATCCTACAGCCAAGAGCGGAACGAGCATGACCAATGCGGTATACACCGTCAGCACGGAGACCGCTCCTTTGTGATCGTTCAGCTTTTGCTTGGTCGGTTTTCCGGAAATGGTGCCGTACTCTTTGCCTTTGATCACCATGCGCTGCAGCCAGAAGAAGAATGCTGCGACAATCAGCATGATGATGGTCAGGACAGCAGAACCCGCCCAGTTGAAGAAGCCGGCGATTTCGCGGTACGCTTCCACGACGATTAGGTTGAGATCCTTTGGCGCCAGAATAATTGGCGTCCCGAAGTCGGAAAAGCTCACCGTAAAGATCAAGAGCATGCTGGAAATGATGCCCGGCATCGCCAATGGCAGGGTCACCCGCAAAAATGTGTACCAGCTTCTTGCTCCCAGGTTTTGCGAAGCTTCTTCCAACGTCACATCACAAATTTTAAACGCAGCCACCATCGGCCATAGTGCGTATGGAAAGAAGAAGAACACTTGCACCAGGACAATTCCCATCATGGATTGGACATCGAAGAGCACACCTTCTCCGCCCAACGCTTGATAAATGTGATTCACCCAGCCTGTTTTCCCGAACATCAAGACAAAGGCATAGGACGAAATAAACGTCGGCATGATCAGCGGAATCGTGCAGATCGCTGCAAAAAACGGTTTGAACGGCATTTTGGTACGGGCAAAGGCGTAGGCGATCGGCAAGACCACAATGGTAACGAGGATCGCTACACCCACTCCCAGTTTCAAACTGTTTACCAACGCCTCAAAATAGCCACTGCCTCCAGTCACGATCGATGTATATGCTTCAAAGGAAACATTAGACAGTTTTTTCAGAGTAGAACTTAGAATTCGTTCATTGGTCAAGCTGCCGAACAAGTTCACCGGCTCACCTGTAAAGCTGACCAGCAAAATGGAGAACAACGGAATGATCAGGAATACGAAGAAAAAGAGATAAATGACCCACTTTAGGACGTCAAAACCGTCATATCGGAGAGAGAGTCGCTTTTTCATATGATCACCACGCGATTTGGATCAATCTCCAGTTTCACCTTTGTTCCCAACTCCAACAGCGGATTGCCCGCTTCAAAGGTAGTATCCACCTCAAACTGGAGATCGCCCACCTTAACATCATAGCGAATCGTTGGCCCTAAATAGGTAGAGAGCTCGATCGTTCCTTCCAGAATATTGTCCGAGCTGTCCTTTACATCCCCGGTAAACAAGCGAACGCTTTCCGGACGAATAATCACTTCGACGTCTTTCTTTTTCGCAGGGAAGGACGAGCGCAGCAAACGATTTCCGCCAATCTCAATCACGGTCTCTCCTGCTTCATTGGTCTCTTTTACCGATCCTTGCAAAATGTTCGAGGAGCCTACGAAATCGGCTACGAAACGGGACACTGGATTGCTGTACAAGGCTGTTGGCGTATCCACCTGAACCAATTTTCCGCCATGCATGACAGCCACGCGGTCGGCCATGCTCATCGCTTCTTCCTGGTCATGGGTTACGAAGATCGTGGTGATGCCCACTTTTTGCTGGATCTGACGAATCGTTACGCGCATG
Organism: Bathyarchaeia archaeon; assembly: GCA_035644815.1. GTDB lineage: Bacteria > Bacillota > Bacilli > Brevibacillales > Brevibacillaceae > Brevibacillus_F. Next base: position 1,880 of record DASQNU010000020.1, on the reverse strand, counting down.
ACATTGCGAAGTTTTTTGTCGAGATTGGAGAGCGGTTCATCCATGAGCAGCACCGCAGGCTCCATGACAAGGGCACGCGCCAGCGCGACACGCTGCTGCTGACCACCGGACAGCTGCCCGGGCAGACGATCTGCCAGATGTCCGAGCTCCACGAAATCCAAGGAATCACGAACCTTTTTCTCCGTTTCACGATCCAGTTTTCCAAGCTTGCTGTTCAACAGGTGTGCAAGCGTAGCAATCTTGGTGCCCACGCCGCCTTGGTAAAAACGGCGAATATTCAAGCTATACGCCACATTTTCAAACACGTTCAAATGGGGGAACAAGGCGTAGCTCTGAAACACCATTCCGCAATTTCTCTGATTTGCCGGAATATTACTAACATCTTTGTCGCCGATATAGATCTTTCCGGATGTAGGCGTTTCAAACCCGGCGACACAACGCATCGTAGTCGTTTTTCCGCAGCCCGAAGGCCCCAGAAGGGCGAAGAACTCGCCCTCCCGGATTTCCAGATTGACATCTTCCAATGCGGTATTTCCATTAAATACTTTGTTTAAATGCTCGATTCTGACTGACCCCATGGAAGAGCCCTCCTTATTGGAATTTCTGACGCCATTCATTACGTACACGGTCGTAGTTTGCATTTACCCAATCAACATCCAATTCCTGTGCATGCGGAATGACTTTTTCTAAGGTAAGCGGCGTTTTCGTTTCTACGCCTTTCATGATTGGAATATGATACCAGTTAGCCAATGTTTGCTGTCCTTCTTTGGAAAGCAGGTAATCGATCATCGCTTTTCCGCCTTCTGGGTTTGGACCGTTTTCTACGAGAGAAACAGGGTTTACAATGACAGGCGTTTTGTCTGGTACGATGAAGTCTACTTTTTCACCCTTTGCTTTCATTTCATACGCCATGAAGTCAAAGGCAATCCCGATGTGCGCTTCGCCTTTTGCAACCGCTTTCGTAGGAGCGGAACCGGAATCAGGCAGTGCGCTCATTTGATCCACCAGTTTCTTGAAATATTCCCAACCTGGCTCTTCGCCTTTCTCCATCAGCTTGCTCAGTACGAGGAGAGTAGCAGTACCGGATGCTGCTGGGTTTGGCATTTGAATTTTGCCTTTCCATTTTGGATCCAACAGGTCGTCCCATGTTTTTGGAGCGTCTTCTGGCTTTACAAGATCCGTATTGTAAACGAACCCAAGAACGAATACTTCGGTTCCGACCCATTTCCAATCTTTGTCACGAACCTTGATGCCGTCTTGCACTTCCGGCCAATCTTTGATTGCTTCTGGGGTATAAGAAGTAATAATGCCTTTATCTTTTGCGGATTCAAAGGTCAGGAAGCCGCCGCCGCCATACCAGAGGTCGGCCATCGGGCTGTCCTTCTCCGCGATCATGCGGTTTACCAGTACATTTGTCCCTGCATACTGAACGTTAACAGAGGCACCTGGGTTTGCTTTTTCAAAGTTTTGTCCAATTTCTTTGGTCATATCAGGCGTTTCAGGCGAGTAGAGCGCGATCGCGCCAAGTTCTTTTTTCGCTGCCGCTCCGCCCTCCGCACTGCCTCCAGTCGCAGGTGCAGTATTCTCGGAAGAACCACATCCAGCCAGCATGACGGAGGTGAGCAGGGTGGCTGTCGCTACCACATTGAGCCATTTTTTCTTTTTCATTTGGTCAGACTCCTCTCTATTTGTAGAAAGCGCAAGTGATTCTAGCTTCTCGAGTTCTCCATACGTATAAAGACAAAAAGAAAACCCTTCGACGCATAAACACACTCCTCCCCTGAAGGAATGTATTTACGGGTAAGGGTTTTCTCCATTTTCTCCGCCTAACCGTATATCGAAACATGTGAAGTTGATCACTTTTTTCCGATTATACAAGA
>DASQNU010000019.1:0-16623 GCA_035644815.1 Bathyarchaeia archaeon | reverse complement strand
CAAGTGATAGCTTGCGCCATCTTTCCGTATTCCCTCATGCGAGGGAACACCCTATCTGGTATTAGCATAAGTTTCCCTATGTTATCCCAGTCTTACAGGCAGGTTGCCTACGTGTTACTCACCCGTCCGCCGCTAGGGTCTTAAAGACCCTCGCTCGACTTGCATGTATTAGGCACGCCGCCAGCGTTCGTCCTGAGCCAGGATCAAACTCTCCAATAAATTGGTGTTGATCAATGGTCAAGCAAAATATAATTGAACGAGGCATGTTAACAACTTCTATCCGGTTTTCAAGGAACAAATCTTCTTTGTCCATCGCCCTTTAGCGGAGGCGACGTTTTTTAATATAGCATAGACGAAATTGTATTGCAACAGGAAATTATCGGTTTAAAGCGACTTCGCTTCCCAACGAAGCCAGGAGCTAGATCATATCATTGTCCCCTAGTGTAAAGCAACTAGAAAATTTGACCATACTAAACAACAGAGCAGCTGAAGGGAGGAGCATTATGTTGCGCATTGTTAACTATAACATTCACGGAGGAAAAGACTTATTTATGAGAAAGCGTCTGGATCAAATGGCCGAAACGCTTTCTTCATTAAACGCGGATATTATCGGTTTGCAAGAGGTACATCAAAACAATCGGAATGGATACCAAGCTGCCTATCTGGCAGAACGTTTGAAAACGGATTTTGCCTACGGACCCGCTTTGCCGATTGCAGACGGCTCTTATGGAAACGCCATATTATCTAAGCATCCATTGGTATTTAGCATGGTAAAGCCCCTACCGGCAAAAAAAGAGCCTCGCAGCCTGCTGCAGACAACCGTGAAATGGGAGAACCGTTATGTGGATATCTGGGCAACCCATTTCAGTCTCGATGAATCCAGCAGAGAAGCCCAAACGGAAGCATTGCAAAAGGAGATCGCTCCTCACAGCGAAAAACCACTGGTTGTGCTTGGCGACTTTAATAGTCGTTACACCCAGTTCACCCCGCATCTGCAGGATTGTGGTCGTGTCCATAATATGCAGCGACTCTCTACCCTTGTTCCTTTTCCGAAACGAGTGGACTATATTTTCGCTTCTTCCCAGTGGATAGTAACTGAGTATCAACGGATCGAGGTGAGATGGTCGGATCATTATCCGATTCTTGTCACCTTACAGCTTGTAGAACCTTGATCTCCTGAGCGACAAAAGCTTTCACATCAATCAGTCTAGCTGGGCGAGGAAAAGGACGAGAAGCACCTGCTACAATTAGCGGAATTGTTGAGTCTTGTTTATGCAGGGAACCGTGACTGCCTCCTCCTAAATGCGTCGGAGAATACTCGGACAATAACTCATAGCCGGGTGCAGCGTTAACCACAATCACAGGAGCGTTTTGCGAGAAAAGAGCACCGTAGAGCCTCGCCAACCCATCCGGATAGGAATCATAACCAACAAGATTCCCCGTGATTTGCAAATCAAGCACCTGCGCATTTCCCTCAATGCTCCACTCAGCTCCATACGGATCTTTGTAACGCCCGCCTTTTCGAAAACGAAGGATCTCGTCCGTACCGCCTTTTTGCGCCACAACCCAGTCGTCCTCTTTCCAAGCAATAATATCGAGCCTGCTTTCGCGCGATACAGCAGCAAGCACTTTTTCCTGCAGATGAACCGACAGCGGATATACATACCCCATCCGTTCATTGTTACATACCACTACTTCATTCTCTACATCAAAGGCAGTCCCTAATTTGTATAATGAAAAGCCAGCCAACAAATCATCCAGTGGTATATTTCGATCCTTTTCTGTACCAATTGGGGTTTGTCCGTGATCACTAATCAGTAGAATTGTGTTCCGCTCCATCGCCTGTTCCCAGGAATCAAAGGAATCCAGAAAACGCGCCAGTTGTTTGTCTACCTCGGCAAGATGATCGACGGCAGCGGTAGGATCCCTATGTACCTTGTGATCATTATCTGGTAAGTACACAAGAGTAAAATCCGGCTGTTTTCCACTCCGGATCACCTCAAGTAAAACATCAATGGCAAAGGCATCATTAATGCCATAACTGGATATAGGACCATGCGACCAGTTCCAATTGAGCGGTCTGAACAAATTAGGTTGTACAAGCGTTCCGAGACTCAAAAAGGTTGGTCCAGAAACTTTAGCGGGTTGAAATCCAGTGATGGCGTCTATCACCAACGGCAGGCTCATTTTATGCTGCTTATGACCCCGGTGCGCAATTACATTAATGGATCCGCACACATAGCCCTGCTCTTCCAGTTCTTCATGAATCGTCTTCACATATTTGCTCAAGTGACGCTCATTTAAGTCATAGAGGACATTATTTGCACACTTGCCCAGGCCAATCTTATAGATCGGCATCGCTCCATTAACATAATTGATAATGAACTTTGTCTCTGGGTCAAACCAAACAAGCCCTGGTACCTTATGCTCGTCTGGATACACCCCTGTCAGCAAGGAGCAGTCGACCGAGGCGGTCATTGTGGGGTAAACTGTGACACAATCCGGGATGAATTCGCCATGCTTTAGAAAAAACTCCAATGCTGGGGCTTTTTTTTGCGCGATACATGCTTGCACAACATCCGGCATCATAGAATCAACGAGGAACAGGATTATTTTCTTCATGTCCCTTCCTCCTTTTACGGGATAGGAATCAGTCGTAGTCATTAGTGTTTGCCTTTAACAATCGTCTATGCGTGAGTAAAAAGAAAACAGCCCGCATCGCGAACGATAGCAGGCTAGCTGAAATTGAATTATTGATCAGAGAAGGTCAACACGATTTCCCCGTTTTTTTGAAGAACTTGCGACTGGATGGCCGATGGAATCAGCACATAATCCGTATTTGTCTGCTCCGATTGCTTCATGACGCTTTTTAAGACTTCCGCACGAATCATCAAGCCTTGCGAAGAAGATTTAAACAGTGGATGGGTAGCGACAAAATCAACCCCATTAATCATCACATCACCATCTGCTTCTTTTACCTCAAAGCGTTTCACTCCCAATGAACGCAACGCTTCAATGACTTGGGCGATATCGTCTTTCACTTCAAGATCAGGGGTAAGCCCTACGTGGTTGACGACTGTACGCTTCGGAGTGAGATACTGATGCAGCGTAATTTTCAGCGCATCTCCCTCTTCCAGATCGACCACTTGCTGGGCGCTTCCTTTTCCGTAGGTCTTTGTTCCAACCAGCGAAGCAATCCCGTGATCGCGAAGTGCACCCGAGAGCAACTCAGAAGCGGACGCTGTTCCTTCATTGACGAGGATTTTGACTGGGATATTGATATCTTCTCCATTGTGTACCCAGCGTGCGATCTCCACGCCATTGCGGTCCTGCATATACGTGAGCAGTCCTTCCTCCATGAACAGACTGGCGATATCTTGGGCAGCCCCCAAATAACCGCCGCCATTGTCACGAAGATCCAAAACCAGTCCCTTCACAGGTTTGGTCCCTTTACTCAGCGCATACAGCTGTCGTTGAAACTCACGAGCCGAATCGGCACCAAACGTATCCAAGCGAATATACCCGATATCCCCCTGGAACGGCATACTTACCACTTCCGGGATGCTGAGCACGGCTCGCTTCACCTTGATTTCTTTGGTCACCTTTTCATTAGGACGGAAAATGGTCAGCACAGCCTCTGTCCCTTCTTTTCCTTGCAACAATGTATAGGCATCTTCGAAACTCTTGCCCTTCAGTTCTTTCCCATCCGCTGCTACCAAATGGTCTCCAGGTTGCAATCCAGCCAATGCTGCAGGTGAATTCGGGAAAACCTCCCGGATGATCAGCTGCGCATCCTGAATACGCATCCGAAATCCAAAGCCTACATATTCGTTGTTGACATTGGCTTCAAAGCGCTGCAGCTCTTCCTTTGTAAAAAAAACAGTATGCGGATCTTTCAAGGTGCTAAGCATGCCATTGATGGCCCAACGATTGACCTCCGTCTCATCCAAACGGTAAGCCTGCTCCCATTCCTCTAGCTGATCAATGAGCTCTGGCAAAGTATCGTCTTCCGGATCCGTTTTCACTGTACCTTTGTTTAATTTTTGAATCTCTTGCCCGACTTGATTCAGTGCACCTGTTACCAGCTGTGGCTGCGTAGGCTTGTGAATGTGATTTTCCTCTAAAAGCTGAAAAACTTCCCCTACTTCCACGTATGGAAGCTCACTGTCAGCAGCTACTCCCGATTGAGTGGAGAACAACAGGCTTCCGGCCAGCATACTCGTAAGAATGAATTTAATCATCGCTTGCTGTTCACCTCTTTATGAACTTCTTCAGGAATGGAGATCGAGATGCTTTGATTCGGGGTATAGGTTTCTTTCCCGATATAAGATACGTATTGACTAGAATCATAGATCTCCTCGTAACGCCATTGATGACCGACAAGCTGGTCGGTTGCCCGCTCGATATAATATTTGTTGATGTAAAGCGGTACGTTACGGACGCGCCCGTTTTCTAGGTTTACCCGTCCGGCTTTCTCCACAATCGCTTCTCCGGGAATCCACTCGGTGATGATGTCATAAGGACCGTATGATTGCATTTCATATCGTGCTTGTAATTCATTGATTCGGGTACGGATGGACTGCTTCTCAATCCATTCATACATGTAATCGTCTGAATCCGTCTGGCTTGGTGACCAGTTCTCCTGATCAAAATGATGAATATATTCGATATTTTTAGAAGCGTCAACATACGATTCCATCTTTTGCAGCACTAGCTCACGGGGAGATTGATAATAGCCGGTGGTGTGAGCAACTTGGCGATCCTGGTCGATGTCTTGTCTGTATTTGAAGCGAAAACCACTCAATGCGGCAGTCCCTTCTACCCGATAATCCGGCTGTTGCTTGAAATGGCCCAGAACAAATGTAAGGTGGTTAGCGATTGTATCTTGTTCTTTCAGCTGCGACAGATCTCGCAAGATGCCCCGCTTCAATCTCTGATATTCAGCTGAATTGTCTATGTCCCCAGATGAGTTGACCTCTTTTTCCGCCTCTTCAATCTGCTCCTGGCTAATGAGATAGTACACGATATTGCGCAAGGATTCCGAGGTTTCACCGACTTCACGGTATGCAGCAATCGTCCGTGTGATATCTCCCCGATTTGCTTCCATAGCCGCCAAATAAATGGAAAAGGCTTCCCATTCCTTGGTGTCTTTCTTCATTTTGCTTTCATACTGGTGCAATCGTTCAAGCGTCTTGTCAAAAATCTCTTTGTCTTCTGACTGCATTTGCAAAATGATATCGTATATATTCGCGACCAGCAGACGCATGGTTTCAGGCAGGATGATTCGATCCGCGAAGTACGCGTCAAGCGCAGAAAACGCGTTGGTGAGATTTTCTTCCAGCGGAGTGTTCGGATTCCAGCTTAAATAGTAGTAAATCCCGACTTTGTTTGGAAAATCCGTTTTCGACAAGCGAGTCAACTCTTCGTAGGTGGCTTCATCGTCGCTTCTGTTCCGAATGGCTTCCACCGCTTGCAAGTAAGCATCGTCGTCGGCAGTCTTCCATTCCGTGTACGTTGCGAACAAAGGGAAAAGTTCACGAATATCCGGCACTAACGGGTACTTCGTTCCATCCACATCCAAAGTCGGCAATAGCCCATCCGCATCGATGAGACTAATCACTTCATCGGCCAGGACAGCAGACTCAGCCCTAGTGAGCGGGTCCGTCTCTTTCCCACTCAACCAGGAACGTGTCGATATTTCCTTCCACGCTTCTGTATTGTCCTTGGCCCCAACAAACACTTGGAGCAAGCGGGCTGCTTCCCCTTTGGTTATCGGTTTGGTAGGCTGCAGCTCATTTCCCGGGAAGATGTGATGCAAGGCATCCGGTCCGTACAGCGTCTCCATAAACAAGGAAGCCCGAAGAATCGGACGATACATCCAAGTCAATCGATTCACATCGGTGTAGGGCAGCGAAGGGTCTTCAAAATCGTCTTCACGTCCGAGTAAAAAACTTTCCGAAAGAAGCGAAAGCGGTTGAAGCTGCTGTTGATTCCGAAGAAACAGACGATCCAGAAGAACCAGATATTCCGCGCGAGTCATCAGACGGTCCGGATAAAAATGACCATCTTTGCTCTCGGCGAACATCCCTTCCTCCACACTTTTAAAAATCGACTTCTTCGCCCAGTGGGACCAGATATCGATAAAAGGAATGTATACTTCTTCTTCCGCATAGGTGCTCTGTGGCGCAAGCAACGCACAAAGCAGCAGACCCGCGGTGGCCTTCCACATTTTTCTTTTTTGCACAAGGATCCTCCTTAAGGCAAGCAACTGACAGACAATTTACACGAGCAACCGATCGCACTCATCACAAAAAACAGGTCCCTTGCCGCGCCGCCATTCATCCACCTTGCGCAGCGACAAGGGACGGAAGCAACCCATGCACGCTTTGTTTCTCACTTCTACGATCGGATTCGCTTTTGTTTCTGATAACCGAAAATAAGCCGAAAGATATTCCTCATCCAGCTCCTGCTCCAGTGACAGGATTTCAAATTGCAGTTCCTGAACGTTCTGCTGTAATTCGATGGTCTGGTTATCCCAGCGAGCAACCTGCTGTTGCTGGTCCTTTTTCAACATCCACAGCTCCTGCTCCAACAGCAGCTTGGCGATTTCCTCGTCCGGATTGGCGGGTGCAGGAAAATGCTTCCATTTCGTTTCCAATTCCATTACTTGCCGCTCCATCCGACTTCGCTTTTCCTCCAACTGCTGCAAATCTTCTTGGGCCGCTTGGAGTGATTGCTTTGCTTTATGCCAATGCCACAGCTTTTTAGCGGGCAGCATGTGCTTCACCTCACCTTTCCCGTTAGCCTAGACAAACTGGAACGGATCCGTATGGGTTTTCGACGGAACAACTTCCGTAGCATAGCCATCCTTTTGCAGCTGCTCGGACAAATATTGAGCCAGCTTCTGCTTCATGATCTTCTCAATGTTATGGCCAGGGTCAATCAGTCGCAGGCCAGCTGCAGCCGCGTCATGAGCAACATGGTAGTTGATGTCTCCTGTAATAAAGACATCCGCTCCGCGAAAACCGGCTTTCCCTACAAATGAATTGCCATCTCCTCCGACAACAGCCACTCGTTTAACAAGATCATCCAAGCCCCCGACCACACGCAAGCCTGTGAGCGAAAAACGCTCCTTGATTTTTTCTGCAAGGGCTCGCAGCGTCATTGGTTCTGACAGCTTGCCGATCCGGCCAATGCCCAGCACCTTCCCTGGCAGATCAAGCGGATAAATATCGTAAGCCACCTCTTCATAGGGATGCGCGGCCTTCATCGCCGCAATGACCGCAGACTGTCGGGAAGCAGGGATTACCGTTTCGATTCGCACCTCTTCCACACGCTCGAGCTGACCTGTCGTCCCAATATAAGGGTTTGTGCCCTCTGTTGGTAAAAAAGTACCGATGCCTTCCGCCTGGAACGAACAGTGGCTGTAATTCCCGATTGATCCAGCCCCGGCTTCGCTGATCGCTTGAAATACAGCGTCACGATGACTTTTCGGAACGAATATGACGAGTTTCTTTAGCGTGTCGGTATGCAGAGGATCCAGTACCTCCACCTGTGTTAACCCAAGCTCCTCTGCCAGCCAGTCATTCATACCGCCTTCAGCGACATCCAGATTGGTATGCGTGGTATAAACAGCGATATCGTGCTTGAGCAATTTTTCAAACAGTCGGCCACCCGGCAGATCCGTCCGAATATTTTTCAACGGACGATAAATGACCGCATGATGCGCGACAATCAGGTCGACACCTTCGGCGATCGCCTCGTCCACGACTTCTTCGAGAACATCCAGGGCGATCATGACTTTTTTCACAGGTTTTTGCAACGTACCCACATGCAAACCGATTTTGTCGCCTTCCATAGCGATTGACTTCGGTGCTAGTTTTTCGACGTATTGGATAACGTGCTGTCCGTTTGCAAGCATGCAATCACCTCTTCGATCCATTCAATTTCTCTGCTAATTTCTTCCAGCCTGCTTTGGTTCTCCACCCGTCCGGCTCGTTGGATTTGGTCACGGATATGGCGCCATTTCTCCAATTCCCGGTTCCATTTGTGGATGAGCAAAGGTTCTTTCTTTTTCCAGAGAAAGGGTCCTAGCTTTAACAAGTCCTCAACTGGCCGATCCACCCCCGTATATGGCGTTAGCGGCTCTCCTGGCTGTGCCACCAGGATTTCGTAAAGGATGCCATCTTCCTCCAAAATCGTCTCATCAACCAGCTGCCACTGATTCACCAACAGCCAGCGTCGCACTACTTCTTCTCCAACATTAGGTTGTAGAATCAGCTGTTTTACACCCTCAAGCTTCTCCTTGCCTGCCTCTAATATCGAAGCAATCAGCTGTCCACCCATACCGGCAATGCAGATCGTATCCGCTTCCCCAGGGGAAAGAACAGCAAGCCCGTTTCCTTTTCGAACGGAGACGCGGTCTTGAAGCCGCAGTGATTCAATCTGACGCAATGCCGATTGATAGGGTCCTTCATTTAACTCCCCTGCAATCACAAAGGAGGCGATGTTATTCAGTAGTAAATATGAGGCCAGCAAAGCGTGGTCTGATCCGATATCAGCCACTCTGGCGCCCGGCAGGCAGTATTGGGCGATATGTCGCAAACGCCGGGAAATGACAATCGAGCTCATATGTTTTCACCTTCCATTGTGTCTATTCTAACCTATTCGGGGAAAAAAGCCCAACAGCGAAAAACGCGAAAAATCCCTATCCTTCGATAGGGATTGATGTCAATGCGATTTAACAGCCAATCTCTCTGGCAATGACCATGCGCAAGATCTCGGAGGTGCCCTCCCCGATTTCCAGCAGACGGGCATCACGGAAGAAACGTTCTACTTGGTATTCTCTCATGTAGCCATAGCCGCCGTGAATCTGAATCGCTTGATGGGTCGCGGACATTGCGATCTCAGATGCATACAGCTTCGCCATGGCTGCTTCCTTTGTGAATTTGCGCCCATTGTCTTTCAGCCACGCCGCTTTGTATACCATATTGCGTGCGAGTTCAATCTGCATGGCCATATCCGCCAGCTTGAATTGAATCGCTTGATATTTCGAGATCGAATTGCCAAAAGTCTGACGCTCCTTGGCATATTGCAGCGCCTTGTCATAGGCCGCCTGGGCAATTCCGACCGCCATGGCACCTATGCCGATGCGTCCGCCATCCAGTGTGATGAGGAACTGCTTGAAGCCCTCGCCTCGCTTGCCCAAAATTTGATCCTCCGGAATACGCACTTGATCGAGGACAAGCTCCGTCGTATTCGAGCTGTGCAACCCCAGCTTTTCGTAATTATCAATGACGGTAAAGCCGGGTGCATCCGTCGGCACGATAAAGGCAGTGATGCCCTTCGACCCTTGTTCTTTATCCGTCACTGCAGTCAGTGCCAAGAATTTTGCATAGGAAGCATTCGTAATGAAGCACTTGGAGCCATTGATGACCCACTCCTGCCCTTCTTTGACAGCGGTCGTACGGGTTCCGCCCGCATCGGACCCGGCATTCGGTTCTGTCAAACCAAAAGAACCCATGCTTACTCCACTACAAATTTGAGTCAAATACTTCTCTTTTTGTTCCGGTGTGCCAAATAAATTCAACGGTGCGCCTCCCAACGAAATGTGGGCGGAATACGTAATTCCAGTCGATGCACAGGCACGGCTCAATTCCTCGACAACCGTGGCAAAACTGATATAGTCAGCGCCAGCCCCGCCATACTCCTCGGGGAAAGGCAGCCCCAATAAGTTCAAATCCGCCATCTGTTTAAAGATCTCTACCGGAAACTGCTTTGTTTTGTCTCGCTCGTCCGCGCCGGGAGCAACCACTTCATCTGCAAACTCCCGAATCATCCGTTTGATCATCCGTTGTTCTTCCGTTAAATCAAAAAACATGTCCCCACACCTTTCATCGCAAATACGCATAGTTAAAGGAGCTTCGTCTTCATCATGAAAGCACTTACATTAATGTCGTTGTTGAGGTTATATAAATTTGACCGAGCGCTTGCTCAGTAATTCTCCCATCATTATACACGATCTCATGGTTATTGTGTGAATTATTTTATTTGTTTATCTGACCTTATTATAATATCCAAAATTGCACCTTTATATATGGTCAGTATTTTTTTACAATACATTCCATCAAGTACGAAGGATGTGAACCGCTTGAATCAACCGATCCGTTATTGGAAGCGAGATTGCACCGATCAAACAAAAATTGAGACTTTCCTTACAGCTACAAAAGCGGGCTTTCTCGGTCTATCCGACGAACAACAGCAACCGTATGTCGTCCCGTTGAATTACGTCTGGTATCAAGACGCCATTTATTTTCACGGAGCCGATACTGGTCGAAAATGCGATATCATGAAGCAAAATGCCCGCGTTTGCTTTACGGTCAGCGAAGAATACGGCACTATCGCAGATCCCGTTCCTGCCAGCACGGATACCGCTTATATGAGTGTCATGATATTCGGCCATGCCACGCGTGTCACCGAGCTCGACGAAGCAACCGCTGCACTGCAAGCGATGCTTGAAAAATATGTGCCTGGCTACTATGATCAGCCCCTAGCGAAGCAGCACGTGGCGAAATACCGCTCCTCTCTGAACAGTGAAGTTGCTGTATATCGCATTGATCCCGTGCATATTTCTGCCAAAGAGAATCCGCTGAATCAGGAACGTGCGTTTTATCCAGGACGTAAAGTCCAGATGGATGTGGCCCCTCATGGCACTTAACATGCATAAAGGCTGCCGGTAATCCGACAGCCTAACGAACAAGCACCGGGGAACCCCGGTCTTTTTTCTTATGACCAAAGTTTTATAGTCGCAACCAAGAAAACCAGTATCTTCTGGTCAGGAAAAATAAAGCGGAACCAGCAAACACCTTGATGAATAGCAATAACTGGATGACCTCTTGCCGTGCCTTTTCAATGTATAACGATTGAACTTCTGCACCGAAGAACAATAGCAGCCCACATATGGCCAATGCTCCAGCCAACTGGCGCTGACGCTCATGCAACAGGAAGCCCAGTCCGATCATCAGCAGGGAAACCGGAACCCAGTACAACTCCGTGGACCACCATGTGTAATCGGCAGATATCCTTCCGATCGTGGCAAAACCATACATAATCCCCAGTCCCAATAAACCGCAGTACAGATAATAGCCAAGCCGGAAAAACAGCCCATTTCCGCACCAAAGGAGGAACAGGATCGTTAAAAAGATGAGCAAGGCCGTTTTGTCCAAATCCAACTGACGAATCATGAACAATCCGCCGATCGTGACTATAATGAATGAAACCGCTAAAAAAAGCTGGCTGTATCCTGCATTTCTTCGACGGAAAAACACTGCCAGAATATAGAAAAGAAGTGTACTAACGGAAAAGATGGCAATTTGCATTAGCGAACTAAAACCGTTAAAATGAAAAGCAAGCAAAATGAGTGAAGCGATTACACTAGCCCCTAGAAACCAGGATAACACAAGTTTCCAGGAGAACTTTTGTGAACCGCCAGAGGTAGTTTGGACATAACGAACTCCGCCGCTTCCTTCATTTACCGTTCCCTCCTCTGCTTCAACAATGATGGAGGAACCCGATCCACTGGCCGCTATGACAGGAGTCTCCGCCACAACGGTACGACTACTTCGGCCGCTTTTCGCAGGTACTGGATTTACTTTATGCTCGCCTGCTGAATAGAGGTTCAATAAAAATATGCAATAATGTTCGGGCAGAAGATGGTTTTTGCGCCAGTTTTCTATCTCAGAAATAATGATTTTTTTACGCTGATCGTCCAAAAACAGCCACTCTCCTTCGAATCACACAGCCTCCGCCTGCGACGGATGAAAAATAGAAAAGCCTACGCATGCAAACGTAGGCAAGCATCTATTACTATATCGGCTATTCCAGGAAATCCTTTAAGCGTTTACTGCGGCTAGGATGGCGTAATTTACGTAGGGCTTTCGCCTCAATTTGTCGGATACGCTCTCTGGTAACCCCAAACACTTTTCCAACTTCCTCCAGCGTGCGAGTCCGTCCATCGTCCAAGCCAAAGCGCAGACGAAGTACGTTTTCCTCCCGATCGGTAAGCGTATCGAGCACATCTTCCAACTGCTCTTTCAGCAATTCATACGCGGCTGCATCGGATGGTGCCAACGCGTCTTGATCCTCGATGAAATCGCCCAGATGAGAGTCATCTTCTTCCCCGATTGGTGTCTCCAACGATACGGGCTCTTGCGCAATCTTCATAATCTCACGCACTTTTTCCGGTGTCAGATCCATTTTTTCCGCAATTTCTTCCGGGGTGGGTTCGCGCCCCAATTCTTGCAGCAACTGACGGGAAACACGAATCAATTTATTAATGGTTTCCACCATATGCACAGGGATCCGAATGGTACGGGCCTGGTCCGCAATCGCGCGAGTAATCGCTTGGCGAATCCACCATGTAGCATACGTACTGAATTTGAAGCCTTTGCGGTAGTCAAACTTCTCCACCGCTTTAATTAAGCCCATATTTCCTTCTTGAATCAGATCAAGGAACAGCATGCCGCGACCTACATAACGTTTGGCGATACTGACAACCAGACGCAGGTTTGCTTCTGCCAAACGGCGCTTCGCTTCCTCGTCCCCTTGCTCAATACCGAGGGCCAGTTTAATCTCTTCCTGTGCGGAGAGCAATGGTACGCGTCCAATTTCTTTCAAATACATACGAACAGGGTCATTGATTTTAATCCCCGGCGGCACCGATAAGTCATCAAAATCAAATTCTTCCTGGTCTTCGTCTTTCATCATTTCATCGACTTCTTCGTCGCTTTCATTGTTGACTTCGACGCCTTGGTCCCCGAGGAACTCAAAAAACTCATCAATTTGATCAGAGTCTTGATCGAAGCCGGAGAGACGCTCCATAATTTCTTTATACGTGAGGGTGCCACGTTTTTTGCCCAGCTCCACCAATTGTTCTTTTACCTGCTCGATGGATGTGGCTTCGTCTGACGTAATATTTTGTTTGTTCATCTAAACTATCCCTCCTTCCCCGGGAATGATCTGAGAACTACCCTTCCTTTAAAGCATTTTCCAATTCAAGAATCTTCATCCCTACGACGGCAGCTTGAATTTCCAGTTGCTTGCGTGTATCCTCATCATCCGCGGTGGTCGCTTGCAGATTCAGCGTTCGCTGTTCTTCGCGCAATCGATCCAACTCGGCACGCAACGGGTAGTTATTCACTTGTCTGATGTAGTCACCGATTTCAGTATCAGATACGTCTTCCTTGCACTCCATCATGGCCAATCCCGAGGCTAATTGCTTAAGGTTTTCTTCTTGCATGTAATGAATGAATTGTCCGGGGTCTTCGGTATACCCCTCGGCGTAATAAGCATAAAGGTATGCAGCCAGTGCACTGTGTTCGTCGATTTGGAAATCTGCTTTGCATTCTTGCATGACGCGGTCAGCGACCTCACGCTTATGCATCATGTAATACAAAAGCTTTCGTTCCGCCGTTTCATAAGCAGGTGCAAGCGACTTTGCGAACGCAAATTTGCCATTATTTATACTATTATTCCATCCCGTCGTCACTTTATCCCTTTGCGCATTACTTTTTTGTTCTTTATATACCCGTTTTGCTTCAAGCTTTAACGCGTCTAGTGAAAGTGAAAATTCCTCAGCCAGCTGCCGCTCATACAAGTCCCTTTCAATCGGGCTAGTGAGCTGGGTAATAATGCGAAGCGCTTCCTGCACGTAACGAGCTTGATCTGCCTTATCTTGTAATACGTGTTTGCTTCGCAAATGTTGCAAACGAAAAGCTGTAACCGGCATAGCCCGAAGCAAGACCTGCTGGGAAAATGATTCCGCCCCATATTTGCGTATGTAATCATCCGGATCCATTCCCGCAGGCAACGGGGCAATCCGTATCATGCAGCCTGCCTCCTGCAAAAGATGAATCGCTTTTGAGGTTGCTTCCTGGCCTGCCGTATCCCCATCGTAACAAATGATGACCTGCTCCACATTCTTCCGGATCAACCGTGCTTGCTGCTCGGTAATGGCCGTGCCCAGCGTTGCAATCCCTTGACCGAAGCCTGCTTGCGATGCTGAAATGACGTCTACGTAACCTTCGAACAAGATGGCTTGCTTTCTGCGGCGCATAACCGCACGGGCGCGGTGCAGATTGAAAAGGGTTGCGCTTTTGTTGAACAAAGGTGTCTCGGGGCTGTTCAAATACTTCGGATGAGCTCCGTCGAGTGATCTTCCCCCAAAGCCGATCACTTCTCCCTGAGAGTTATGTATGGGAAACATCACTCGACCCCGAAACCGGTCAAAAATACGTCCGTTCTCACTTTTTACCAACAGACCTGCTTCCACCATTAACTCCTGAGAGAACTCTCGCTTTTTCAACCATTGGGTGAGAAAATCCCAGGAATCAGGGGCAAAGCCAATCTGAAATTCCTCGATGGTCTGAACGGACATTCCTCGCTTCTCCAGATATCGTCTGGCTTCCGTACCGTAGGGAGTATGCATGAGGACATAATGGTATAGTTTCGCCACTAGTTGATGCGCTTCATACATCAGCTGTTTGGCTGAATGCTTAGGTGATTCTTCCTTTTGCTGCTGCGGGATGATGATCCCAGCCCGGTCGGCCAGTTTTTGCAATGCTTCCGGGAAAGTCAACTGCTCGATCTTCATCATGAAGGAGAAGACATCGCCTCCCGCTCCACAACCAAAGCAGTGAAAAAATTGCCGATCTGCGTTCACATTAAAGGAAGGCGATTTTTCCGAATGAAAGGGACATAACCCCAAATACGCTCGTCCACTCTTCCTTAATTGGACATATTCGCTGACCACATCAACGAGATCGACAGCTGCACGAACCTGGTTTACTATCTCCTCTGAATTGAGACCTGTCATCTCATTCCACCTTTATAGGATCACTGAAGATATAACATTCGTCAGCATTCGCCAAAATCCTTCTTTACATGTACATTTCTGTACAACTTGTTAACGGATTTGACAACGACTCCAATAGTTCTACAAAAACGATAAATATCCTTCTCTTGTTGTCCGCCTATTTATGCAGCCTGCTTTTGCGGATCATTTCCAGGATAATATTAGCTGTTTCTTCGACAGCTTTATTGGATACGTCGATGACCGGACAGCCCAATCGTTGCATGATCTTTTGCGAATACTGCAGCTCTTGTTGAATCCGATCGAGAGCGGCGTAATTCGCTTGGGCAGTCAGTCCTAATGCTTTCAAGCGCTCAGTGCGAATCCCGTTTAATTGCTCCCCGCTGATCGTCAGTCCAATGACGCGCTCAGGCGGAAGCTCGAACAGCTCCTCCGGCGGCTCCACCTCGGGTACAAGCGGCACATTGGCCACCTTCAACCGCTTATTGGCCAGATACATCGACAATGGGGTCTTGGATGTGCGGGATACGCCGATCAGCACGACATCCGCCCGCAGCAAGCCGCGCGGATCACGGCCATCATCGTATTTAACGGCAAATTCGATAGCGTCGACTCTGCGGAAGTATTCTTCATCCAGACGTCTTACCAATCCCGGCTTGTTGGTCGGCTTGACCTTCAGCGTTTGCTGCAGCGTCACCATCAGCGGCCCCATCACATCGATCACGGGAACATGGTTCGCACGCGCGACTTGCAGCATATAGTCCTTTAGTTCTGGGATGACCAACGTAAAGACGATCATCGCTTTTGACTCTTTAGCCGAAGCGATGATCTCATCGATAGCATCCTTATCCTCGATATAAGGATATTTGTGTACATCAATTAAATGTCCGTCAAATTGGCTCGCTGCAGCGCGCACGACCAATTCTGCTGTCTCACCGATTGAATCGGAGACGACATAGATAAGTTGTCCTTGTCGGCTATCCTCCATGGCTTCTCCTCCTATACATGAGGCTCTTCTGCTAGCTCCACAAAAGCCTTGGTAATCGTTGTTTTTGTGACTCGTCCCAGCAGTTCGTACTGCCGTCCGTCCGCCTCGCTTGCTTTGACGACAGGCAATGAATCGATTTGATACGTAATCAGTTTTTTCGCGGCATCAAACAGAGTTTCCTCTGCTGTGCACGTGACGATATTCGGCATGCGTGTCATGATGATGCTGACAGGCATATCTTCCAGCGCCTTGTTGCCCAGAGATGCGCGTAGCAAGTCTTTGCGTGAAACAACCCCTGCGAGATACCCTTTTTGATTGACGACAAACAAAGTGCCTACGTCCTCGAGAAAAAGTGTTACGACCGCATCATACACCGATGCCGATTCCTGCAGTACGATAGGTACAGCTTTGTAATCATTCACAATGAGCTTGTGCAGGCTTTCACTGATCACCGATCCTGCTGGCCGTCCGGCATAAAAATATCCAACGCGCGGACGTGCATCCAAGTACCCAGACATCGTCAAAATCGAAAGATCGGGACGAAGAGTGGCTCTTGTCAGGTTTAGCTTTTCAGCAATCTGCTCACCTGTAATCGGTCCTTCATCTTTTACAATTTGCAAGATTCTTTCTTGCCGTTTTGTCAGCTCGATGACCATTCACCACCGGTTCTTACACAATATCTATCCCTAGTATTACTCTATCGACTGGTGTTTTCCTTCTTCTTTACAGAAAAAACTACGCCCCCGTTGAACGGAGGCGTAAAAAA
>DASQNU010000018.1:0-9645 GCA_035644815.1 Bathyarchaeia archaeon | reverse complement strand
TCGCACGAGGCACAGATGAAGGCGCGCACCTCTACAGTAAAACGGGAAAACATACTCCTGCAGATGCTCAAGTCTGTAAAGGCGCCTTACTTTTTGCTGCTTATTCTTGTATTTACCCTCACATTTGGATTGGCAAACTTTGAGGCAATATTTGGCTTGTACGTCGATGAGAAATACGGCTATACATCGACCGATATTTCCATTCTGATTACCGTAGGCGCTTTGATGGGTGTCATTATCCAATCGCTGTGCATCGATTGGTTGCTGCGCCGCTTTGGCGAGAAAAAATTGATCAACCTGACGTTTTTGCTTTCTGCCATTACGTTAGTCCTGATGCTGTTCTCCGGACAATTCTGGTATGTGTTGATACTGACGATGCTTTTCTTTACATTCACTTCGGTGATGCGTCCCGCAATCAATACGCTGTTGTCCAAAATGGCTGGGGATGAGCAAGGCTTTGTACAAGGAATGAACAATGCGTATATGAGCCTCGGGAATATCATCGGGCCGGGCTTGGCAGGAATCTTGTATGATGTCCAGATTGATCTGCCTTATCTATTTGGCGCATTTATCTTACTGATCAGTCTGTTCCTCTCCATAATGTATGATCGGAGAAGCGGAAGACAGGTGCTGTCAGAAAGAACTTCATAAGTGACAAGGTAAACCCACACTTTCATCGGTGTGGGTTATTTTTTGTGTCAATTACGCAACAAAAAAGAGGATGGCACGTATATGAAGAAGGTCCATGGATTACCATAAACGCTGGACCGTGATTTGGGGGATACATAGAAATGATACAATCCTTTGGGGAAAATCGGAAATTACAGATCATGCTGGCTATTTTCGCTGTATTTTGGGGATGGATGGCGATTAACCCAGTGCACCGCTTCAACTGGTTATTGGAGAATCTGCTTGTCTTTGCAACGGTGATTGTGTTCAGCCTTACTTATCACCGGTTTACTTTTTCCAATGCTTCCTATGGCCAACTGCTGCTGTTCTTGGGATTGCATACACTGGGTGCGCATTATACGTATGCAACGACGCCGGTTGATGTATGGCTTCACGGGCTTTTTGATTTTGAGCGCAATCATTACGATCGGGTTGTCCATTTTTCGTTTGGGTTATTGCTGGCTTATCCTGCGTTTGAATTCCTCTCCAGGCAGGTCCGCATAAGTGGCATATGGGCTTACGTCCTGACGGTGATCACGGTCCTCTCTGCTGGTGCTTTTTATGAACTGATCGAGATGTGGGTTGCCAAGATCGTCGCTCCCGAGATCGGGACCATGTTTCTCGGAACACAGGGAGACGAGTGGGATGCCCAACAGGATATGGCCGTGGCTCTGTATGGAGCCTTGATATCGATGGTTACGACTGCAATCCTGCATACTAGAAAGAAATACAGTCAGCAAAAGGTGTCGTATCAGACCTATTTCTGATCATGCAGGAGGAGGAATCGATGGTCTTTATTCTATTTTCATTATCGTTGGCTCTTGGCGGAGCTGGCGTATATTTATTTATGAACAGTCCGGAGCAAAACGTGCTCGCCATCGCTTTCATAGCGGCGGGTGTTTTGCTATTATTGCTGACCATTCTGTATTATGTGTCCCGCAAGAGAAGAAAGCGTGGGAAGAGCGATTGCATCGACTGCCACTATATCGATCTTCCCGTTAACTGCATCGATTGTGATGGCAAGCCGGACTGCGATTGTGATTGCAACGGATGAAGCTGATGAAACATATCTACAAGGAAGTCGTCACACTCTCTTTCATGCCGTGTCATCGCCTGCCTGCTCGCAGCTTTCATTTTCGCGGAAAGCCTTTCCCGGTGTGTGCCCGTTGCACAGGGATTCTTCTGGGGTTTTTAGGCGTTCCTTTACTGGTGGCAGCGAAATTATTGCTGCCGTTATGGCTCGGTATTGTACTCAATGTCCCCATGCTGATCGATGGCGTGACCCAGAAAAAAGGATGGCGAGTCAGCAACAATCCGCTGCGAATGATTACCGGGCTACTGAGCGGGGTGGGGTTGGCAATCTTGTCGGTGACAGGTGCCGTATGGATGGCTCGAATGCTCATGCATGGAACACTCTGAATCGGATGCGGAGCTTTTCAACGACTAGTATAATGGGAGCAGGAACGGAGGAAACAGCCATGATTACCGGAGAGTTGAAAACTCAGATTGACAAGCTGTGGGGAATTTTTTGGACAGGCGGAATCACCAATCCGCTGACTGTCATTGAACAAATCACCTATTTACTGTTTATGAAAGGACTGGAGGAAGTAGAGGCTTCCGTTTTTTCTCCGGAACACGACCATTTGCGGTGGAGCAGGCTGATGACCTGCCCGCCTGATGAGATGTATACACGGTTTTCGCGGGAAGTCTTTCCGTTCATCAAACAGCTGCACAAGCATCCGGATTCTGCCTATGCGCGCTACATGGAGGATGCCCAGTTCATGATTCCTACCCCGATAATGCTGGAAAAAGTGACGAAGACGATCTCGCTGATTCCGATGCAGGATCGAGATACGACCGGGGACTTGTATGAATACCTGCTGGCAAAAGTGGCCACATCGGGGAGAAACGGTCAATTCCGCACCCCCCGTCACATCGTGGAGTTGATGGTGGAGTTAACAAGACCTGCGCCGACCGATGTCATTGTTGATCCTGCCATGGGCTCAGCGGGTTTTTTGGTGGCGGCGAGTATGTACATCAAAAAAACGTATCCGCAGCTGTTTCGTGATGCTGCGTTTTGCCATCATTTTCACCACGATATGTTTCATGGCTTTGAGATCGATCGCACCATGCTGCGGATCGGGGCGATGAACATGATGCTGCATGGGGTAGAGCATCCCCAGATCGCCTATGGCAATTCATTGTCTGTACAGAATCAGCTGGCAGAGACCTATACCTTGATCCTCGCTAATCCCCCATTCAAGGGAACTTTGGATGAAGAAACGGTTTCCAGCGATCTTCTCGGCATCACCAAGACCAAAAAGACGGAGCTGCTGTTCCTGGCTCTTTTTCTGCGCTTGCTGAAAACAGGTGGACGTTGTGCGGTGATCGTGCCGGATGGTGTGCTCTTCGGCAGATCGGCGGCCCATCAAGCGATTCGCAAGGAAATCATCGAGGGGCATAAGCTCGAAGCGGTCATCTCTATGCCGAGCGGTGTTTTCCGTCCCTATGCCGGCGTTTCTACCGCGATTCTTCTGTTTACGAAGACCAATCAGGGAGGAACCGGGGAAGTCTGGTTTTATGGCATGGAAGCGGACGGGTTTTCGCTGGATGACAAGCGCACCCCGCAAGCTGCGAGCGACATCCCCGATATCATCGAAAGATTTCATCATCTTGACAGGGAAAAAAGCAGGAAGCGGACGGATCAATCTTTTCTGGTGTCCGTGGACGAGATCCGCAGAAACCAATACGACCTGTCCATCAACCGATATCAAGTAGTGGCGCATCCAAGCATCGAGCTGGACGAGCCCCATGTCATCATAAAAAAGGTGAAAAATCTGGAAGCGGATATCCTGAAAGGGATGGAGCGACTGGAAAAGATGTTGGGAAAATAAGCAACCGCACTGGAAGACGCTATGTCGACCCTGCGGTTTTTTTGATTCTCCAAAACTCCCCAATTATTTACAAAGTTTCCTGATTCCTTTACTCTTAACTGAGAAAAGAAAGAAGCTGGAGGAAAAAACGGTGGTACAAGATCTACTGCAAGCGTCTTTGAAACAGGAGCAAA
Source organism: Bathyarchaeia archaeon (assembly GCA_035644815.1). Classification (GTDB taxonomy): domain Bacteria; phylum Bacillota; class Bacilli; order Brevibacillales; family Brevibacillaceae; genus Brevibacillus_F. The sequence continues at coordinate 5,909 of DASQNU010000018.1, read as the reverse complement.
ATTACAAAACACAGTCTTACGAGATCAAAAATTTTTTCTATGTCGCCTTCTTCGGTGGAATCTTGCCTACGCTGGTGTTGGGCACCCAGAATGCGAAGTGGTTGCGGGCGAATAAGAATGGACTTAACCTGCTGCTTGCATTCGGCATTCTGCTGATCATTGCGAAAGCCGTAGTGGCAGCCTTGGTCTCCGCCGACATTTTACCATATGAACAAAGAGACGTGCGATGGGTGGTAAGAATTTCCAGTGTGCTTGTGGGCTGGGGCTTTTATTTGTTGCTGAAACCGAAATATAAAGTTCATCAATTCCAAGGCGGAGGAGATGAACCGATTTTGAAAAAAGCGATTCTTTGGGCGCTCGCAGGCTTTGGCCTAGATTTGGGACTTGCAGCGTTGATCGGGGGGATTGTGAATGTCGACTGAGCTTGATCAGATCTACGATAAAGCCGTCTTGGAGGTCAATCATTACCTGGATATGGGGCGCGCTGAACAGGCGCTGGAAAAAGGGATGAAGCTGCTCTCTCATTATCCGGAGAATGGACTTTTACTGTATAAAATCGCACGTTGTCATTATCTCCTCGATCAGTATGAACAAGCGATCCACTTTACTCGTGAAGCACTGCGAGTGGGATTTCCCGAAGAATATTGCTATTTTTTGCTGGGTGTTACTTATTTGGAGAGCGGAAAGTATGTTGAGTCCGAAGAAGCATTTTTACACGCGCTGCGGCATAACCCGGAGGATGCAGACTCCTTAGCTGCATACGGGTATTTGATGCTGCTTACAGGGCATGAGGATAAAGCGGATCGTTTACTGGAGGAAGCCCTGCGCATCGATCCGGAAAACAGCAATGTTCTTCATTACCAGCTGATGTTTTCGGTGGCAAAAGAAAAACATGACGAACAAGACCAGTTCCTCGAACAATACGTACAGGTGGCTGATTCCGAAAAAAATAAGCTGATTCATATGGGCATGACGGAGCTATCGCGTAAAAATTTCAAGCAGGCTCGTGAATATTATCGTCAGGCTTTTCTGATGGATCCGACTGATACACGCATATTGGAGATCTTGAAAGATTTAGACGAGGCTACACATTTTCTGTTCTTTCCGCAGCGCTTGATCATGAAATTGGGCGGACCGATTCCTGTCTGGCTTGGATTTATCGTGCTTATGTTTGTTTTGAACTGGCTGGATTGGGGAGTAGCAACCGGTATCATTGCCCCTATATACTTGGTGCTCGTCATTTTGAGCTGGACGACACCACTGATTTATAAAATCTGGATGAAATGGAGCAAAGCATAAATGGATAAAGTCGATCTGATCAAAAAGATGCTGGAGGATAATCCGAATAATGGATCTGCCTGGTATTTGCTGGGGTTGGAATATAAAGAACAAGGCCGGATGAGTGAAGTGTTGGAGGCATTTTCCAAAGCGCTTGCCCACAGTGACGGCGAGCTGCAGGCCAAAATTTTTGCCGAGCTGGCGTCCTTGTCTGCTCCACATGCAGCCGCTGCACCCGACATTTCCCCTCTGAACGTTCCAGAAGCGATTCAGGAAGAAGAGGAGCCTACCGCAGTTCCGGTGATGGCTGCGCCTGCGCCCACGCCATCCATTCGGGAAGCAGCAGGGCTGCAAGTCATTCAGGGCGGTATGACGAAGGCGGAAAAGGAAGTCCTGTCCACGTCGAAAAAGACCATAACGTTTGCGGATATTGGTGGATTGGAAGGATTAAAAGAGACGATTCGGATGAAAATCATCAATCCGTTTCTCAAACCAGGACTGTTTTCTCGGTTCCGCAAAAAGGTTGGCGGAGGTATCTTGCTGTATGGACCTCCGGGCTGCGGGAAAACGTTTATTGCCCGTGCCACTGCAGGAGAGTGTCGCGCCCGTTTTACCCCTGTCCATATCACGGATATTCTCGATCCGTATCAAGGTGTGAGCGAACAAAATCTAAAAGATATCTTTGCGTCTGCAAGAGCGATGAAGCCTGGCGTATTGTTTTTCGACGAGGTGGATGCGATCGGATTTAGCCGCAGCAAATCATCCTCGCAGCATATGCGAACCGTGATCGACCAGTTGCTTGCCGAGATCGAGGGGATTGATTCCTCTACAGAGCAATTGCTGATCATCGGAGCCACCAATATGCCATGGGACGTAGACTCAGCCTTCAAGCGGCCAGGACGTTTCGATAAACTGATATTTGTAGCACCCCCTGACGAGCAGGCGCGTGCCACCATCTTCCAATTAAAACTGGCTGACCGTCCCGTCGATGCTATCGATTTTGCCCAGCTCGCCCAACAAACAGAGCTGTATTCCGGAGCGGATATTGAAAACGTGGTAGAAATTGCCACGGAAATGGTTATCATGGAAATTATGAAGACAGGCAACGAACGCCCGATCTCGATGAAAGATTTGCAACAAGCCATTGCAGGCACCAAGCCTTCCACGATAGAATGGCTGCGTACGGTAAAAAATTATGTGAAGTATGCAAACCAGGCAGGAATGTACGATGATGTAGAAGAGTATTTGTCCCGGGTCAAAAAACTGGTATAGTATTCAGGAACGGGTAAAAGTTCGTTAACCAAGGAAAAAGGAAGGTACCAGATACATGATTAGTACTTCAGGGGTATCCCTGCGTTACGGAAAACGCGCATTATTTGAAGACGTGAACATCAAGTTCACCCCCGGCAACTGCTACGGTCTGATCGGAGCAAACGGTGCGGGGAAGTCGACGTTTCTTAAAATTCTCTCCGGAGAAATCGATCCAACCAGCGGACATGTCCACATTACACCGGGACAACGCTTGGCTGTATTGAAGCAGAACCATTTTGAATTTGACGAGTATGAAGTGTTGAAAACCGTCATCATGGGTCATAAGCGACTCTATGAGATCATGGAAGAAAAAGACGCATTGTACAGCAAGCCTGACTTTTCGGAAGAGGATGGAATGAAGGCATCTGAGCTGGAAGGGGAGTTTGAAACCCTGAACGGTTGGCAGGCAGAGCCAGATGCAGCAGCGCTCCTGATCGGTCTCGGCATTCCGACAGAGCTGCACGACAAGAAAATGAAAGAGTTGGAAGGCAGCGAAAAGGTTCGCGTGCTTTTGGCCCAAGCGCTGTTTGGCAACCCAGACATCTTGCTGCTTGACGAGCCGACCAACCACTTGGATATCGAATCCATCCGCTGGCTGGAAAACTTCCTGGCAGACTATGAGAACACCGTTATTGTAGTTTCCCATGACCGTCACTTCCTGAACAAGGTGTGTACGCATATTGCGGATATCGACTTCGGCAAGATCCAGATCTTCGTAGGTAACTACGACTTCTGGTACGAGTCCAGCCAATTGGCTTTGACAATGATGCGTGACCAGAACAAGAAAAAAGAAGAAAAAATCAAGGAACTGGAGAAGTTTATCGCGCGATTCAGCGCCAACGCCTCCAAGTCCAAGCAGGCGACCAGCCGCAAAAAGCTGTTGGATAAAATCACGTTGGATGACATCAAACCTTCCAGCCGTAAATATCCATTCGTTAACTTCAAGCCTGAGCGCGATCTGGGTAAAAATGTCCTGGCTGTCGATCGTATCAGCAAGACGATCAATGGCGAAAAAGTGCTGGATAACGTCAGCTTCACGGTCAACAATGGAGACAAGATTGCTTTCGTGGGAACCAATGAGCTTGCTTACACGACGCTGTTCCAGATCATTTCCGGTGAATTGGAGCCAGACAGCGGCACTTTCGAATGGGGCGTAACAGCCAGCTTCAATCATTTCCCGAAAGACAACAGCAAATATTTCGACGTTGACCTGAATCTGGTGGATTGGCTTCGTCAGTATTCCAAAGACCAGGATGAGACCTTCGTTCGCGGTTTCCTCGGCCGTATGCTGTTCTCCGGCGATGAAGCACTGAAAAAAGCGAATGTTCTCTCCGGAGGGGAAAAAGTGCGCTGTATGCTGTCCCGCATGATGCTCAGCGGCGCCAACGTGCTCATCTTGGATGAACCGACCAACCACTTGGATCTCGAATCGATCACCTCGTTGAACAACGGCTTGATCGATACACAAGCGTGCGTCCTGTTCACCTCGCATGACCATCAATTTGTGCAGACCATCGCGACACGAATCATTGAAATTCTGCCAAATGGTGTCATCGATAAAGAGATCACGTATGATGAATATTTGGAGAGTGCCGAATTGCAAGCACTGCGTCAAAAGCTTAGCAATCAAGCGTAATAACCAACCGTCCTTCCCAGTGGAAGGGCGGTTTTTGATTCTAAGGTATCTGGAAACCGTAGGGGCGGGGGAACAGTATATACTCAAGCGCCGCCAAAAGTTAAATCTGGAATATAGCTGAAATAAATATTAGAACGGAAGCTCTCACCTTTTATTGCCGAAGTCATCGTTATTGTTGACTGTGACACTAGTGTCATACTTTAGAATGACTTTAACCCCTATAAGAGGAGGAGATTCAGTTGACAGCAAACAATCAACTACCGGTGACGGTTATCGGCCTCGGTTCGATGGGCCGCGCTTTGGCCGCCGCTTATTTGAAAGCTGGTCATCCTACGACCGTTTGGAATCGCTCGGAGGGCAAGGCGGACGATCTCGTTGCCGCAGGCGCGAACAGGGCAGCGACGTTGAGGGAAGCGATAGCGGCAAGTCCGCTGGTTATCATCTGCGTGCTCGATTATCGGACTGTAATGGAGCTCCTTGTTCCGAACGAAGACTCTCTCGAAGGGAAAGTCCTTGTCAATTTGACGACCGGAACGCCCGAAGAAGCGCGGGAGACGGCTCGGTGGGCAGAATCCCGCGGCTTCGACTATCTTGACGGCGTCATTATGGCCGGGCCGGCAAGTATAGGAGGGCCAGAAGCGATGATTTTATACGGTGGCTCGCGGACCACTTACGACCGCCATGAGGCGACGTTGAAAGTGTTGTCGGCCAACAGCCCTTTCCTCGATAAGGATACTGGCGTTCCAACGCTGTATGACCTGGCGATGCTGGCGCTGCTCTGGGCCACTTCGGCCGGCTGGCTTCATGCGTTCGCCCTGGTCGGTACGGCAGGAATCAAGGCTGCGGATTTCCAGCCGTATGCTGAAACGTGGTTCCGCAATGTCGTAGCGGCGGAACGGTCAGACCAGCTTGCAGCGGATATTGACCGGGGAGAATATCCGGATACGTTCGGGTCGTCACTTGGGCTTAATGCAGCGGGTCTCGCTCTGCTTGCCCGCGCCAGCCGTGAGGCAGGTATCGACGCAAACATGTTCTCCGCCATTCAAGCTCTGGCAGAGCAGCGGGTTGCCGACGGTCGTAGCGCTGATGGTTTTACGAGTTTGATTGAAGCCATCAAGAGCCCGTCACAATTCAAGTCATCGACGGTTTAAACCGCTGAACAAACAGAAAGATTCCGATCAGAGAAAGATCGGAATCTTTTCTATATAAGTTATTTCCATCAAAGTTAATTTAGAAGGAATGTATTTCAAAAGGGCCATCCCGAGGATCGGGAACCGTTACGTGAGGAAGGGAAAAACGGGACGGGGCGGAGTCTTTGCCATACCTGCAAAGGTGGAGCATCCCAAAGCGTTACACGTTTGTCGCGCAACCTCTACGTATGAATAAGCTTCCTCGAACCTTTTGCGTGACGTACCGCTTTGGATGCGGAACCGGACACAAATCACTCCCTTGCGGGTGTGGCAAGAACGCAGCCCACGCCCGTTTTTCCCTTCCCCCACCACAATGTTTGCACAAATACCCCCCAAGAAAAGAAGTTTATCTAAGCAATAAAAAAAGATTTGCAATTTTACCTGTATTGTATACAATAAAGATTATTGTTGGACAACTTGATAGCTACGATGATCCTTATCGAGAGCGGCGGAGGGACTGGCCCGATGAAGCCCGGCAACCACTGAAGATGGTA
>DASQNU010000017.1:0-3171 GCA_035644815.1 Bathyarchaeia archaeon | reverse complement strand
TTAACAGAAAATGCAATTTTTTAACAATTTTCGTAATGAAGGTTAATATACTGTCAGTAATATAGAGACTGACAAGCATAGAGTAATCACTGGGTTGGAGTCCATGGAGAAAAACCTGTGAATAGTACGTCCCATCGCGCAGTTGGAGAGATGGCTATTTCGGGTTTTTTTGTTTGCCCTGTTACAGCTTTACGTTGCATTCAGATCAATGGAAAGGACGTGTACATACATGGCTCAAGTATCCTTGCATCATGTGGGTAAATCGTTTGAAGGACAGAAAGTTGTAAAAGGACTTGATTTGGTCATTCCCAATGGATCCTTTACGGTGCTGGTCGGTCCTTCTGGTTGTGGAAAATCAACGACGCTGCGGATGATTGCCGGACTTGAAGATGTGACCGAGGGGGAGATCTGGATCGGAGACAAAAAAGTGAATGATATGCCTCCGGGGAAGCGGGATCTGGCTATGGTATTCCAAAACTACGCCTTGTATCCGACGATGAGCGTCTTTGAAAATATTGCTTTTGGCCTGCAAAACCGGGGCGTGCCCAAGCCGGAGCGTAAACGACTGGTCGCCGAGATTGCAGAGATTGTAGGTCTGACCCCTTATCTTGACCGTAAGCCTTCCCAGCTTTCGGGGGGACAGCGCCAACGCGTGGCACTCGCCCGGGCAATGGTCAAAAAGCCGCAAGTGTTTCTCATGGACGAACCGCTTTCCAATCTCGATGCGAAGCTGCGCAGCCAGATGCGGATTGAATTAACCAGCCTGCATAAGCAGCTGGGATCGACATTTATCTATGTCACCCACGATCAGGTGGAGGCGATGACGATGGGCGATCAGATCGTGGTGATGAATGAAGGGGTGATCCAACAGGTAGCCTCGCCGATTTCACTGTATCATGACCCGGAAAATCTGTTTGTCGCCCAGTTTATCGGTTCACCCCCGATGAATATCATTCATGCACAAGGGACTGACGCTTTTCACATAGGCTTCAGACCTGAAAAAGTCAAGCTGCGAAGCATGGGAAAGGAAACAGTATCAACAGCAGCTCTCAAGCTCGAAGGAAGAGTCATCACTCGAGAGATTCTAGGCTCAGAGGTGCTTTACTATCTGGATACGAGTCGCGGGCGTATCATTGCGAAGTCGAGTGCGGATGAATTCATGGAGGAAGGCATACTGGCAGAGCTGGTTGTGGAAGAAAAAGATCTGTACCGCTTTGAAAAAGAGTCGGGTGCGAGGGTGCGCCATGAGTCGATCCGGATCATGACTGGGGAGCAGCTGGGAGGGATTGTTTCATGAGAGAACATTCTGCCGTAGCGGAAAGCTCGCCGGCTGCTGTGCCGCAGGTCCAGTCGAGAACACGGCCTTGGACTGAATCACTTCGTCCGTATCTCTATGTCACGCCGGCACTGTTATTCTTTGCTCTCTTCTTCTTTTATCCCATTGTCTATATGATCTATCTCAGCTTTCAGGATTGGACGCTGTTGAATCTGGAAGAGATGGAATGGGTCGGGTTGGACAATTTCCGCACGCTCTTTTCTGATCCGGATTTTCATCTTGTGCTTAAGAACACGTTGATTTATACGGTTTTAACTGTCTTTTTGGGAATCGCGCTTGCCTTTTTCCTCGCGCTTTGGCTGAACAAAAAAGCGAAGATCTATGGACTGGTGCAGGGAGCTATTTTTAGTCCGCACATTATCTCGCTTGTCTCGGTCTCGATGCTCTGGATGTGGCTGATGGACACTCAATACGGTCTGCTCAATGCCATGCTGGAGAGTGTTGGCTTGCCGCCGTCGACCTGGCTGGCCGATCCGAGCACGGCGCTCTATTCACTCGTGCTCGTCAGCGTCTGGAAGGTCGTCGGTTACAACACCTTGATCTTTATCGCCGGCTTGCAAAGCATTCCAAAGGATATCTATGAATCCGCTGCTTTGGATCGTTCACCGGCATGGCGTACGCTCTATAAAATCACGATTCCGATGCTGTCGCCGACCATCTTTTTCTTGCTGGTGATCAATACGATCTCTTCCTTCCAGGTCTTCGATACGATCTATATCATGACCCAAGGCGGACCGGTGAACAGCACCAATATGCTCGTTTTCTATATCTATGAGCAAGGCATGGACTTTTATAATGGTGGGATTGCCTCAGCTGCATCGGTTGTATTGCTCGGTTTGGCAGGGGTATTGACGCTCTTTCATTTCCTGTTCCTAGCTAAGCGCGTTCACTATCGGTAAGAGAAAGGAGGTCTTGGCATGAATCGTGTGCTGTATTACCCGCGAAAAGCGGTGGAGTGGGTCCTGCTCGTTGGAGTAGCGCTGGTTTTCGTATTTCCGTTTTTGTGGATGCTGTTAACCGCGTTTAAGACATTGCCGGAAATCTTTCAGTTTCCACCGACGTTGCTGCCGCAGATTTGGGATTTTAGCAACTTTGCCAAAGCGTGGGAGACTGGACCGTTTTTGACTTACGTGTTAAACAGCCTAGTGGTGGCTGTGGGGATTTTGCTACTGCAATTTTTTACGGCGGTGCCTGCGGCTTATGCCTTTGCCCGTTACAAGTTCCGGGGACGCAATGCACTCTTTGGATTGACTTTGATTGCCCTGATGATTCCGCCGCAGATTGTCTTTCTGCCGGTCTATGTCGAGATGAGTCATTTCCAATTGGTCGATACGCTTTGGGCATTGATATTGCCTTATGGAGCAAGCGCGTTCGGGATTTTTTTGCTCAGGCAATCCTTCATGCAGGTTCCGGACGAGGTGATAGAGGCAGCGCGTCTGGATGATGCCAGCGAATGGAAAATCATGTGGAGGATCATGGTTCCGATGGCGAAGCCGGTGCTGGTGACATTTGGGTTGTTCAGCTTCATCTATCACTGGAATGATTATTTCTGGCCGTTGATCATGACCAACAGCGATAGTGTCCGCACATTGCCGATTGGGATATGGATGTTGAAAGCGTCAGAAGGCGGAAAGCATTGGAACATGATCATGGCGGGCAATGTGATCTTGGTGTTCCCGATTCTGATCGTCTTTTTCATCGCACAACGCCACATTATCCGGGCCTTTATTTACCAATCGAAGTAAAGCATGGTTGTCATGGAGCAATCCATACACATATAAAGCCAATTAGGCGTGGGAGGTATTTCTCGTGAAAAAATGGAAAACGAATCTACT
>DASQNU010000016.1:0-3538 GCA_035644815.1 Bathyarchaeia archaeon | reverse complement strand
GGGAAAATATTTTTGCTATAGTTATTTTTGCTTCGGGATATTCTGGAGAGATACCCAAGTGGTCATAAGGGGACGCACTCGAAATGCGTTAGGCGTCGTGAGGCGTGCGTGGGTTCGAATCCCACTCTCTCCGCCATACATAATCAGCTAATGTGAGTTTCCATATATAAATTGAAGCATATCTTTTCCAATTCGGCAAAGATATGCTTCAATTTTTTTATGGCAAGGATATGCTTCAAAAATAGATGTTACGCAATGTTGTAATGTTGTAACTTGTTGAAAAAATCAAATCATGCAGAATGATACCATTGGACGGAATAAAAAACGGCATCTGTTCCGTTTGAGTTAGGTGTTTGGTGAATTATTGTCTACATATCGGAGAAAGATTTTCTTTGATCTGGTTGATTTGCTTTTCCAACTGTTGTTGAACGGAAGCCAACATATTCATTTGGCTTTTGACTTCATGTAGTTTCGCTACATACGGCTCCAGCATTTCTTCGCAATACATGTCCATATCACGCAGGTTATCCTCGCATTTTAAAATTTCTGCTATCTCATCGGTAGTTAAACCAAAACTCAAATACAATTGAATGGTTTTGATTCTAGTAATAGCAGATTCATCAAATTCCCGATAAGCATTTGTAAGGCGATTGGCGGAAATTAAGTTTTTCTTCTCATAATGCCGGATGGATCGCGGACTTACACCGGTTAGTTTTGACAGTTGGCTTATCATCATGTGGAACCCTCCTTAGCAACATTTGATTTCATTATAAGGGTTGACACTAATGTTAATGTCAATGAGATTTTCAGCTGTAATACGTGTCCCTTTACGTTATAAAAAAAATTGTTGCTTTTACACTAATGTCAATCTTTAGAATGTGGGTTGATCACATTCGAAAGGAGGCATTACCGATGAAAAGTAATGACCGTCAAAAGCAAGTTCAAGATAAGAGTAAAACATCGTGGTGGGTCCTGCTCGTATTGTGCGGTGCCATCTTTCTGGAAGGGATCGACGTATCCATGTTGGGAGTGGCACTTCCGTCGATCCGAGCTGAATTGGGCATGTCAACCAGTTCCCTTCAATGGGTGGTAAGTGCCTACGTACTTGGATACGGAGGCTTCATGCTGCTGGGAGGGCGAGCCGCTGATCTGTTCGGCAGGAGAAGAATGTTCCTTTTCTGGCTAGCCGTATTTTTGGTTTTCTCGGGACTCGGCGGATTTGCAACCAACGGCTGGGTCCTGATTCTCGCCCGATTCATGACGGGCGTGAGCGCTGCGTTCATGACACCAGCCGGTCTGTCCATTATCACAACGAGTTTCAGCGAAGGAGTACAACGCAACAAAGCCCTTTCCATCTATGCGGGTACAGCTGCGGGAGGCTTCTCACTGGGTCTCGTCGTCGGAGGCATGCTGACCGAGATTAGCTGGCGGTGGGTATTCTTTGGCCCTGTAATATTATCGTTCGTCATTCTCGTTGCTGGATATAGACTTATCAAGAATACTGGCAGTCCTGAACAAGCCCCGCAAGGTTTCGACTTGGCCGGTGCAATCAGTTTGACAGGGGCGATGCTCCTCCTAGTCTTCGCGGTGGTGGAATCGCCTAACATGGGATGGAATTGGACGATCGGCACACTTGCTGCAAGCGCCGTTCTGTTCGTAATTTTTGTGATAGTCGAGCGGCGTACCGCTTCACCACTGGTGCGTCTGGGTATACTTCGCTCCGGCTCACTGATACGCGCCAACGTCGGCGGTATGTTGTTCGCAGGCTCGTTCTTTGGGTTTCAGTTCATCACCGTTCTCTATATGCAAGAATTACGTGGCTGGTCATCGTTAGAAACAGGACTCGCACTCTTGGCTATCGGAATTGATGCCGTACTATCGCCGACTCTCACTCCATGGCTTGTGAGCCGTTTCGGCAATGTTCGTGTCATCTTCTGGGGCTTTTGCATTGCTGCCGTAGCCTACGCCTTGTTCTTGCTGATAGGTCTCGACTCGATCTATGCGGTCATGTTACCTTCCTTGTTACTGGTTGGCTTTGCATTTGCACTTGCATACGGACCACTTACGATCGCCGCTACAGATGGTATTAGGGAAGAAGAGCAGGGTCTTGCGGGAGGGCTTTTTAACACATCATTCCAGTTCGGCGCGGCACTCGGACTCGCTCTGGTTACCACTGTCTACGTCAGTGCCTCAGGAGCAGCGGGAATGCCTCAAGCGGAACTCGACAGCTTCCGTACAGCTCTGATAGTACCGGTCGTCGGCGTCGTTCTGGGCGCAATTACCGTTGCGGTTGGCCTTCGCAAGCGCACCGAAGCAACCAAGGAAGTTCATATTTCTTAATCGCGTTCGTGTATCGATAAGTTCAAAAGACAAAGCCTGTCTAACACTTGATTTTCGTGTAAAAAGTATCACCCAAACAAGGGTGATACTTTTTTTATTAACCGTGTTTGCATAACTTCAGTATTTCATCGGACGTTAGCGGCTCACCATGCCCGTGAACATACCACTGGATGGACTCTTTTCGTAATCCATTGAGCATGTTCCAATCCGGGGTATCGTTTGGCTTACGCAGATGATACGGCGGTGGATAGAAGCAGTCTGCTACGAAGAGCACTCCTTGGTCAACCACTTCCACGGTGATTGAATCGCTCGCATGAGGACCGCCTACCCATTGCAGCTGCAGGGTGATCCCATCGACATCAAGCGTCATCTGATTGGTAAAGACACGGCTTGGCTTCACGATCCGAAGCTCGCTCCAATCGTCGACGACAAGAAGCTTCGCTCGGTTGCTATTTTCCAGTAAAGGATTTTCCCTCATCTCACGCTCCAGCCATGATGGGCCCCACGGAATCTTGGCCACGATCTCCATCTCGTCGGCGCACTGCTGGCAGGCGATTACTTCCGCGTCAAAGACACAGCTGCCAAAGGTATGGTCCCAATGATGGTGGGTATAAATAATGGTTGAAACAGGAGGAGCCTTTCTTTCATGAAGCGCCCGCTGAATCGCTCTGGCATGTCCCGGACTATTTCCGCAGTCAATCAATACGGTTTGGTTAGCCGTAATGATTACGCCTACTACTGGCTCAATCCGTTCCAAGTTTTTACCCTGAGGGTAGATCCAGACATGATCCGATAGCTGTTGCAACAAAACCTCTTTTTCCGCCATGTGTTTTGTCCCACTTTCTGACATAAGCTTATTTAATGTTCACATTAGCAGTTCAAGTGGAAAACTGTCATCAAAAAATAAATCATCCCTCCGACAGCGCAAGGCACGTCAGAGGGATGTGTGAACAACGCTTATTCAAAAGTGAGAACAATACGACCGTTAATTTCTCCTTTTTCCATCTGGTCGAAAACCTCATTAATTTCTTCCAGTGGTTTCGTCTGCACGATGGTTTTTACTTTCCCTTCGGAAGCAAACTGCAAGGCTTCGATGAGATCCTTGCGTGTTCCCACGATGGAGCCTACTACTTTGATGCCTTTCAGTACCGTATCAAAAATCGGAACAGGCATGTCCTCCGGTGGTAAACCTACAGCT
>DASQNU010000015.1:0-3644 GCA_035644815.1 Bathyarchaeia archaeon | reverse complement strand
GCAAGCAAGGATACTGCATGAATCACTTCGGCAAGCTGCATCCCGGAAAAACCAAGCGATGTGCCCGTTCCGACTACACCCGGCCCGAGGGTACAGATGATGAGGTCTGCCTTTGCTGCCCATTTTGCTGCCAACAGTCCGGTATACACATTGACAGCCTCCAAATCACCGCCCCATGCGTGTCCGGTCGTGAGTGTCGCATTCAATACGTCCGCTTCTCGCAAATGGCGCACATGCTGGCTAATTGCAATCGGCAGAGCAGCTCCGTCCGGCATCAAGTAGACGATATTCCAATCCGGTTTTTGTTTCCGTGCAGCCAGAGCGAAAATCGGCAGCAGACTGTGCAGCTCCGCAATCAACACGGGTGTACCTTCCAATGTCTTTTGCTCGCTGACAAACAGGTCATGGTAGGGACTCGCTTGCTCCTCTACTGCATCAACGGCGATTTGCACGGGTGTGTAACGCATCTTCATAATATGTCCCCAAGCATTGGGATAATAATCATCACGCGGGGTTTCGAACAGCTTGCCGATGACAAAATGGCAGCCCCCCGTGCCTAATCCTAGTTCTACCGCAGTAGTATTGATCAGGATCTCTTCACCGACGCTGCATCTCCCTGTCTCTCTCCAATAACAGATGGCGAGTCCCCGCTCTCCATTATGCTTTTGCTCAACCTCCAGCAGCTGCCATCCATCCTGCTCCTGCTGGACATTCCGTACTTTAGCTGCGGCTACTCCCAACATCGGCTCGCCTCCCTTCTCCCTTTTTCCAGCATATGCGGGAAAAGAAAAGACCATACAATACGAAAAAAAGAGGAGGGAAAATCCCTGTCCTCTTTTACGTTTCCTGCTTTTCCTTCTATTCGAGTACTTCCTGGATGATCGCCGTTACCAATTCTGCTGTTTTATTCAGCTCTTCGATGGACATACGCTCATTTTTCGTGTGAATTTCTTCATATCCAATCGCAAAGTTTACGCTTGGCACTCCATAGCCGTTAAAAATATTACCGTCGCTTCCCCCGCCACTTTTGACCAGTTCCGGGTTGCGCCCTACGCGTTTTACTGCATTAATCGCTTTTGCCACTACTGGCGTATTTTCATCGTACTTGTAGCCGTGGTACATGAAGATCACTTCATTTTCACATCTTGCGCCCATCTCGCTAGCGGCTTCTTCAAAAGCAGTGGTCATTTTCTTCACTTGCTCTTCCAGCTTCTCCATCACCAAGCTACGCGCTTCCGACCATACCTCTACATAATCAGCTACGATATTGTACGCTTTTCCACCTTCAAAACGGCCAATATTTGCAGTGGTATCTTCGTCAATACGGCCCAAAGGCATGCGGGAAACTGCCTTGCTAGCAACGGTTATTGCGCTCACACCATCTTCCGGGTTCACGCCTGCGTGTGCCGCTTTTCCGTGAATTTTCGTGATAATGCGGTATTGACCTGCACCAGCAACGGTAATTTGGCCAACAGGACCTTCCGAATCAAGGATAAAGCCCATTTCCGCTTTCAACAAGCTGCTGTCCATATGACGGGAGCCTACCAAGCCCGACTCTTCCCCAACTGTGAGCACCACTTGAATGGTTGGGTATGGCAGATTGTTTTCTTTTACCGTACGGATACCTTCAAAGATTGCAGCGATGCCCGCTTTGTCGTCGGCACCGAGAATCGTCGTGCCATCCGTTACCACGTATCCATCTTTGATGGAAGGCTTTACGCCATTTCCCGGAACAACCGTATCCATGTGGCTGCTAAACAAAATGACTGGTCCTTTGCCGGTACCTTCCAATGTTGCGATCAGATTGTTCGCGCCGTGTCCGGTTTTGGCAGCAGCGTCATCCTCTTCTACCGTAAAGCCAAGTGCGATCAGCTTTTCTTTCAGCACTTTCGCGATGGCCGCTTCGTTTTTCGTCTCACTATCGATTTGGACGAGCTCGAGAAATTCGTTTAACAGACGTTCCTGGTTAATCAAGGCTAATTCCCCCTACACATATGTATTCAACCCACGATAGGGCACAGGCCTGTCTCATGGGCAAGTATAGGCTCTCACGTCAGAGAAGCAAGACGGAAAGTCGTAGTTTCCTAAGTATAATCCAATTGGGTAAATTTCTCCATCCAGTAAAAAGGAATTTATAAGGGAATGTTTCCGTGCTTTTTGTCCGGACGTTTTTCCTGTTTGGTCGCCAACATCTCCAAAGAACGTTTGAGATATTTGCGTGTTTCACGCGGATCGATGACATCATCCACCATGCCATGCTCAGCCGCCACATACGGATTGGCAAATTTTTCTCGGTACTCGGTGATTTTTGCCTGCCTCATCGCTTGCGGGTTCTCGCTTTGCTCGATCTCCCGGGCAAAAATAATGTTCGCTGCTCCTTCTGGTCCCATGACGGCGATCTCCGCATTCGGCCACGCGTAGACCACATCTGCGCCAATGGCTTTCGAGTTAAGAGCAACATAAGCCCCGCCATAGGCTTTGCGGGTGATGACGGAGATCTTCGGTACAGTTGCTTCCGAATAGGCATACAAAATTTTTGCCCCGTGCCGGATAATTCCCCCATGCTCCTGGTTGATGCCCGGGAAAAATCCCGTTACATCTACAAACGTGATCAGTGGAATATTATAGCAGTCGCATGTACGGATAAAGCGAGCCAATTTGTCGGAGGAGTCAATATCGAGTCCCCCCGCCATCACTTTTGGCTGATTGGCGATCAAGCCGACTGCCTGACCGTCGATGCGCCCAAAGCCCACGACAATATTGCGTGCAAAATCAGGCTGTACTTCTAAAAATTCTCCGTTGTCCAAAAGCAGCTTCAGTACTTTTTTCACATCGTACACCTTGGTGCCAGCCACCGGGACCGTTTCGATGATCTCCTCAATCCAATCACCGCTGTCCCCTTCATACGGAATGCGCTGCGGCTCTTCCCGATAGTTTTGCGGCAGGTAGCTCATTAGTTCGCGGACTTGCATCAGCACCTCTTCTTCGGTTGCGGCGGTAAAATGCGCATTTCCGCTCTTGGCGGAATGAACGGATGCCCCGCCCAAATCTTCACTGCTGATCTTTTCACCGGTTACCGTTTCAATCACCTTTGGCCCTGTGATAAACATTTGCGACGTCTGTTCCACCATGAATACAAAGTCGGTAATCGCTGGGGAATATACGGCACCGCCAGCGCACGGACCGAGTATGACCGAAATTTGCGGAATGACCCCGGAGTAGATGGAGTTTCTATAAAAAATATGACCGTAACCATCTAGAGAAACGACACCTTCCTGGATGCGGGCTCCTCCCGAATCGTTCAAACCGATCACCGGCGCTCCATTTTTCGCTGCAAGATCCATGATGTTAGCGATCTTTTTGGCGTGCATTTCGCCAAGCGCCCCGCCGAATACGGTAAAATCCTGTGCAAATACGTAGGTAAGGCGCCCGTTTATCTTTCCGTATCCAGTAACGACCCCTTCCCCAGGCGCGTCCAGCTTGTCCAGACCGAAATTGGTGGCGCGATGCTTCACAAACGGCTGCAGCTCGACAAAGCTGTCCCGATCCAGCAAAATATCGAGACGTTCTCTCGCTGTCAGCTTGCCGCGCTTATGCTGGGCTGCGATCCGTTCATCACCGCCGCCCAGTTCGACTTTTCGTTT
>DASQNU010000014.1:0-33094 GCA_035644815.1 Bathyarchaeia archaeon | reverse complement strand
CGCTAGGGTCCGAAGACCCTCGCTCGACTTGCATGTATTAGGCACGCCGCCAGCGTTCGTCCTGAGCCAGGATCAAACTCTCCAATAAATTGGTGTTTAATCGTTGCTCAAGCTTTAAGCTTGGCTTATTTGAAACAAGTGATTTGATTGACTTGTTTCACGCTTTTGCTGTTCAGTTTTCAAAGAACATTACCGAATCGCCCTCAAGGCGACTTTTCGATCATATCATGTCAGCTCACAAGAAGCAAGTGTTAATTCTTGGTGATTTCTATGAATCAGCTGACAAAGAGTAATATAACAAAAATCATATAATTAAGTCAAGAGTCATTTACTAACTTATTTTATCCTTTCATGAAGAAAAGGATTCACCCAACTGCCAATAATAAATTCAATAGTATTAAAATTTACAACTTTTCTTTTAATAAGTCAATAAAAATATGTTGCTTCATTTTCCCAAAAGTATATTGAAGCTGCCACCTTTTCATACTATCAAAAACAGTGAAGGAAGGTGCATATCCACATGTGGGGTAAAAGAAAACCGAAACCAACCTATCAAGAATACAAGAATGAATACTCCAGTGAGCTTTCCACCGTGGAATCGCAGCACAATGAGATCATTCCAGAAGAATTTCCCGAAGGTCCTTATGGTGCACCTACGAATGAAGCGCGTTTAGGAAAAGCAACAGGATGGGAAAAGGGGCAGCATGTCATATCTAACATGGCGTATGAGAACCGTAATTTTCACCAAGATTTATCCAGACATGAACCGGCATCCCATCCAACTCATGACGATCCAAACCTTAACGAAGAACCTCTATAATCTCCTGGCAAGGGCAACCGCTCCCTAAGAATACATGGTCGTACAAAAAGAAATTCCTCTTTGCTGTGAAGGCGAAAGAGGAATTTCTTTTGCTTTTCTATTCACGAACAACCTTATTTGTCAGGGTTCCAATCCCTTCAATCGTAACGGACACTTCATCGCCTGGCTGAAGCGGTCCGACTCCAGCGGGTGTTCCCGTCAGCATAACATCCCCCGGAAGCAACGTCATGACAGATGTCACAGCTTCAAGCAATTGTGGAACGGTAAAAATCATCTGACTTGTCGATGCGTCCTGCCGGATCTCCCCATTCACTTTCGTAACAATCCGCAGGTCTTGATAATCGACTTTTGCTGCAATGGCTGGCCCAATCGGACAAAACGTATCGAAGCCTTTCGCTCGGGTCCATTGCCCGTCTTGTTGTTGGAGATCACGGGCGGTAATGTCGAGAGCGCAGGTAAACCCGAGTATATAGTCTTCAGCCTCTGCAGCCGTAATGTTACGCGCTTCTTTTTTGATGACGACCGCCAATTCCCCTTCATAATGAAGATTTTGTGTAGCGGACGGATACACGATTGTGTCGCCCGGACCAATGACTGTCGTGGACGGCTTCAAAAACATCAACGGCTCAGCGGGCACTTCGCTTCCCATCTCTTTGATATGATCCTCATAATTGATCCCAATGCACACTACTTTACTAGGCGCGCTTGGCGCAAGAAGCTGGACTTCACTTAGCGGAACCTCCAGGCCAGTCATTACCGGTTTACCGCCATCCCGCTTATAGATGTCACCTTCAATCACGCGAACCTTGTTTTCTTCTTCTACCATCCACCCATGTTTTTTCTTTCCATTACGTTCAAACCGGATAATCACTGATTTCTCCTCCCCATTCCCCGCTTAGAAAAGATCGACAACCGCTGCTTCTCTCTTTCCGCCAATAATCGGTTCGACAACCGTACCTTTCACTGCATTTTCCACCAAAGTCTCGATATCCAGTACGGCTTCATAATTTTCCGCGATCCCGGGCTTAGGACGTGTCACTGGATTTTTCGGAGTAAAGATGGTGCAGCAATCTTCATAAGGAAGAATTGATAAATCAAACGTATCAATCTTTCTGGCAATCTCGGTAATTTCCACTTTGTCCATCCCGATTAACGGTCGTAATATCGGGATATTGATGACGCTATTAATGGTGTTCATGCTCTCCAATGTCTGAGATGCTACCTGTCCCAGACTTTCCCCACTTGCCAGGGCTAGTGCATTGGTTTGTGCCGCAATGCGCTCCGAAATCCGCATCATAAAGCGACGCATGATCGTAATCAAATAGTCTTCTGGGCAATTGTCGCGGATGGCCGTCTGAATTTCCGTAAAGGGAACCACATGTAACCTGATTTTTCCACCGTAACGAGTGAGCTTGTAAGCGAGATCGCGCACTTTTTCCAAGGAGCGTTCACTGGTAAAAGGATAGCTGTGGAAGTGAATCGCTTCTAGGGTAACGCCGCGTTTTAGCATCATCCATCCCGCAACCGGGCTGTCGATACCGCCAGAAAGCAGCAGAAGCACTTTGCCGCTTGCGCCAACGGGCAAACCACCTGGCCCCGGAAGAGTCTGACTGCTGATAAACGTCCCTTCCGTCCGGATTTCGATATTTACTACAGCTTCCGGCTGATGCAAATCGACCTTAATGCCTTCAAGCTGTCGCAGGATATAGCCTCCTACTCTCCGGCTTACTTCCATTGAGGAGATGTTGTAGCGTTTGTCTGCGCGTCTTGTTTCCACCCGGAAGGTGCGTGGCTGAGGCTGAATCGCACTGATCACTTGCAACGCCGTTTCCTTGATCGCTTCCTCCGTCTGTTTTGTTTTTACTACCGGACTGATCGAGGAAATTCCAAAAACACGCTGCAATATTTCAAGTATGGGCTGTGCATCAGCACCATTCAGCTGTACATACATCCGACCATAATTGCGGCTTACCCGAATTTCAGGAAAATCCTTCAGCATAATCCGCACATTGCGCATCAATGTATTTTCGAAGGCGTCACGGTTTTTTCCTTTTAAGGCGAGTTCGCC
The DNA here is from genome assembly GCA_035644815.1 of Bathyarchaeia archaeon. GTDB lineage: Bacteria > Bacillota > Bacilli > Brevibacillales > Brevibacillaceae > Brevibacillus_F. Next base: position 30,206 of record DASQNU010000014.1, on the reverse strand, counting down.
GTAACGTATGAGAATATGATCATAGTTCATGTTAGTCATCCTTTACACGTTCATATAGGGACGGATTTGTTCCACCGTCTCCCCAAAAGCAGCTACAAACTGGTCCATTTCATCCATCGTATTATGATGGCTTACGCTGATTCGGACCGAGGACAAGGCACGAGCCCGCTCCATGCCGGTGGCCATCAAGACACGGCTGGGTTCATTGAGCTTAGACGAACAAGCCGATTTCGTCGAAACAAAAAAACCTCGTTCTTCCAGAGCATGCACCAGTACTTCCGCTTTGGCACCCGGTACGGAGAAATTGAGGATATGCGGAGCGATTCCGTATTCCGGCGTATTGACGACACAGCCGGAGATTTTCGCGACGCCTTCCCGCAATCGACTAATCATAGCTGCCATCCGCGCTGTTTCGTGTGCCCCTCTTTGCTCGAGCAATTTAATCGCTTTGGCCATCCCCGCGATCGCCGGAATATTTTCGGTGCCGGAACGGATACCCGCTTCCTGACCACCGCCCATCAAGAGAGGCTGCAGCTGGATCCCTTCCCTTTTATAGAGAATGCCAACTCCTCGCGGTCCATGAAACTTGTGGGCCGAAACACTTAGTAAATCAATCCCGTATTCACGTGGAGCAATCGCCATCTTGCCAAAGCTTTGCACGGCGTCCACATGGAACAGAATCTTGGGAAATTGCTTCAAATACTCTCCCAGGCCTTTTATTGGCTGCAGGGTCCCTAATTCATTATTGACGTGCATCAACGAAACTAATATTGTATCAGACTGGATCGCGGCTTTCACGTCTTCCAAGGATACTCGGCCATCCGCATCCACAGGCAAATACGTAACGCGGAATCCAAATTCTTCTAATTGTCTGCAAACGTCATAGACACTGGGGTGTTCAACCTGTGAGGTAATGATATGCTTGCCTCTGGATTGATATTGAAGCGCAACTCCTTTGAGTGCGGTATTGTTGCTTTCCGTTCCACCGGAAGTAAAGATGATTTCCGCCGGTTTGCAGCGCAATGCCTGGGCCGCTACACCTCTCGCCTGTTTTAAAACGTTTTCCGCCTCAACTCCCAATTTATGAAGAGATGAGGGATTTCCGTAGTATTCATCCATTGCACGCTTTACCACATCCGTGACTTGAGGGTCTGGTTGTGTTGTGGCGCTGTTATCGAGGTAAATCAAATAAGACACCTTCCATCTTGTCGAAGTACAGCCTATCTTTCATCATAACTGAAAGTACCCGGTGTTTTCCATAACGTTCAGTTGAAAAACTGTTTTCTCTTAGCGTTTCCTTCGTACACGCAGTGAACGCCTGAAAAAAGTGGATAATTCCTGTCACAAAACATTTAACAAAGCAAGCGCTTACATCATAAACTGAGTATTTACAGCCTTAGGCTCACTTGTTAGAATTGTCATTAAATTCAGATATAATTTACACACAAAGGAGAAGGGAAGCCATGACGACTATGCCTGTTCAAGAAAAGATCAAAAGAATGGAAGATGAAATCAAACGTCTGCAAAAAGAGCTGGACAGCATGCTCAAGAAAAACAGCCAGTTTGAACGAATCGATACGGATGTATACCTGACAGAGGTCTATAACGGCTAGAAAAGGAGTCTAAGACTTTGCGCTTATTTTCTGGAGAAACAGGGTAGGAATCAGGGGAAAATCCCATCTGATACCTACCTTTTCTTTTGCCCTTAATCGGCAGTCAGCTCAATAAAAATAGAGACGTTTGTCCTATTTCCTCAAACTCGGTTCCCCTACTTTCTTCACACGACCGGAAAAGCTTGGGAGTCGTGGATGTTTTTATCCAATGAAAGAATGTTTCTCCTCCCTTTACAATTAAGCCATCAAACATCCTGTATTCGCAGCCAAGGAGGAGTCACATGTTTTCGAAACCATCATGGAAGCGCTTTGTACTGCCCACGCTACTCACAGGTGCTATTTTGTTGCCAGCATCGATCGCTTCTGCCCAAACTATTACCGTTCAATCTGGTGACACGTTAGGGAAATTGGCTTGGAAGTATAATGTTACCGTTGAACATCTGAAAATTTCGAATCATTTAATTAGTGATTCCCTTTTTGTTGGTTCCACCTTGTATATCCCTCCGAAATCAACCATTTATACCGTGCAAAGCGGTGATACTTTGTGGAAAGTAGCCACTCGCTTCCAAACCACCATTGCAAAAATTAAAGAGATCAACCAACTGACACGTGACAGCTTGATTCTCGGAGAAAAAATATTGATTCCCGAAACAACTGCTGCGTCAACCACACCCGTTGTTACTCCTACTCCTACTCCTGCACCAGAAGTACCTGTAGGCGGCACATTGTACACCGTGGTTAGCGGAGATGTGCTGTGGAAAATTGCGGATCGATTCAAGGTCAGCATCCAATCCATTGTTGACGCTAATAAATTAACAGCCTTTGAGCTTACTATCGGGCAAAAACTGGTGATCCCTGCTCCCACTGCACAGCAGACCCAGCCAACACCGCAGCCGGAACAACCAGCCACAACACCTCCTACTGGACAGACTAACACGTACACAGTAGTAAGCGGAGATGTACTGTGGAAGATCGCCGATCGCTATAAAGTGAGCATCCAGGCAATCGTGGATGCCAATAAATTGACTTCGTACAGTTTGAATATCGGTCAGGTGTTGGTCATTCCGCAAAACGGGACAAGCTCTGCACCAACAGCACCAACAGCATCTGCACCTTCAACAACAGAGCCAGCAACAGAACTAGCGCCTACTCCAGCCGAGCAGCCTGAAGCGCCAACACCGGTTGAACAGGAAGAAACACCTGTCATCACACCTGAAACACCGCCTGCGGATTCATCTGAAACAGTCAGTGAGCCGCCAGCGCCTGAACCGGAGCCAGTTGTGGAGCCAGAGCAAGATTCGGACGAGCCATGGGTTGAAATGATCGATTACAAGGTGCAGCAAGGGGATACCGGCTGGTCCATCTCGATTGATCACGGCATTCCAATGTCCGAATTTTTGCAGGTAAACAAGCTCGGCAGCAATGCATATCTGTCTATCGGTCAGATTGTCAAAATTCCGGTGCACCATGTTCCTGAACTGGATACGCCGGGCAGCAAGTATGGTGAATATCTGGACTGGTTTACAGGAACGCAATATGTATTCCCGATTAATGCAGAAGCTACTGTGACTGATTTCAAAACCGGAAAACAATTTCAAGTAAAGAGAACCATTGGTGCTTTTCACTCTGACACAGAACCATTGACAGCTGCAGATTCAGCCATTATCAAAGAAATTTGGGGAGGAAATTTTTCTTGGGCAGTCCGTCCAGTAATCGTGGAAGTAGATGGACGACGTCTTGCCGCTTCCATGTCCTCCATGCCGCATGATATCGAATATATTAAAGACAATGCTTTCGATGGCCACTTTGACATTCATTTCTTAAACAGTCTGCGTCATAAAGACAGCCAGATTGATCCGAGCCATCAAGCAGCGATCAAAATTGCTGCTGGCATCCAATAGACCAAGAAAAAACCCCTTAGGATTAAGGGGTTTTTCTCATTGGGATCTGCTCCAGATACTCGCCATGAAACACTTCTGCAGCCGGCCCGGTCATATATACATGATTATCGCTTTGGCGCCATTCGATTACCAAGTCGCCACCTTTTAAATGAACGGTGACAGTACGGTCAGTCTTCCCGCTTAAAATCGCCGCAACGGCAGCAGCGCAAGCACCTGTACCGCAAGCCAAGGTCACTCCGGTTCCCCGCTCCCATACACGAAATAGGATTTCATTCCGATTCAAGATCTGGATAAACTCGACATTGGCCCACTCCGGAAACCATTCATGTTTTTCAATTAACGGTCCGTACTCCACCACTTCCTGTTCATCCACCCGATCCACAAACAGGACAGCATGGGGATTTCCCATGGATACAGCAGTCATCGTAAAAGTACGGCCATTGACCGTAATGGGCTGTTCGACATACGGTGAAGAGCCTTCTTTGCTCATCGGGATGCTTTCCCTCTCCAGACGTGGTTCGCCCATATCAATTGTTACCCGACTCACCTTGCCATCCGTGCCAATCTCTACAACGGGAACCACAATTCCGCCGAGTGTCTCCACCGTGAACGTCGTCTTTGTCGTCAGTCCGTGATCATACACATATTTGCTGACACAACGCAAACCATTTCCGCAGTTTTTCGCTTCACTTCCATCATTGTTGAATACGCGCATGCGAAAATCGGCTTGTTCTGAAGGCATGATCAAAATCAGCCCGTCTCCACCGATCCCGAAATTCCGGTCACTCACCCGTCTGGCAAGTTCGGGAAGATCAACGTCTGTCAAATTTTCAGCAAATGCATTGACATATACATAATCGTTTCCTAATCCATGCATTTTGGTAAATTTCATGGTACGTCCTCTTTCTTCATCGCATTATTTGGCATGCTGTCGGCCAGATATGCAAACATTTTACCATAGAATGATATACTGAGAGATAATCTTGGCAAGAAAAAAGGGGAATACGTAAAGATGAATGAGCCTAACTTGGTGCGCTATGCCTTGGGAACGACCAATCTAGCAAAGCGAAAAGCGGTCGAGCTGGCTACCGGCACTGAACCAGTCTGCTTGTCAGTGCCCTCCGGAGTATCCGATCAGCCACTCTCGGAGGACGAAACCATCCGTGGCGCGATAAACCGAGCCCAGAAAGTCCTCGCACAAGTGCCAGATGCAAAGATTGGCCTTGGCTTGGAGGGCGGTCTTACGTACGATCATATCTATACACAGCAATGGTATCTGATTTCCATCTGTGCAGCTTGGGATGGTCATCAGCTTTCAATCGGAAAAGGTTTGGCATTCCCGATTCCCTTCCATATCGGGGAACGCGTGAAAAATGAACAAATCGAACTGCGTGCCGTGATTGATGAATTGGCTGGGATGGAAGGAAGCAATCACAAAGGAGGCGCTTACGGATTGCTGACCAATAATCGGATTGTCCGCGCGAACGTCTTTTGTGAAGCCGTGATTGCAGCCGTGACTCCTTTCCACTCTCCCTATTATCAAGCAAAATAAGAAAAACTTTAATAGAAGTCCTTTCGAAGAAGTTGTCGAGTCCTTCTTTAGCGGAAGTTTTTCATGCTGTATCAGGATAATTAGTCGTGAAGTTTATACTTTCTGATACAGTGAAAAAAGCCTCCCCGCTTGGGAGAGGCAAAGCCTGCTTCTCAGCTACCTGGCGACGAAATATGGGTAGATCACCATTGCGCCTAATATCGCGATGGCGCCTATTACCATCGCCCATATCCCCAAAGTGCGAGCCCCTCTACGGAAAGCGAGATAGCCCACAATCATTCCAATGGGTGCGATCAGATAAGGGAACAAGAACAGCGAAAGAATGGATAAACCAACTGCTGTCAAGCCCATGCCACCACCGGGATTGTTTTCCGCGGATGGTTCGGACACCGGTGAGCGCGGCTTGATCTCCGAATAAGTCGGGCTTACTTCCGCCGCTACCTCGTACTTGGTCCCGCCTTCCCAATCAGCGATGTTGTCATCTACAATCATTCGTTTGACAACAGGCTTGTTCTCATTTGCCTTCTCTGCGTTTTCCGTACTCGCTTGCATCTCGCCTTGTCCAGGTGAGGCTTGCACTACAGAACCGCCGTTTGAGGTGTTGCCGCTTTGGTAACTCTCTGTCTGCGTGTAGGGGTCGTAGGTCATTTTTTCATTCCCTTGATTCTTGGACATGCTCGTGTCATTCGACTTGTTCTTGTCTGATGACAAGCTCACATCCGGATTGAGAACAGCCCCCATCCACGTGTCAGCTGCCAGCTCTGTATCCCATTGTCCATTAACCATGTTGCTGGCATTCGCAGCTTCCTTCGGATCAGCATTCATACGGTTGGTTGGATCGTACGTCATGTTTGATCAGACCCCTTTTCACAAAGTGATTGTGGTGAAGGAAGTAGCCTTATTCTCTGTTTTCAGTGTACAATTTAAACTGGAGGCGAGAGGATGAAACGTGAGAAGTCCCTAACGATTGGCATTGATATTGACGGTACTGTGACGGATCCCGGCAGTATTGTGCCCTTGATGAACGAAGCCTTTGGCAAGAATTTGGCGTACACGGACTGTCGGGAATACAATCTGGCACGCGTATACAATATCAGCGATGAAGAATTCATGGTATGGCTGGATGAATATGGCCCCCGATTGTACAGGGAAGCACCCGTGCATGGGTTAGCTGATGAGGTCCTGCAAGCATGGCATCAACAACAGCTTCATCAATTGGTGTACATCAGCGCCAGAGAGGACAAGCATCGGGATGTTACGTTGAAGTGGTTCGAACGCTACGATATCCCCTATCATCAAATTGAGTTGATTGGATCACATGACAAATGCACAGCGGCAAAAAAATGGAATGTAGATCTGTTTCTCGAGGATCGTCTGGAAAACGCTTTGCAATTATCGGAAGAGTTGGGAATCCCCGTGCTTCTTTTCGATACCCCGTATAATCAAGGCGAGCTCCCGCCTCTTGTTCGCAGGATTTTTTCCTGGGATGAAGTGGCTGCGATTGTAAAAGAAATGGAGATGGAATAGCAGCTAGCATACATGCAGAAAAGACGTATCTTTCGACAGATACGTCTTTTCCACGAGATCCTGAATTATGCTTTTGGCTTGAAGGTGTGACAACAGGTAGCAGATGAATCTTTGGCTGCATCTTTATGCTGGGTGTCATAGCCGTATTCGCCTGCGAACTCTGCATCGAAATTCGCTTTCGCATGGCTGTCAATTTCCACCATGATCATTTCAGCGTTACAGTTGTTGCCTTCGCCCCAGTAAGAACAGTTTGCTACACTACATTTCACCACTGGTTTCATGGGATCACCTCCTAGAGCTATCCTTCACCAGTGGTATGCTCCTTATTCGATGCTTGGCTAGGGATTGGCAACCAAAGGAACAGAGGTGCGTGTACACAACAACAAGGACATCGTACCAACAGAAAGGAGGGGAAAACATGCAAAATCACCCACGAATCGTAGTCATCACCGGGGGGGCTGGTGGTTTGGGAAGAGCCATCACGGCACTGCACCTGAAAAAAGGGGACCAAGTGATCATCACGGGCCGCAATCAAAAACGCCTCGCGGAAATTAAACAAAGCCTCGGATCCCCTCCGCAACTTCATACCTATCCGCTTGACGTCTGCGACAACGAAGCTGTCAGACGTTTTGCTGCATGGGTGCAAATACAATTTGAACGTTGCGATTTTCTCTACAATAATGCCGGGATCGCCAGGTTCACACCCTTTTTGGAAATGAGCATTGAAGACATTCGTCAAACCATCGATACGAATATCATGGGCATGCTGTATGTGACGCGCGCCTTTTTGCCCATGATGGTGTCTGCTCAATGCGGGCAGATCGTCCAGATCGCTTCACTCGCGGGACATGTCGCTTCGGCAAAAGCGGCTGTGTATGCTGCCAGCAAAGCAGCGGTGATCCGGTTTAGCGAAGGCTTGCGGCATGAGCTGCGCGGCAGCGGTGTCCATATTACCTGTGCCATGCCAGGCCCCATCGACACGCCTTTTCTCGATCAAGCCGACGCGACAGGACAATATCGCAAAAATGTGGGCTCTTATCTTCTCACGGCCGAACAGACCGCCCGCAGCATTGTTCGTGCGGCAGAAAAAAAGCGGGAGGAAATTGCCCTCCCGACCCGGCTGCATCTTTTAGCCAAAGCGTATCTCGTATTGCCGGAAACCGCAAAGCGCTTGTTTGCCCCTTTGATTAATCGAAAGTAATCGTGTCAGGGTCGAATGCCCCGCAATGCGAGCATCGCAAAAGCACCAGTGGCCATACAAAAGAGCGCAGCCGCAAGAAACAACTGGCTGATCCCCATCAATGGAATGAGCCATCCTGTAAGAAAAGAGCCTACCGGCAAGCCCAACCCAGTAATGGTCCGGATCGAGGTCAATACTCTTCCCATGAGCTCCTGAGGGACCTGTCTTTGCAGGTAGGTCCGGTACAACACCCCGAATGGTGCAAATGTCATTCCAGCCAGCGCCATGGAGATCATACCTAGGTCCAGACGGTGAAACAAGCCCAGAGGCAGTGTTGTGACACCCCACAACACGATGATCATGGCTAATGTGTATCCGGTAGGCACCCTCCAGTTCACCACCGAGAAAAACAGAGAGCCCCCCAGCGATCCAATCGCAAACGCCATCCACAACAAACCGAGGGATGTCGCTTCATCCGCCAAAACAATTGTTACATAGAGCGGCAAGCCCACTTCAATCGGACCATACGCCATGTTAAACAAAAACGTGAATAAAATGAGCAAGAGTAACAATGGCTTGGAAAATAAATAACGGAAGCCGGTTTGAAAATCTGCTTGCAACGAATCAAAGAGGGAGCTGATCCATTTGCTCTCCTTTTTGCGTTCCTTGACTTCCTCTTTGTCATGGTCGGAAGGCAGATACCAAAAGCAGATTGCACAAAGAAAGAAGCTTACAGCATCAATGATTAGCACCATCGCTTCTCCTACCCATGACACGAGTACACCTGCTGCAGCCGGCCCGAGTAGATAAGCGATTTGCCAATTTGTTTCCATGATGCCGTTTGCCTTTAATAATAGATCCTTGTCCGGCACCAGACGCGGCAGCATCGTCTGGGCTCCTGTATTGCTAAGCGGCGCTAGCAACCCGGCAATGGTGATGCAAGCATACAGCATCCATAAGGGAGCGTTGGTCTGGAGCAATAACACAATGATGATGTAGATCATCCCCCTGAGGAGGTTGTCAACGATGATCAGTTTTCTACGATCAAAACGGTCAAGCAACACCCCTGCTACCAAGGCAGCCGTGACTTGTGAAAGAAAGTAAGTGAATACCACTCCCCCCATGGCAAGCGGCGAGCCTGTTTTTTTCATCACAAACCAGCTTAACGCCAACCACCCAAACTGATCCCCCAGCCCTGAAAGGAACAGACCAAGCCAATACAGACGAAAGCTTGATTGTTTCCATAAAAGCAGCATCCTTATCCCCCATTATTTTCGGTCTACAGGGAATATAATCCATTTTCTAAATTTATTCAACTGTTATGTTTCATAAATTCATTGAAAAAAAAAAAAGTCGATCCTGTCATCAGAACAAGGATCGACTTTGTTTTATTAGGAGGATTTCAGTTTTTGCAACTCAGCATGGAACTTGTCGTTCAGGACTCGGATATAAGTACCCTTCATTCCGAGAGAGCGCGACTCCAGCACTCCGGCACTTGCCAGCTTGCGCAGTGCATTGACGATTACGGATCGGGTCAAGCCGGCTTGATCTGCCAGTTGGCTGGCTACCAGCAAGCCTTCCTTAGCGTCCAACTGCTCCATGATTTTCTCAATGGCGATTTGTTCACTGTAGCTAAGGGAAGAAAGTGCGATTTTCGCAAACGTTTTGTCACGCACTTCGTTTTCAATCTGATCCGTACGATGACGCACGATTTTCATTCCAATGACGGTTGCACCAATTTCCGCGAGAATCAAGTCTTCTGTCTCAAAGTGACCGAACGCTCTGAGCAATACCAATGTTCCCAATCGGCTTCCCCCGGCATTGATCGGCACGATGGTCGTTACCATTTGCGGGAACAGATTGTGCCATTCACGAGGCACCATGCTAAAGGGACTCGTTACCCCTTCATTGGCCAGAGATTGCTCCACTTTCATCAACCGCTCGTGATAGCCCTCGGGCAAAAGACTGGTGAATCTGCCTTCTTCCTGTAAAGTAAACTCCTGTGAAAATCCGCTTCCCAAGAGACTTCCATCCGCTGTAATAATATACACATTGGATGTGATCACATCAGAGAGCAGCTTGGCGAGATCCGGATAGGTGACACCGCTTCCCCCCATCGTTTTTTGCAGCATGACATTGATCTTTCTTGTTTTTTCTAATAAGTTCATGAGTAAATTCTTCCTCCTCGATATTTATCTAGCACCAGTATTGTCAGAAAAATATGGCTTCATACATGCAAAAAAAAAATCACCCTTGACAGGTGATTTTCCTTTAAAAAGGTTTCATTTACCGGCTGGCACGGTCGATCAGTTCATCAATCGAGCGGGCAATCTCGCTTGTTGAGCGGTTAAGATCCGCAGTGCTCACCCGGAAACGCACATATCGCTCATCCAGGTTAAACGCTTCTTCAAAGGCACCGAGAAGCCCGCGAGCACGCTTGTCTACCTGCAGCAATACTTCACACTCATTCTCACGCAGGAAGAATACCACTTCGAGTTCTTCCAGACGGCTTCTGTATTTGCCGTTCGGCCGGAATTCAAACTCTTGGACAAACGGATACGTTCTCCCAAGATGACGGTTATATTCACAGTCCACTTTGTACATATGGAAGCCAATTTCTTTCACAGCTTCAAGCACTTTGGACATCAATGGATGCGGCAATACTTCGATAAAGTCCGAGTCGCCGGGATCAACCGCATTTTTTATGTCCAGACCCGTACGCAAGTAAACAGGCTGTCTGCCCATGGTAAGCGGCGTTTCATACGGCAAGCGGAAGGAAAACGGAATCACTTTACGCTCTTTTGGCTGCAGCACAAAACGATCCGACAACCGATGCTTGAGCAGGATGCAATCTTCCTTCACTTTGGTATCATTCGTTTCACGCTCGTAATGGGTGATGACATACATATAGATTTCATCAACCTCTTGGCTGATATCTCCTCCGCTGATATGTACCTCCCCTGTCACCATTTCCCCCGGCATGAGTGACTCCTTCGCCAGACGGGCATCCACCTGCGCCGAGCCGATTCCAACGCTTGCCAGCAACTTTTTGAACATGGACATTCAATACTCCTCCTTCATCCGCCGAGCAATGCTGCTCGTGCACTCTATCCAACATATACGTACCACGCCGGAATTCGTTTCATCTTTCTGCATTTAAGGAACCTCTGGCTTCAGTTCAATGGTGACGTAGACTTCCAGCACACTGGATATATACGCCGTCTTCAGCCGAACCTCTACCGTTTTCCCATCCACCAAATACTCTCGCCGATACAGCAATTCGTGCAAAATGGCATGCAAATCCGCTACCGTTCGCGACTTCATGCCTTTCAGCGGGTCAAGCTCCTTTTCAATCAGGCGTATGGCTGCCGTTTCAATGAATTCGTGGGGACGAGGCGGCAGGACAAACACCTTGACCTCCTCAATGATTGGTTCCTGCTTTTTCTTTGCCACCTTTTGCAGCTGTTTCATATCCTCGATGACTTCATTCAGACGTACGATTTCTGCGCTTTTGTATTGATTTTGCTTCATCAAGCTCTCAATCAATTTCCCCTGCCAAATCAAGACAACCGCTCCTCCTGCAATCATGCCTAGCAAGAGCAAAGCCAGGTACCGCTTGATTGTTTTGCTTCGACTTTTCGCTTCCATCAGGAACGAACCTGCACGAGCCACTGAATGGAGATAGAGCCTGCGGTTGCCCCCAGAAAAGCGGCAAAAATCATGATCAGCTGTCTGGCAACAGGGGAAAAATTCCCGACGAATATTTTTTCAATTTGCATATACGAATCAAAGCTCCCTCCGAGCGCCCCTACCAAGCCCCATATTTTCAACTGATCCGCTAAAATGGACATGGCCAAAAAAGGCGGACGCTCCGTAAACAAGGCACCGAATCCTCCCGCGATTGATCCGCCCGCTACAATCCCATAGGCAACAAATAACGTGATGAAAAACTGATCGATGACTCCCATCGATGGTCCGCCTCCCCGCTTGCATTCCTCATAGCTAATCCCTACGCTCCTTGTCCGCTAAATATGATGATCCGATGCCATCCAATCTCCGTTCACAAATAAAATTGCTGCTACCTTCCTACACTATATGAAGAAGGAGGGAGCTACACATGGCGAACAAGACAACCGGTACCAAAAAGCTGCCCATCGGACATAATGAAGACGTCCAGTATCGTGCCGAAATGGCTGACGAAGCTGATCTAGAAGCGCAAAAACGTGCACGTGCAGCCGATCAGCGAGCAACGTCCAAGCAATGACAGGAGGTACAGTCATGTTTGAACTAAGTGATTTGGAAAAAATTCATCTGGCTCTTGATATGGCGCAACGTTTTGTGCGTGGTGAACAGTATCATGGGGACAAGCCTCAAGTATTGCTGCAGGATTTTGATCGGGTGATGGAAAAAGTGCGGGACCTTCGTCATTCTGAGACACTCGCGATGGAAAATGACCACCGTCTTGACGATAAAACGGTTACGGACGCCAACAGCCTGCACTAGAAACTTCATGGGTAAAAAATAGAGCGGCATGCTGTCATCGGCATGCCGCTTGAATCATCTTCTTCGTCCCGTACGTTGCAATTTGCGTTGAATGCGCGATGCATTTAATACCATCAAGTCCATGAACATACTGAGCATATTCGGATTTTTCACGATCTGCTGAAATACTTCCGGATTTTCGCGAAACCATGCTTCGTTTGCCCGGACCCACTTTTGAAAACCTAGATTTTCCTTATAATAGCGATTCAGTCTTCGGATTGGCCGCATCACGTATCCCCCTTGCTGTTACGTCATTTTCTCAATCAATTCCTTCATCAAAGAAAATGGAGATAAGAAAAATGATCAGCAAAATCCAAATGACGATCTCAAAGCCTTCATTGTCTGAAAATCTCCACATTCCCCTTCCCTCCTGTCCCCCATCAGTTTGCCGTTTGTCCCAGCTCGCTGCATGGCCCAGCGTTTACAGTATAGGTATATGTCGGACGGGATGAATGTGTTTGGACAGTTGCCCTCTGCATACGGAAAATCCGCATCCGCCCACTCCAGCGCATAAGCCATGCCTTTTTTCCCCCATACTAAACAGACGTGACCTACCATCACGGTGAAGGAGGTACTACGATTGAGCGAAGCGACTTCCTCGCTGATCAAAAACCGTATCTACCTGTTTCTTTTAGCCGTCGTTTTTTTCATGCATGTGGCTTCCTATCTGGTGATCCCCATCTTCCCTATCTTTTTGCAAAAGGTGCGGCTGCTTTCCCTCAGTCAGGTTGGTTTCATTCTGGCGATCGGAAGCATCACGTATCAAATCGGGAGTTTGTTTGGTGGGTTACTGGCGGATCGCTACGGAAGACGAACGGTCTTGATAGCTGGTGCTATCACGCAGGGGTTCGCGATGACGGGTTATGCTTTTAGTCCCGTCTACGTACTTTATCTATTGTTCTCTGCGGTCAATGGTCTTGGAGTTGGACTACTGGCGCCCACGATCAAAGCTATGATCGCTGATACAGTTGATGCAGACGAACGGACAAAAGCCTTTTCCTGGCGTGGTATAGTCGCTCACAGCGGGATCATTCTGGCCGGTATTCTGATCACTTGGCTGGCGTTAGCTGATCAGCGTCTCTTTTTGGCAGCCTCCGGATTTTTCTTTATGCTGGCTATCGTAGCCCGCTTTACCCTTCCTTATGACCGTTGTCAGGGAGAAGAATGCCAGACAATCCCATTCGCTGAATACCGACAGATCCTCCGTCACCGCAGCTTTATGATGTTCTCCATCATCACCATGATCATCTGGGCTCTTTATGCTCAATTTGCCTTGGTCATGCCGTTGCGGGCAGAGCATGTCTTGGACACTGAGAATCTGGTAGGACTGATTGTAACGATTAATTCCTTGAGCGTGGTCTTGCTGCAAGGAACGCTTTACCGTTTTATCTTGGGTCGCATCAATCCGTATATTTCACTTGTTGCCGGCACGTTGATGATGGGACTCGGACTTTTTGCCTTGGGCTGGGCGAACAGCTTTGTCACCCTCAGCGCTTCATCCATTCTGTTTATTATCGGTGAGATGCTGTTTATGCCGGTACTGGACAGTCTGGTCGGTTACTTTGCCAAAGAGGAATGGTTAGGCGTCTATTTTGGCATTTCTAACTTTGTGTCGGGTATTGGAAGCGCCATCGGAACTAGTCTGGGCGGCAATATGGTGGAACGACTCGGGGGTGTCGGTAACAAGGCGCCTTGGATCATCTACGGCATTACCGCCTTATTTTTCGCAAGCATCTTGGGCCTCTTCGCCAATTATGCGCGGACCAGGCATAAGCAAGGCTCACCGCATGAACAAAAGCTTCCCTCACTAACGATTCGAAAGGAGAAAGCAAAATGACCAAAAAAAACGATCATCAATTGCAAAACCATTCGGAAGTCAACAGGCAGCCAAAAACAACCCAGGACGATCGTCCGGGATATGGCAACAAAAAACTGGAAGGCCCCAATCGTCCTTCTACCTAAGATCCTCGACATTGTCGTTTTTTGCAGGCACCCGTATGGGGCAAAACCCTTGCCTAGCATGCGGGTGTTTTAAAATCAATTGCAGATTAAGTCGAGAAGTGTTGAACGTTTTGTGAATTTCGCCTATTATGAGAACAAGTAAATATCCTTCTCAGAAAGGACGAAAGCAAAATTGCCACATTCTCCTACGAGATCAGTCGCGTTCACCATTTTTCTGATTTTGCTACCGGTCCTTTTCACGGGAATCATATACGTCGGATACTCACAAGCCAAAATCCAATACCGTGAAGCTGGAATTCGAGACCTTGATCGTCAGATGAACACGGTTATCCATTTAATCAAAAAATATCATCAAGATGTAGAAGCAGGTATATTCACCGTTGAAGCTGCTGAAAATCAGATCAAGAATGTGTTATCTGGCCCGATGAAAAGCAATGGCAGGCGCGATCTAAGCAATGTTGATCTTACATTAGGCCCCGGCGATTACCTGTTCATCCTTGATTCAAACGGAAATATGATCATGCATCCCGAGATGGAAGGGAATAACTTGTTGCATACGCCCAATGCAGAGGGGCGTTACATTACACAAGAGTTGATTAGCAAGCCCCATCAAACCCTTTCTTACTTATGGCAAAATCCCACAGATACCGTGGCACGTCCAAAAATTTCAGTGGTTCGCTATTTTCCAGCGTGGGATTGGTATGTAGGTCTGTCCAGCTATGAAGAAAACTTTTACGCGCCATTTAATAAAATCAAAATTCAATTGACCCTATTGGTTTTAGGAAGCTATATCATTACAGCCATCATTTTTCTTGTTGCGAATCGAAAAGAACGTGATTTGCGCCGGACAAAATCGGTCGGAGAACGGCTGTTTCAGACCAATCAAAGCATTTTAAAAACGTTAGCGGTTGCCCTGGAAGAACGGGATGCTTATACCTCTGGCCACTCGCAGCGAGTTGCTTATTATATGCGTGTGATCGCTGAGAAAATGAACTACTCTCCTGACATGCTCGAAGTGATCTATACTGGCGGTTTGCTCCATGATATCGGAAAAATCGGAATTGAAGATCGAATCTTGATGAAGCCCGGAAAATTGACACAGGAAGAATATGAAGCGATCAAGTCACACCCGCTCCGAGGCGAAGCTCTTTTGCGGAAGCTGTATGCGGAAAGTGATTCGTATGATCTGGACAAAGTGAACGCGATCCTGACGATTACCAGATCCCATCATGAACGCTTCGATGGACGCGGCTACCCTGATCGATTGCACGGGGAAGAAATCCCCTTGATCGCACGTATTGCGGCTGTAGCCGATTCCTTTGATGCCATGACCTCCAATCGTGCGTACCGCAGGGGGTACTCCTTTTCCAAAGCATCGGCTGAAATCCAAGCCAATGCCGGAACGCAATTTTGCCCGGAGGTTGTCGAGGCTTTTTTGCAAAGTGTTAGCGAAGAGAGTTTCTTCCATGCTCATCAGCTAACCCGCGTAGATGATCTGCTGCTTGAGCAAATGGAAGACGATTTGGAGAAAACCACAAGTGCATGAGAAAACCCGGGGCTTACAAGCTCCGGGTTTTTTACGTACAACATCAGTCGGATTGGATCGAAGTCTTATTCTCGATGTGTTCAGTGGCTTCGTCCAGATTGGTTCGTATGCGAAGAAAGGGCCCTTTGGAAGGCGGCGCTATCAAGCGATCGTTCAACTGCTTAAAATCAGGCATTTGCGTTTCATCCTGTTGCTTCATGACATGCACCCCTCTTTCGTGCATTAGTATACCGGGTACAGAGGTGCTTTATCCATGCGCATGATTCAAATGTCCTTTACTTGCGTCGGCACTTGCAGCTCTTTTAATTGCTGATACAGCTGCTCTTCCTCAGCAAGCGGAATGCGAATCAGCAAATAACGATTGAAGTAGAAAACGATTCGGTCTTGGGACTGTTCCAGCAAACGATAATGGGATAATTCCGATACATCTTTGAGCAGATAAAAGTATTCATAGCGTTCAGCGGTCAGCTCTGCACGGAAGGTGCGACTGATGACCTCCTCGCCGCTCCGGTTTTCCCTCATATTTTCCTTGCTTGCTCCCAGAAAGCGCAGCAGCTCGCTCGCCCGTTTTCCAAATTTCTCGGCGAGCATCCGGTCATTGTACTCCACTTCCAGATGTGTCAAACGCTCCTTAACCGATGAGAGCATTGCCATCAGCACCTTGCGTACGACCAGATTGGTCGGTGCGAACTGATGGTCATAAAAGTTATACTCAAGGACGGCATCACCCGCGTCCACATGCCGATAAAGGGTAATCGAATGCATCGTGCTTCCCCCTATCGTCCCAGTATCGAATTAAGCGTGCTGTGATTCAAGCTTTTGATTGCTGCAAAAAGCAAGCGTTTTGCGGCCAGATAATCATCCTCATGCATGATCGCAGCATGGCTGTGGATATAGCGTGCAGGTATCCCGATCACCGCAGCTGGCACACCTTTTCCATGAAGCTGCACCTCTTTCGCATCGGTTCCCCCTTTTGCCACATAGTACTGATAGGGGATATTTTCCCGCTCGCACAGATCAACCAAAAAATCGCGCATTCCCGGCATCATGATCGTCGATGGGTCATAAATCCGCATCAGGAGACCGCCGCCCAAACGTCCATAGCTTTCACGCGATCCAGGCACATCGCCTGCTGGGCTGGCATCCAAGGCAAAGAAAACATCGGGTTGGATCATTTGACTCGATGTTTTTGCTCCTCTTGTCCCTACTTCCTCCTGAACAGTCGCGCCGGCATACACCACATTGGGATGCTGAGGATTCTCCGTCAATTCCTTCAACAGTTCCACTGCCAGACTGCAGCCGTAGCGATTGTCCCACGCTTTCGCCATATACTTTTTCTCACTGGCAAGCGGAGTAAACGGACATACTGGAACAATCTGTTGTCCGGGACGTATGCCCAGCTTTTCCGCTTCTTCTTTTGTGTCTGCGCCAATATCGATGTACATGTTTTTGATATCCATCGGACGGCTGCGTTGATCCTCGCTCAAGGAGTGAGGAGGAATGGAACCAATGACCCCATCAATCGGCCCTGCCGCCGTGATGATCTGGACGCGTTGGGCCAGCAATACTTGCCCCCACCATCCGCCAAGCGTCTGAAAAGAGATGAACCCTTTCTCAGAAATGCGTGTGACCATGAAGCCCACTTCATCCATGTGTCCGGCCACCATGATACGCGGCCCGTCTTCCTGCCCACGCTTGATGCCAAAAATGCTTCCGAGATGATCTGTGATGACTTCATTGCTATATGTCGTTATGTATTCACGCATGATGCTTCGTACAGGTCCCTCAAAACCTGGAGCACCCGGTGCTTCGGTTAATTTTTTCCACAGCTCTAATTGAAACGGATCGGCCATACGATCTCCTCCTTTATACCTTTCTTATTATCGTTTACCCATTCCGTGAATGCAACCGTTCGCTTGACATGCGTGTGTCCCAAACTCAGAATAGTAGCTATATTCTTTCTACTCTTGAGGTGAACGAGAATGTCGATCGTACTGCGCAAACTGACAGAAAAAACAGAGCTTCAACAATTGGAAGAGCTTGAAGCAGCGGTCTGGAGCCAAGCCTCCGTGATCCCGCTGCATATGACGATGACGTTGCAGAAGTTCGGCGGTCTGTTCCTGGGAGCTTTTGATGAAGGACGGATGATTGGCTTTCTCTACAGCTTTCCTGGATTTCGCAATGGTCAGCCGCATCTGTGCTCCCATATGCTCGGCTTTCTGCCAGAATACCGCAAGCTGGGGTTGGGCGTACAAATGAAATGGCTGCAACGAGACGAAGCCCTGCGCATGGGGCATACGTGTATCACCTGGACATATGATCCGCTTGAATCGGTCAATGCTTATTTGAACATCGCCAAGCTTGGCGGGATTGTTCGCCAGTATCTCCCCAACTGCTATGGCAATCTGGAGGACGACATGAATCGAGGATTACCCACCGATCGTTTTCTCGTCGAATGGTTTTTGAACAGTGAACGGGTAATTTGCAAACATGCTGATCCAAGCGTACAGGTTTCTTACGGCGAAGAGATCCTTCCTGTACTCAGCTATACTTGCGGAGTTGACGGCCATCCGCGGGTAACCACTGTTGCGGACGAATTTCCTGCAGAGACGATCCGAGTGAGCGTCCCTTCCCGTTTTCAAGATTTGAAAAAAGTGGACATGGCCGCGGCCATTGCTTGGCGCGAGCAGACGGGCGCCCTGTTCCCGAAAGCCTTTTCCGCCGGCTATACCGTTGTCCATGTACATCGAAGCGAGACAGAGCCGGTTGTCCACTATGTGCTCAGCAAATCCATATCTGTCCTTGAAGGAGCGAATGTGAAATGAAAATTGTCCGAATCGTCCTGCGTCATATGGCCATGACTTTGAAATCCCCGTTTACCACCAGCTTTGGCACGACGACAGAGAAAGAATTTCTGCTGATCGAAGCGTACGATGATGAAGGACGTGTGGGCTATGGCGAATCTACGGCCATGGTGAGTCCCTTTTATAATGAGGAAACCTTGAAGTCCAACCATCATCTGCTGCGGGATTTCCTGATTCCGCTCACCCTCCAGCATACGTTTGCCCATCCCGATGACTGTGTACAGCTGTACGGGCATATCCGTAAAAACATGATGGCCAAAGCTGCTATTGAGGGTGCTGTCTGGGACTTATATGCGAAACGTACGGGAACCCCTCTGGCGCAAGCCCTAGGTGGTGAAAAAAACAAGATTGCCGTCGGGGTCAGCATTGGCATTCAGGACAATGTATCCGGCATGTTAAAACAGGTGGAGCAATACTTGTCTGCTGGCTATCAACGGATGAAGGTCAAAGTGAAGCCGGGCTTTGATGTCGATGTAATCGCAGCGATTCGCAAAGAATTTGGCGACATTCCGTTGATGGCGGATGCCAACTCGGCCTATACGTTGGAAGATGTGCATCTGTTGAAGCGACTTGATGAGTATGGACTGATGATGATTGAGCAACCCCTGGCACACGATGATATCATCGATCATGCCCAGCTGCAGGCTCAGCTGCAAACACCGATCTGCCTGGATGAGAGCATCCATACGGTAGAAGACGCCCGCAAAGCACTGGATTTGGGCAGCTGTCGCATCATCAATATTAAAGTAGGCCGTGTGGGCGGCTTAAGTCATGCCAAAGCAATTCACGTTCTTTGCCATGCACGACAAGTCCCTGTATGGTGCGGCGGTATGCTGGAGTCAGGAATTGGCCGCGCACATAATGTGGCGATCACTACACTCCCCGGTTTTACCCTGCCCGGTGACACTTCCGGTTCCAATCGTTATTGGCACGAGGATATCATCGAGCCCGAGGTCACCGTCGAGAAGGGCTTCATTCATGTCCCTACCCAAGCCGGAATCGGCTATCAGGTGAACCAAAAACGTGTGGATGCCTGCACGTTAACAAGCGAGACCTATCGATAGCATCCCGCTCCATTTTTCGCTATGATGGAATAACCAAACACCATATGCTGAAAAGATAAGGATGAAATTGAGATGGATACAACCGTATTTGACGTTATCGTGATTGGAGGCGGCCCATCGGGATTGATGGCCGCCATTGCCGCATCAGCCCAAGGGGCACGGGTCTGTCTAGTTGAAAAAGGAGCGAAGCTGGGGCGAAAGCTGATCATTTCCGGCGGTGGCCGCTGCAATGTAACAAACGCCAAAGAACTGGATGAGTTAATCAAGGAAATGCCTGGAAATGGCCGTTTTATGCATAGTGCTTTTGCTCAATTCAGCAATAAAGACATTGTCGATTATTTCAACAAACTGGGAGTCGCCTTAAAGGAAGAAGATCGCGGGCGCATGTTCCCTGTCACCGATAAGGCCATCACGGTAGCCAATGCATTGATCAACAAAATGAAGCAGCAAGGCGTGGAGGTCATGCTGAACAGCCCAGTGGAGCGCGTCTTGTATGAAGATGGCCACTGTCGCGGTGTCTTGCTAAAAAGTGGGAAAACGATAAGTGCTCCTTGTGTCGTGATCGCAGTAGGAGGAAGCTCTGTACCGCAAACCGGTTCAACCGGAGACGGTTATCAATGGGCTCGCGAGGCAGGACATACGATTACGGAGCTGTACCCGACGGAAGTTCCGCTTACGGCAAATGATCCTTTCATTCGTGACAAGTCGTTGATGGGGCTGTCATTACGTGATGTGACCCTTACCCTATATGGGAAGAAAGGCAAGAAAATCACCGTGCAGGAAGGCGACATGATTTTTACCCATTTTGGCATATCCGGACCAGCTGTCTTGCGATTGGGACATTATGTGTCGGTCACGATGCGCAAAAATGGGAACGAACCACTCACCTTGCACATCGATTTGATGCCGGACCGATCGATCGAGGAGATTGCCAGGGAAAGCTGGTCACTGTTTGAGGAGCAACCGAAAAAAGCCGTGAAAAATGTCCTGAAAGGCTTTTTCCCCGAAAGGCTGATTCCCTTGCTATTGGCGAAAAGCGAGATTCCCGAAGACACCACGCTCAGTCACCTGTCGAAGCAAAAATGGCAGACATTGGCCGCGCTCGCAAAGGCATTTCCACTGACTATCACCGGTACGCTTTCCCTGGAGGAAGCCTTTATTACAGGCGGGGGTGTCAATGTGAAAGAGATTGACCCGAAAACCATGCAGTCAAAGCTGATGGACGGCCTTTTTTTCGCCGGTGAAGTCATGGATGTGCACGCTCATACAGGCGGGTACAATATCACGATTGCTTTTTCCTCCGGATATGTAGCTGGCACACACAGTGCGCAACTTGCCAGACAGCAAGTGAGCATTACATAGGGAAGTGCGTGTCAAAAAAACAAAAAACTCTTTCATTGGATAGAAAGAGTGAAAAAATAGAGCAATCATGTTTATCCCTTTATCAAATGGGGAAAGATTAGAGTAGGTGCTCTTTTTCGTAAAAGAGTGTTTCAGAACCCTACTCCCCCTAGTAGTAGGTTGCTGATTCTCACACCTCTACTCCCTTTATCTTTATCCTTTGGAGCGTCGTCCGTACGACGCTCCTTTTTTTCTCATTGTGTTGTTACGCGATAAAGCAAGGAGAGTCCAGCCAGAAAAAATGCAAAGCCCAACAGGAAGAACGTATTGGCCCGCTGTTTGAGCCGTTTCTCGTTGCCGTGCAAGTGTTTCAATAGTCGTTTCTTCCATCGGGCTGTACGGGGCTGCCACATCACGATCAGCCCCATTGCCATCAGGAACAAGGCAAATCCCATGGCGATCCCTCTCTATCCTTTTTTCTTCTTCCGCAAGATCCAACGGCTCTCCGTCTCTTCCGGCTCACCTTCCACCAGCAGTCGCGCCTCTTCAGCCAATTGGTACGCTTCTTGGAAAGACAATTGGCGGAATGCTTGCTCCGCTTTTTGCAGCAATTCATTGACCTCGCGATTTTGACGGCGGTAACGGTTGGTGTATTGAATCGCT
Source organism: Bathyarchaeia archaeon (assembly GCA_035644815.1). Taxonomy (GTDB): domain Bacteria; phylum Bacillota; class Bacilli; order Brevibacillales; family Brevibacillaceae; genus Brevibacillus_F. The sequence goes on along the minus strand of DASQNU010000014.1, from coordinate 8,451 downwards.
CCCTCGGCCAGCTGGCAGTTAGCGATCACTTTTTCCGTCAATGTCTCCGTCTCCATAACAAACTCATTCACTTCTTCCAGCAAAACAGCGACTTCTGCCAATTCATAGCGATACTGTTCCATCGTCGACTTGATGGTTGCCAACAGCTGAACCGATTGTTCAAAATGGTATTTCAGCTGATCAGGGATTCCTGGCAGATAGCTGCGCTTGATTTGCTGCCGCACCTTCACCAGGACACCGGAGATACGTTCAAGCTCATCGAGAACGTCATCCTCAGTTTCAATAACCGGCATGTTTCTAATGCTCTGTGGCTCTTCTTCGATAGGTTGACGTCGCGGAATGACCAGCTCGTACTCTTCCTCAGATTCGTACGATGCCTCTTGTTCGTACACCTCTTCTGATTCGTACGCCTCAGTTGATTCGTACACTTCTTCTGGTACAATTGTTTCTTCCGGTTCGTACAGATCATCGGGTTCTTCCTGCTGGCTCATTTGCTGCAGGCGCAACTGCTCTTCGTACTCTCGTTTCCTTTTTGCCCATTGTTCTTGGCGATCATCCACAGAAATCTCTATTTTTTTCTCAACAGGAGCAACGTGCTCCTCTTCTTCCCGCAACTCTTCAACCATTTCCTCGGAAATCATTCCGCCATGAATTTCTTGAACAGGAGGCATAGGAGACCCTGTCCCCATCACAGGAGCGATAGGAGCAATCACAGGATCGACGGCAGGAGCGGCCTCTGCCATACCTGCCCATGCGAGCTCTTCTGCGGTTTGCTCTCGATCGTATTCCTCCACTTGCTCTTCCGCTGGAGTTGGTGCTTCTTCCATCCGCGGCATTTCTGCTGGTTCGACGATTTGCGCCGCTCTTTCTCGTTGTTTGAGCACTGCTTCTTCTATACTTGCGAAGGTAGCATCTAGCTTGACACGAAATGCTTTCGCATGGGTTGCAGCTGTCTCGAGATTACCTTCCTCCAGAGAGGTTTTGGCTGCTGTCAGCAATTGGCGTGCTTGCAGCATGGCCGCATCCAAAGTGGTTTCACTGAGGTCATAGCCGTCTGAAAGTACCGCTGCGATTCCTTCTTCCATCTCTTTAAATTCTTCCGGCATTTCAAACTGGATCGTTTTGATCAGCGCAGGTATTTTTTCCAGTCCTTCAGCCAGCTCCGTGAGAATTGCTTGGGCCTTCGTCGTTGTCTCATACGCTTGAACATCGTCCCCGGATGCTTGTGCCGCTTTGACACTTGCACGCATCCGTTCGACTTCATCGTGCTTGGCTTTCAATTCATGGAAGGATAGCCCATATTCCAGGCGGGCATGATCCAGCTTGCGTCCGACGGATTCAAACAGCTTGCCAATTTCCGGCAAAACCGCTTTGCTCTCTTTCTTGGTCTGTACGACCTTGGTCATGTCTGATTTTAACTCGGACATTTCATTTTCAATCTGCTCCAGAAGCTCCTCTGCCTCTTCCAGCAGACCTGTTGCCATCTGAAAACGAAAACGGTCGCAGGCTTCCTCTGCCTCCAAGATGATCATCTCTACGTCAGGGACACGCACGCGCAAGATATGTTCCTTGCGATTGGCCAACTGGACGTAGCGCTCCTCAGTTGAACCGGATGATCTGCGCAACGACTTGTCTACTTCAATCATGTGCAATTTTTCTACCAATTGGTCTTTCCAGTCTTCCACTCGGTCTACTGCCGAAAAGACTTGGCGACGACGAATAAATGAGTAAATCAGCAGGCCTAGCATTCCGACAAACAGAAAACCGATCAAATATAGCCACCATGGCAAGCTTAGCCAGAAAGGCTTGTTATCATCAGCCGCTGTCTGCGTAGTGTTCGCCGGCGCGGCGGGTGCCGTTTCTCCTGCAGGAGCTGCTTGCGTGGCGATACGTGCCAATTCGTTATTGGTCTCGGTGATAAACATCTCGATCCCTTTGGCGTATTCCTTTTGATTCCTGTATGGATCATAAAAAGAAACGATTTTTTCATGTAGCATTTCCAGCTTGGCACCTTTTTCGACCAAAGCCTTGCCAGGATAGACCCCGATTTGCTGTGAATTGATATCCAATACGATCATCATCGTATTTTCGTTCAAATTATAATTGTCGTACAGCTTTTGCGCATACTCATCGGGGGTCTGGGCTTCCGGCTGTGTGCTTTCGACCACGACCAGCTTATACGTCGCATCCGTAAACTGCTTCGTAAACTCGGTGAAATGCGATTTTGCTTCTTTTGACAAATAATCATCATTATCTTGAACGACTTCGTCGGACTTTTCCGGGAAAGGTACAGCACCCGCAGGACTGGCGAAACAAAGCAATCCGGCCATGCACAGCAGCAACATTTTCTTCTTCACAGTAGGACATCCCCTTTAATTTCTACTTTCAAGGTTGAGAGGGCAAAAGGATGGAGCGCAGCAGCACGGTCACGGATTCGATCAACCATTCACAGAAAGTATCTGAGGCTGGTTCCAAATAGTAGACCTCACGAACAGACTGCGGATTCAAGTAGGGGTATATCAGTAAGCTGGACATCGCCAACAACACATGGTCAACCGGAACTCTCACAAAATCCCCTTGATTCATTCCCTCTTCAATAATAACTGCAAATTCATGTTTCCAGCGATGAATATAGAGCGTCATGACTTCGCGCGCCAACATGGATTCCACGCTGAGCTCACGCTGAATCAGACGGGTAATAGCAGAATGATCACGTTGAAAATACACATAGAGACGCACTACATGGAGAAGCTTGTCCATCCATGATCGACTGTCATCCTCGCTGATTGCTTCTTCCGCAAGCAGCCGAAAAAACGTCTCATAATAATGAGCGATGAGCACCTCGAGGACTCCTTGTTTTCCTTGAAAATGATAGGAAATCAAAGCAAGGTTCACCTTTGCCTCGACGGCGATCTGGCGAACAGAGGTACCATCGTATCCATTGGCATCAAACAGTTTGGCGGCAGCTTCCAGAATGCGTTGTCTGGTTTGCTGCGCAGACTTTCCTTGTTCCTGTTCACTCACGATTTTCACTCCTTTGCGAGGAAAATCAGACAGCCAACTGGCTCACATCCATACATTATAGTACAGATTACCCATTTAGAAAACTTGGCGATGCCAACCATTTGGCGGAGCCATAGTTGCACTTATGCAGATAAGAAGGTTTACACCTTCTTATCTGCCAAAAAAAGCGGTCTCTCCGGTAAATTCGACAGTGTTTTCCAGTATTCCTCCCCATCGCAAACAAGTATGATGAAGAGAGATGAGAGGAGGTCTTCATGAAGAAAAAAAGCGTTTTCTATCTGGCACTTTTCATCAGCCTAACGACTCTCTTTCTCATCCAGGGAAGAATCGAAACGGAGACAGCCATGCTGCCCACGCCTCTCCCTAAAGACGATAAGACGCTTACTCTGGTTACATACAATATCCGCGGCGGCCGTGACGATGCTGGCGATGCCGATCCAGTGGCGATTGCAGACGAGCTTCGCATGACCGATGCAGACATTATTGCACTACAGGAGGTTGACAATGGTCTGCCCCGCTCCGATTTTGCCGATCAGGCCAAAATCATTGCGGACAAGCTGCAAATGAACTATGTATTCGCACCGGCCATTAACTTCCTCGTCGGTACGTATGGAAACGCACTATTGAGCCGCTATCCGATTCTTTCCTCCACCTCGGTGGACCTCCCCTACCATCTGGAGCCTCGCAGTTTGCTGCAGGTCGAGGTGGATCTCGGCGGAGAAAAGCTTACCGTATTTACGACACACTTAGGTCTCAAAAAATCAGAACGCATCAAACAATTCGAATATTTATATAATTACTTGGAGGACTACACCGGTGAACCTGTCATCTTTATGGGGGATTTTAACACGCGTGCCGATGATCCCTTGTTCACCCCTGTCCGCACGCTCCTTCAGGACCCGCTATTCAAACGGAAGCAGCGCCTGCTGACTATCAGCGGAAAAGTGACCTATGGTACGATCGACCACATATTTTTGTCCCCTCATTTGAACTACGTTTACGCATACGCACCTTCTTTCGGCCGCTCTGACCATTTTCCTGTCAGCATGCGTGTAGTTCTGGAAACTGAAAAAAGCGCTTCATCCAACAGGTGAATGAGCGCTTTTTTTGATGTTCCTTATGGCTGTCTCGTGTCTTTACGACCGTAATTAAGCAAATAGGTATCCACCTTGGAATGCTCGAAGACACGCTGATTCAGCATATCGTACTCCGAGCGGATATTCATAATCACATTCGTCGGCAGCATCCGCTTCTCATCGTAATAGACCGTGTATTCCGCTTCTACTTCCATCCGGTCGATAATCTCATTGATTTTATTTTTCTGCTCGGACGTCTGGATTCGCGCTCCTTCTGGCCGCCTGTACCACTGGCTTTCTGAGAGGAGCATCGCTGCCTTCAGATTCGGTGCGTGTGCACGGGTTGACTGGATCCTGCTGCTGCCTCCTATGCTCTGCGCCCTCATCTGATCAGCCAGCCAAGATTTTAACTTGGTTGAATCCAGTAAAACGCGAAATGCTTTACGCCCGTCTTCTTGGTTTTGATCAGCAAGCGGGATGACTTTGGTTCGCATGCTATCCATCTGCTCGAAGCTGTAAGCAGGATCCCAGTTGGCAAACTCCTGCTGGAAGGCCGTGTTCCCCTCGACCGATTGCCATGATTCCTTCTCACTGAACTTGGCATACAGCCGCTGATTCTTGGAAAGCAACGACAGCGTATCGACCTGATTCTTTTCAGGAACGGATAACGAGACGGTCATCGCCGTTTGGTTCCCTTGCTTATGTCCAGAAAAATTGACCAAGTTTCCGTTTGCTGTATTTCCAGCGAGGAGACTGGTTTTACCATGGAATTCATAGGCTTGCTGGGCAAAAAAACGGTCACGTACTTTTTCAAAACTCCCTGTCGCGGATTGCTGGGCATTGTCCCTCGTACAACCCGCAGCAGCGGTAAGCACCAACAGAAGACACGAACTGATTAGGGCACGAGATATGCGTTTCATTCAATTCCCTCCTCCTCCCCGTTAGGTTTTCCGAGGAAGAAAAGGCTTATTCCGCTACCTCCAGCGCCTACAGGGAGTAATAGATCACGCCGTCGCGTTCTTGCGTTTCCAGCTGATGTACGATCAGAAGCAGATCAATATGTCCCAAGGTCTCGGAAAGCGTGAGCGGCAGTTCCTTTTCATAAATCTTGGGAAATAACAGAGCTGTCAATTCATACCCGGTCTTTTCACCTTCACGCAAAAATTGGCGCAGCGTGTTTGTCCGCTCCCAGTTTCGCTGCAAGCGTTGTGCGATCAATTCCCGATGCTGCGTCACAGGTTCTCCATGCCCCGGCAAAATCAGATCAATCTCTTTGCTGGCACACATCTCCAGGGCGGTCCGATATTGGACCAGCGTGAGTGGACGTGTGTAGGACCGATTGCGCGGCGGTTCGATAAATGCATTGGAGGAAATGTTTTTGATGATGTGATCTCCGGCGATCATCGTCTTGTCTTTCTCCCTGTAAAAGGAAACGTGACTTTGCGAATGGCCTGGCGTATACAGAACCTGCCATTCGTCCAGATGGGGAACCTTTGCCTCATGCTTCAAATGCCCGTCAATCCGGCTAGGTTCAGCGAAGGTCAGCATCTTTTTATGGTACTTTTGAATAATCAGCAGTTTCTCTTCCGGTACCCCGCAGGCCCGATACAAGTCGAGGAAAAACTGATCGTGAAAGGCGAAAAAATCTTTGTCCTGCGCAACATAAGGTGCTGCTTGCGGGTGGGCATACACCGTAGCGCCAGAGGCTGATCTCACTTTTTCCAGCAATCCGATATGATCCACGTGATGATGGGTCAAAATGATTTGCCGCACGTCAGCGAATGCATAGCCCGCTTCTTGCAGTCCACGTTCTAGTGCACGCCAGGCTTCATCCGTTAACGGCCCAGCATCAACCAAAGTGGGATAATCCCCTTCGATCAAGTATATATTGACGGGTCCCACCGCAAAGGGCGTCGGGATCTCGATCTGCCAGATCCCTTCGGCTGCCCTCTGAGCGAGCTGGGTCGCTTTCTCCTTTTCTTGCATCGGTCTTCCCTGCCTTTCTATTTCTCGCTTATACAGGAAAAAGGGGCAAATGCCCCTTTTCTCCTACGCTAATCTCACTTGATTACGCCCGCCATGCTTCGCATCATAAAGGGCAATATCCGCATCGTGGAACAGCATTTCCACGCTCATGTTTTGATTTTGGTCGCGATCCCACTTAGCCAAACCACTGGATATGGTCACGGAAGGCACTGTCTCCGCTTCTACATTTGTGCGAATACGCTCCGCAATCGCCAATGAGGTGGGAATATCCACCCGTGGCAAGTAAATGGCCAGCTCTTCTCCGCCCCATCTTGCCGCGATATCGGTTTCCCGAATGCAGCGGCGAATCAGATTGGATACTTGCACCAGTACTTCATCCCCTACCTGATGTCCGTATGTATCGTTTACCTTTTTAAAGTAATCGATGTCGATGAGAATCAGTGAACCAAACGGGTCCGCTTCCAACGACTTTTGCACCCGTTCATTCAGATAACGGCGGGAATAGAGACCAGTTAGATTATCCGTGATCACCATGCGCTCCACTTCGTTATGCAGCATCGCATTTGTGATCGCCAAGCTGGTATGCTGCCCGAAGATCTCCAGCAGCTTGTAATCATCGAAGCTGAAAAAGTGCGGGCGTGGGTCGGCCACTAGGAGAACCCCGCTCACCTTGGAATCTTGAAGCAACGGAACCCCCATCATGGAGGCATACGGCATCAGCTCTAATGAAGCCATTTCCGACTGTGTCAAAATTAATGCTTGCTTGCTGCGGAACATGTCCGCAAAAGGTTCTTCCGAGGAAGATACCGTCGCTCCCACATGCTTCGGATTGGAAGACAGCAGGACCTCAAGCCGATCCGAATCGGGAATCGCCCGCAGGATCGCACAGTATTCCGCCTCAAATGTTTCCAAGAGCATTTTAGTCACAAACTGCAAGATTTCGTTGAGATTCAAGCTGCGATTCAATTGCTGCGCCATTTGGTTGATCAGCCGCAATTCTCGGATCAAATTGCGCGATTGCTGGTACAGCTGCGCATTTTCAAAAGCGGTTCCCGCTGTTTCTGCTAAATTGGAGATGTACGTCATCTCGTGATCGTCAATGGTTGCCAGCTCGTTTGTTGTCAGCTGCAAAGCCCCATAAATCCCTTGCTTGCCGAGCAGAGGTGCTGCGATGACGATTTTTGTCTCTCCATCTACCTCTAGCCTGTCCATCACGAGTCTTCCTTCCAGATAAGCCTGCGTACTCGTTTCTGCTTCTCCGGGTTGAAAGGTTAGCGGCTTAACCGGGAGTGAGGTGTTGGTTTCCACCGTCAGGTACAGCTCAGCATCCAGATACGGATAAAGCTGATGAATGCTATTCATGATTTCTTCCAATACATCATTGACATCAATGGATGCTTGGATTTTTTTCGTTAATTGATAGAGCTGGTCTTTCTTGCGCGCCTCCTGACGCAGATCATCTGCCACGATCGCCCGCAGGATTGAGTAACTACATCGTTCTCCCACTTCCTGCAAAAAGGCAACGTCGCGAACATCATATTTGCAATGAGGATCTTCCGAGGACAGATGCAACAGCAGCGCCGCCAGCGGACGCCCTTCACAATAAATCGGAAAGACAATGAGCCGCTCGTCATCAAGTACCATCGGTTTCATGGACGTATGCATGAACCGCGAGAGAATCTGGGACAGATGCGTCTCCCTTTTCTCCCGATCCTCTGTGGTAAAGCGCTTTTGCGGTAGTAGTCTCCCATCCTCCGCCAACATAACAGCAGAGCAGTACCCTTTATCTATGACGCCAGAAATTTGTTGAATCAGACTGTTCATCAGATTTCTGACGTTATCATACTTGTTCACATTCATGACGATTTCGCTTGACGCATGCTGTATATAGGCATCGTAGCCCATGAAGACGAGTGGTTCCATCCCCTGTAAATAAGAGGCGAGGTCAAAATCAATCTCTTCTTTCGGAGCCACAAGCCCAATCATTGCGCGTAAGGAACCATCCGATTCCAGCACCGGATAGTTTCCATAGAGAATATCGCTATCGTCTTCTCGCCATTCCGTTACGACGATCTTTCCGCTCTGAATGGCTGCTTCGTATCCCGGAGTATTTCTGACCAGCTCGCCTTCTTGACTAGGAAAGGAGCGTGGACTCCAGTTTTGACCGATTTGCAAGGGTATGACTTTTAGCAAGCATCCTTCACCATCTGTCAAGAAAAGGAATCCTGGGCGATGTTCGGGCCATGATTGCAGAAAAAAGTGGGCCATGTAGGAAAAAACAGTCTCTAATTTACCCAGCATTTTACTCGCCACGTAATAAATCCCTCTCCTTTATTCATGATTGTAGATGCGCTGTGTCGTTTAC
>DASQNU010000013.1:0-11260 GCA_035644815.1 Bathyarchaeia archaeon | reverse complement strand
ATTGTATCGCCTTTTTGCACAATATGAATCCTCACGTAGCGATTCTCCTCCAATCTCTTCACTAAGTCCATACCATGTTATGCACCCATGGGCTTTTTGCTCCAGCCCGCTAAAAAGAGTCCCAGCCTAAATTTGGAAAGGTTATTTTGTGGTGAGGGAGAAGCGCATTTTCTGGCTCCGCTTCATTCTACGTCCGCAAGGATGTTGAACTGTCCGCTCCAAATCGAAAACGTGGGAAGTGCAAAAAGTAGCGATGCTTCGAAGCGTATTCAAGTTTGCCCTTCAGATCCGCGTTTTCGATTCTCCGCTGGGTTGGACTCCGCAGGCGCTCTGCCAGAAAATGCGCTTCTCCTCGTTACCATTGCGAAAATCAGACCATTAAAAAGCAAAAAGACTGCCGAGAATGTTCCCAACAGCCTGATAGCATCCTTATTCGCTCTCTGTCACTCTTGTTCGTACATACAATGGATAGGTCCCTAGCTGGCGCAACTGGCAGCCAAGCGCTTCAATTTCGGCAAAGGCACCCGGCAGTAATACATCGTCCATGTGCTGCTCGATATCAATGACGAAATAATAACTGCCCAGTCCTCTTTTGGTTGGGCGTGATTCAATTCTGGAGAGGTTGATCTTTCTCCAGGCAAAAGCTGCCAGCACTTGATACAACGCGCCTGGAAAATCTTCGGGTAGTGTCACCAGAATGGTTGTCTTTTCGACCGAAGACATCGGGAGCATCGGTGGCTTCTGTTTGCCTACCAGCACGAAGCGTGTGTAGTTATTATCATAATCTTCAATGTTTTGACGGGCAAACTGCAGCGGATAGATGTCAGTCAGCAGTCGCGTTCCGATTGCTGCCCATGCTTCTTCGGGGTGCTCGCTGACGATTTTTGCGGCCATTGCCGTGCTGTTGGTATACTCGATCTCCGCTTGCGGCAAATGCTCTTTAATAAAACGGTGGCATTGGGCGACCGCATGCGGATGTGACAGTACCTTGCGAATTTGGTTTAAGGCAAGCGGCAGGCTACACTTGGCTACAACCAAATGTTGGGAGATTGGAATTGCAATCTCCGCAAAAATCGGGAGCTCCTCTTCATGAATCAACCAGTCTAGCGTGATATTTACGGTTCCTTCAATCGTATTTTCCAATGGCACGAGGGCGTAAGATGCTTGATCTGTCGCGACGGCTTTCAAGGCGTCCATGATACTCGGATAAGGTTGATACGTGATCTCCTCTTGCAAAGGCAGCGTACGAGCCGCTTCCTCTGTAAATGTTCCATTTGGTCCCAAAAAAGCAAGTATGGTCTTCATGGCATCTCCCATCCTACTATTACTCTCTCTCTTCGATCCGCACTCCCTGGTTATCTGCAGCCAGTACCATGGAACGGTAACTTATCCTGTATTTTGCCATGATTCCCTCAACGAAAGCAAGCAATCTTTCTTTTTGTTCATCCCCTGAATAAAAGAATAAGGTGGTCGGACCTGCTCCGCTTAATGCCGCTCCCAGCGCCCCGTAGTTCGTCGCTTCCGTCAATATTTCCTGCAATCCGGGTACCAGTTTTGCCCGATAAGGTTGATGAAGGCGGTCTCGCATCGCTTTCCCCAGCAAATCCAAGCGCCCTTGTGCCAGAGCGGCGACCAACAGGCTGCTGTGCCCGATATTGTAGACAAAATCAGCTCTGCTGTACGAATCAGGCAGGGCCTTCCGAGCCTCCTCCGTAGACAGCCAGTAATCAGGAATTACGACAAGTGTCTGCAAGCCTTTGAGGACCGGTAGTTTGACAAAAGGAACGCCCATTTCGCCATCTTCCGGCATGCTGGCCACGACTACGCCGCCAAAAAAGGAAGCCCCGACATTGTCAGGATGCCCTTCCATGTCACTGGCTATAGCAAACAACTGGTCTTGAGAAAAAGGCTCACCCGCCAGCACATTAGCCGCGGTCAATGCTCCTACGATAGCAGCGGCACTGCTGCCCAAGCCCCTTGTCAGGGGGATATGCGACTCCACTTCAATCTCAAGCTCTGGAACAGGCAAGCCTGCCTTCGTAAAGAGCGTTGCGGCTGTCTGATAAATCAAGTTGCTTTTATCTGCTCGAAGACCTTCCATTTCCTTGCCAATCAGCTTGATGACGGTTTGATCCGCCAGCGTCATGGTCAGCTCCGTATAGAGCTGGAACGCCATGCCCAACGAATCAAACCCCGGTCCTAGATTAGCCGTACTGGCGGGCACTCGCACCCGCACGGATTTGACATCCACCTGCTCATTCACCTGCTTTGTTAGCCTTGATTAGCGATAGTACAGCCTCTCGACTGGCCGGCACTGTGCGCGGTTCTTCCGCAATCACTTTCAGCGCGATGTTCGGATCTTTCAACCCATGCCCAGTCAACACGCAAGCAATCGTTGCACCTTCACCCAGCTTGCCTTCTCTTCGCAATTTTACGATACCCGCCAGTGAGGCAGCAGAAGCTGGTTCACAGAAGATCCCCTCTTGGCTGGCGAGCATACGGTATGCTTCCAGAATTTCTTCATCCGTCACCGCATGGATCTGGCCATCTGATTCACGCAATGCCTTCAAGGCACCTTCCTTGCTCGCCGGATTGCCGATACGGATGGCCGTAGCGATCGTCTCCGGATTGGTTACGGTTTCGCCAATCACCAATGGAGCTGCACCTGCAGCTTGGAAACCAAACATTTGTGGCAGCTTTTCAATTCGCTTGGCAGCCTGATACTCGACAAAGCCCTTCCAATACGCCGTAATGTTTCCGGCATTCCCCACAGGAATAGCCAAAATGTCCGGCGCCTTGCCCAATGCGTCACAAATTTCAAAGGAAGCCGTTTTTTGTCCTTCGATACGATATGGATTTACGGAATTCACCAAGGTAATCGGTTCGGATGCGGTGATGTCCCGGACGATGTTCAAAGCTTCATCAAAATTCCCATCAATCGCGATCACTTCCGCACCATAGGCAATCGCCTGAGCCAGCTTGCCAAGCGCAATATTTCCCGATGGAATCAACACGATACAGCGCAATCCGGCACGTGCAGCATAAGCAGCGGCAGCGGCAGAAGTATTGCCCGTAGAGGCACACATGATCGTGGTGCTGCCTTCTTCGATCGCCTTGGCGACCGCCATCACCATACCACGGTCCTTAAAGGATCCAGTTGGATTTAATCCTTCGTATTTTACATAAAGCTCAACGCCCAGTTGCTTCGATAAATTGCCTGCATAAAGCAATGGAGTATTGCCCTCATGAAGCGTCAAGGATGGCGTACGCTCTGTTACCGGAAGAAAATCGCGATAACGATCGATAATACCGGATTGTCTGCTGAAATTGATTGTTTGAGACATTTCTTATTCCTCCTCCCCTTCTACGCGATAACAGCTTTTAACTTCTACGATAATATCCAGATCAGCGAGGGTAGCCAACAGCTCATCCATATCCCGCTTCGCTGCTTGGTGAGTAACCAGGATGATTTCGGCTTGTGCTCCTGCATTGTATGGCTGCTGCAGCACTTGGACAAGGCTGATATTGTTTTCTGCCAGCAATTGCGTAAGCTGGGCCAGCACTCCCCGTTTGTCCGTCACGATCATCCGCAAGAAATAACGGGACAGCTTGTTAGCATCATCTTTGAGTACTTTTTCTTTATAAGGAGCGACCATGCCGCGTCCATTCACACCCAGCTTCATATTTTTCACGACGGTCACCAGATCGGATACGACCGCTGTCGCTGTCGGCAGCTCACCGGCACCCGGTCCGTAGAACATGGTTTCCCCGACAGCTTCCCCGTGGACATAGACGGCATTGAACACTCCGTTTACGGATGCGAGTGGATGCGACTTGTGTACCATCGTCGGCTGTACGCTAACCTCGATTTCTTCCCCGTCACGCTGGGCCAGACCAATCAGCTTGACAACATAACCGAGCTTTTTGCCATACGTGATATCTTCCTTGCTGACACTGCTGATGCCTTTTACTTCTACATCCTCCAAGCGCAAAGGCACACGGAAGCCAAGCGTGGACAATATCGCCATTTTGCGTGCCGCATCGAAGCCTTCCACATCGGAGGTAGGATCCGCTTCGGCATACCCAAGCGCTTGCGCTTCTTTCAGGACATCCGCATACGCCGCGCCCTCCTCGCTCATTTTGGTGAGGATATAGTTGGTTGTCCCGTTGACGATGCCCATCATTTTGGTAATGCGATCCGAAGAAAAGCCTTCTACCAATGCGCGCAGAATCGGAATTCCTCCAGCCACACTTGCCTCATAAAAGACATCACAGCCCTTTTCTTGGGCTTTCGCAAGAATCTCGGCACCGTGCAGAGCCATGAGATCTTTATTGGCTGTCACTACATGTTTCCCGTGCTCCAGCGCTGCTAATATATACTCCTTGGCTGGATCGATACCGCCGATCACTTCCACGATGACATCAATCTGTGGATCTTGCAGCAAATCTTCGGGTTTGTCCGTCACTTGATCATCCAGTCCGCCGATACTGCGCGGTTTTTCTTTATCTCGGACGAGAATCTTGGCAACTTCAATGCCGACTCCCGTTTGCTTGGACAGATCTTCCTGATGACCTTGGATCAGTCGAATGACCCCGGTACCTACTGTTCCAAACCCCATTAACCCAACCTTGACCAGCTTTCTCTCCATCACTCTTCCTCCTTTTAGCATCTCTATTGTTGTTGTAAGCTCCTCTATCCTCGGCCGATAATCATCGCCTTGCGCACTCCGGACAGCGCCTGCAAGCCATCGAGAAAATCGGTCGTGGATATCGTCAAATGCGCCATATCCACAGACATCGCGACATTGGCAATGCCCTGCAGCGGAATGGTCTGATTGATGGTCAGGACATTTCCGCCCTGATCGGCCACATACTGCAGCACACGCGACAAGATCCCGGAGCGATGTTCCAACGTAAAGCTGATCGTCATGATTTTCTCGCTCATCATTGCATTGAACGGAAAAATCCCATCCTTATACTTGTAGTAAGCGCTGCGGCTCAATCCCACTCGATCTACCGCTTCGTTAACCGTGTCCACTTCACCAGCTTCCAGCATTTTCTTCACTTCGATGGTTTTGGCGATGGACTCGGGAAGTATATCAGATCGTATCAAGTAGAACTTTTCTTCACGCTTTGTCATGTGTCCTCCCAGAAAAAACATTTGTTCACTTATAGAGGACATTATAACGGACTCTTTCTTTCCTGACAACTCCTAATTATCCGTGTAGTGGCCCAATTGTGGGAGAAGAGCCAATTTCCTTCACATGAACCTTGTGCGACTTGTGCAAAATAACCGTGATCAAATCCAAGTGAGGTGAGAAAAATGGCTGGACGAGGAAAATCCGACAAATCGGAACGACGCAATAACCACCCTGCTGCAAAACCAAGTGATCTGGACCAATTTGGCGGCGATTTCGGCGGCAAGCGAATGGCCCAATCACCGAATGTCATTGAAGATCCAAAAGGAAACGGATAAGGAAGCACTTCGACGAGCCTCGCCATCAAGCGGGGCTTTTGGATTTTTCGTTCACATTTTCCCGGTGCTTCCGCTCTCGAACAGGCAATCATCATCCGTTTGCCATATCATGCTCCTAGATCCCTAAAAAGGAGTTGTTACCATGCCGCCAGTGAAAAAAAAGGCAGGCGCCAAACGCGAAAAAATCGACGTAATCATCCCTGCAATTGAAAAGGATTTGCCCACCCTTCCTTATGTTATAGACTCCATCAGAAAGCATGTAAGGCATCCAATCGGCCAAATCATGGTCGTTTCTCCCCTTAGCAAAAAGATCAAAGCATTGTGCCGTCAGAAGGATTGCAAGTTCATCCACGAAAAGCGGCTGCTCCCAATTGGAAAGAAAGACATTCATTACCGGTCGAAAAAATGGGATCTGTCTGGATGGTTGCTTCAGCAGCTGTTGAAATGGAGCGGTGACAAGATCAGTAAACAAAAAAGCTATTTAGTGATCGATGCCGATACGGTCTTGATCCGTCCTCATGTGTTCCGAATCAATCGAAAGACTGTATTTTATTGCCGGAAATGGAGCCGCAAAGAATACTTCCGTACCTATCGCCGTCTGTTGGGAAAAAAGGCTGACGCCCCCGACTCTTTTGTCACCCATTACATGCTTTTTGAAAAAGCAAAGCTTGCCCGCTTGAAAAAAAGGATTGAGACTCGGCATCGGCTTAAGTGGTATGAGGCCATTTTGAAATGTATCAATCGTTCTCGGATATATGGCTTTTCAGAGTTTGAGACATACGGAAATTTCATCCACTCAACTTATCCCGACAGCTTCTTTATTCGAAAGTCCCTCAACAAGAGTCTTTACACAAAAGCCTCAGCATTATCCCCGGAGCGGATCACGAAGTTGTCCCGAACTTATCGGTCGCTCTCCTTTCATAAACGAAGAGGGTATTACTTGAAGAAATAGAGGAGGAATTGGTGCTCGCGATGGATTGGAAACCACAGTATCAACGATGGGTGAACTTCCTTGCTTTGGACGAGGAGTTGCGGCAGCAGTTAGAAGAGTTGCAGCTTGATCCACAAAAGCTGGCAGATTGCTTCTCCCAACCGATCGAATTCGGGACGGGCGGTATGCGTGGAGAGCTTGGCCCCGGTACGAACCGGATGAATGTGTACACGATTCGTAAAGCGTCGGAGGGGTTGGCTCATTTTCTCTTGGAGCAGGATCGGTGTGCAATAAACACTGCAGTCGTGATTGCCTATGACACACGGCACAAATCACAGGAATTTGCCATGGAAGCCGCAAAAGTCATCACTCGCCACGGAATTCGTGTCTACTTGTTTGATCGCATCTGTCCGACTCCCTTACTCTCTTACACTGTCCGGCATTTACACGCGTCTGCCGGGATCGTCATTACCGCCAGCCATAATCCCCCGGAATACAACGGATATAAGGTATATGGCCCAGATGGTGCACAGATCGCACTGGATACTACGGAAAAACTCATGGCCCACATCAAGGAAGTAAAAGATGAGCTGACAGTCGATGTTGCCTCAGAGGAAGAAATCAGACAAAACGGGCTGTTGCAAATGATCGGGCAGGACATCTTTGACAGCTATTTCGAGCAGTTGAAAGCATTGCGGCAGCCTGCTGCTGGGGAGGGGGCTGGCTTGTCCATTGTATTTACCCCGCTTCACGGCACCACATTGGCCTATATTACAGAAGGTCTTCGGCTATTTGGTTACACTGACGTCACCATCGTTCAGGAACAGGCCACATCTGATCCAGATTTTTCCCAAGTGCTGTCCCCGAACCCTGAAGAGCCCCAAGCATTCGAGCTGGCGATCCAATATGCCAAAAAACAGGATGCTGATCTCATTTTCGCGACGGATCCGGATGGAGATCGCTTAGGTGTCGCGATCAAGGATCCTGCAGGCGAGTATACTGTGCTCACGGGCAATCAGGTCGGAGCGCTCCTGCTTTCTTACATCCTGACGATGAAGAAAAGAACTGGAATGCTTCCTAACCGCGGTGCCGTTATCAAAACAGTGGTTACATCCGAAATGGGCCGAGCCATTGCTGCAGATTTTGGTCAGATGACCATGGATACGTTGACCGGCTTTAAATACATCGGGGAGAAAATTCAGGAGCTTGCCATCACTCAAGAAGCTACGTTCATCTTTGGCTACGAGGAAAGCTGCGGCTACTTGCTGTATGACCTCGCCCGAGATAAAGACGCAGTTCAAACGGCGCTGATCATGGCGGATGCTTGTGCGGCTTATCAGACAGAAGGGAAAAGTCTCTATCAAGTCCTTTTCTCGTTATATGAAAGATATGGGTTTTATTCGGAAACGCTGGTCTCCCTCACGATGAAAGGGGCAGATGGCCAACAAAAAATAAATGCGATCCTCTCCACTTTGCGAAGCAACCCATTCAGCGCAGTAGACGGCTGTGCGGTTGCCGTCATTGAGGATTATTTGAGCAAACAGCGCAACCATTTGCTTACGGGTGGAACCAGCGAAATCATATTGCCCACATCCAATATGTTGAAATATATTTTGGCAGATGAATCGTGGTTTGCGATTCGCCCGTCTGGAACAGAGGCAAAGATGAAGATTTATTTCGGGGTGAAGGGCGCTTCCCAGGAAGCTAGCAAACAAAAGCTGGAACGACTAAGAAATCACGTCATGCTGCACATCGAAAACATCTAAACGGAAAAAAGCCTTCAGAGACATTTCAACCTCTGAAGGCTTCACTTATCATTGCTTTTCTTCATTTTTGTTTCTTTCTGACAGTTGCCTCACTTCTTCCCAGCTTGTAAAGATCTGTTCCACATCGGTTTCCGCCAAATCTTCTCCAATCTGTATCTCGATCAACTCCAAATCATCTATCGCCCGCATTCCATGCCGTGCTCCAGCCGGTATCTGAAAAACATCTCCCACCCCAGCCTGCAACAATTGATCGTCCATCGCGAATTCTCCACTCCCCGCTACAATGAACCAAATCGTTCGCCGTTTTTGATGGGAATGGTAGCTGGTGTGTTTTCCGGCGTGGATGTGCACTTGTTGAGTTATCACTACCTGGTCAGGTGCAGCCTTGCTGCTGTTGAGCACCTGAATCCATCCCCATCGTTTCTCCTGATACATAGGTCTTGTTTCTATCTCACCAACAATCTCTTTCACGAGATGGCTTTTTGCTTTGTCCGCAATCAAGATGCCATCGGGGCTCACAGCTACGACCGCATTGGAAATGCCAATAAGGACAACAGGGATCTCCAGTTCATTGATGACACTTGTATCCGCGCAGTCTGTATGCAAATAGCCTTTTCCCAGAGGATTGTGTTCCATAACCTCCGTTAGCGTATTCCACGTGCCGATGTCCATCCATTCTCCCTCATAAGGGATCACTGCGACCCGTTTTGTTTTTTCTACAATTTCATAGTCAAAGCTGATTTTCGGTAATTTCTCGTACTGCTTTTGCAAATCGTCGAACTGGACAGGCAGCCCTCTTTTTTTCACTTGTTGCAGCATATATCCCAATCGGAAAGCAAATACCCCGCAATTCCATAATGCCTGTATCGCCATCAGTTGCTTGGCCACCGCTTCAGTCGGCTTCTCCATAAACTTCTTTACTCGTTTGTATGTCTGCTTGCAAGGATCCTGGTCTTTCACATCCATGGGCACAATATAGCCGTACTTCGTTGACGGATATGTGGGTTTTACCCCTATCAACGCGATGTCCACATCTGATCGTTGAATGACCTGCTCCAGCTCCTTCACTTTCTCGAAAAAAGAATCCTCCACGTAAGGATCGACTGGCATGACGATGATAACCTCATCCTCTGTAACGCCAGTCACACTGTGCAAATAAGAAGATGCCAAAGCAATCGCAGGGAAGGTATCCCTTCGCTGCGGCTCGATGATGCATGGAATCTGTGTACCTAGCTGATTTTCGATGATCTCGACCTGTGACTCATTCGTCGATAGAAGAGCATCGCTTGCAAGTCCATTCTTCTCCAGCTGCCTCCATATCCGCTGCACCATGGATTCTGCTTGTTGCTCGGAATTCGTCAGCAATTTTAAAAACTGTTTTGATCTTGAATCGTTGGACAGTGGCCACAGTCGCTTGCCTGAACCCCCTGACAGCAATACAATCTTCATAATTGCACCTCTATCGATATGATGAAATATCATATGAGTGCATGTTGGAACAGGAGATGGGCAACCCCATCAAATGACAGGAAATCATCAACTGTCTCGGAAAAGGTTTTTCAAATGAAAAAAGCGCTTCTCATATGAGAGGCGCTTACTAGAGCTTACTCAATAAATTCAAATTCCCACGTACCGATACGTACGGTGTCCCCATGCTTGGCTCCTTCACGGCGCAGGGCGTCATCAACACCCATAGTGCGCATGATGCGGACAAAGCGTTGGACAGAATCATAGCTGTTCAAATTGGTCATCCGAACCAGCTTCTCCAGCTTATCACCAGTTACCACATAGGTATCCTCGTCCATAAAAATGTGGAATTCATCCGGCTCTTTTTCTGCACGGTAGACGACGCGTTCTTCCACATCTGCTACTTCTTCCACTTCCAGTCGGGTCGGAATCGTCTCTAAACGATCTGCGACTGCATACATGAGCTCTTGGACACCTTGTCTGGTTGCGGCGGATATCGCATAAACCGGTACATCAGGGAATTGTTCCTTGAAACGCTTGAGGTTTTCCTCCGCTTCCGGTACGTCCATTTTGTTGGCTGCCACGATTTGCGGACGATCCTCCAGCCTAATGTTATACAGCTTCAGCTCTTCATTGATCTGTTTATAATCCTCAATCGGATCACGGCCATCTGTCGCGGCCATATCGATCACATGTACAATCAGGCGAGTACGCTCTACATGGCGCAAAAATTGATGGCCCAAGCCCACACCTTCATGTGCGCCTTCAATCAAACCAGGCAGATCGGCCATGACGAAGCTCTTTTCCCCGAGATCCACCACTCCCAGATTCGGTGTCAACGTTGTAAAGTGATAAGCGGCAATCTTTGGTTTGGCTGCAGTCACGCTGCTCAGCAGGGTTGATTTTCCAACGCTCGGATAGCCGACGAGACCAACATCGGCGATCAGCTTCAGCTCTAAAATCACTTTTCTTACTTGTCCCGGTTCCCCGTTTTCCGAGATCTCCGGCGCCGGATTGGACGCTGTGGCAAATCGTGTGTTACCTCTTCCGCCGCGACCGCCTTTGGCAATAATGGCGCGCTGCCCATGCTCCAGCAGATCCGCGATCACTTCACCCGTATCGGCATCCGTCACGGTTGTACCCGGCGGCACACGGACGACCAAGTCCTCTGCACCTGCACCGTGCATGTTTTTGGTGCGGCCATTTTCTCCTCGCGGCGCACGGAAATGGCGTTGATAACGGAAATCGACGAGCGTACGAAGTCCTTCATCTACTACGAATACGACATCGGCGCCGCGACCTCCGTCACCACCCGCCGGACCGCCCATCGGTACATATTTTTCCCGGCGAAACGATACAGAGCCATTCCCGCCGTCTCCGCCTTTTACTTCAATCACTACCTGATCGACAAACATGGATGTCACCCTCTTCCTATGTACGGCAAGGAACCGTAAAAGCCAATACCCATTCCAGGTCCGACTTTGACCATTCCTCTACGATCATCTGCGTATTTTCGCCTCTTTCCAAGAGTTTCTCCACTTCTTCATTTCCAGATTCAAAGAGAGAACCCGTAAGATCAAAACGAACCTCCACAGCATGATCCGTGCTTGCAAGCGAGAC
>DASQNU010000012.1:0-7711 GCA_035644815.1 Bathyarchaeia archaeon | reverse complement strand
CGCGGCTTCGCCGTAAAATTTTATACCGAGGATGGCAACTGGGATCTGGTCGGCAACAATCTGAAAATCTTCTTCATCCGTGACCCTCTCAAATTTCCGGATATGGTCCACTCCTTTCGTCCGGATCCCGTCACCAATTTGAATGATCCGGAGCGAATGTTCGATTTCCTCTCGCAGACGCCGGAAGCGACCCATATGGTGACCTTCGTCTTTTCACCATGGGGCATTCCGGCAAATTATCGGCAAATGCAAGGCTCAGGCGTGAATACGTACAAGTGGGTCAATCAAGACGGACAAGCAGTCATCGTCAAATACCATTTCGAACCGCTGAAGCAAGGCATCAAAAATCTGAAGCAGGCCGAGGCCGATGAGATTCAAAAAGTGAATTACAGCCACGCTACGCAAGACTTGTATGAAGCGATCGAACGAGGCGATTATCCCGAGTGGGAGCTCTGTGTGCAGATCATGAGCGACGACGAGCACCCTGAGCTGGATTTTGACCCCCTTGATCCGACCAAGCTCTGGCCGACCGATCAATTCCCGTTTCTACCCGTCGGTAAATTGGTATTGAACAAAAATCCAGAAAATTACTTTGCGGAAGTGGAGCAAGCAGCTTTTGGCACGGGGGTACTCGTCGATGGGCTTGATTTTTCCGATGACAAGCTGCTTCAGGGCAGAACCTTCTCATACTCCGATACGCAGCGCTACCGCGTGGGGACCAACTATTTGCAGCTCCCGATCAATGCACCTAAAAAGCATGTCGCCACCAACCAGCGGGATGGCCAAATGACCTACCATGTCGACATGGCGCCAGGGCAAAATCCGCATGTGAATTATGAGCCATCGACATTGGGCGGATTGAAAGAGGCAACCGAGTCCGGCAAGGAGCATCAGCCCGCCTACAACGATAAGCTGGTGCGTCAGAAGATTGACCGGACCAATGATTTCGGTCAAGCCGGCCATACTTACCGCAGCTTTGAAGAGTGGGAGCGTGAAGAGCTGGTTTCCAATCTGGTCCAAGCACTGAAAGTCTGTAGACCGCACATTCAGGAAAAAATGGTCGAGTACTTCACCAAAGCTGATCCCGAATACGGCCGGAGGGTATCGGAGGGGCTAGCTGCGGCAAATGCGGCATCCGCTGCTGACAAAGCCGTGGATAAAGCGAATCGGATGGCGCACGGTGCTGATCCTTATTGATCAATCGTTTAAAACAGCGAGTGATTACCGGGAAAAACAGCTGCTCCACAATAAAAGCCCCTCAGCACCTGCAAATGCAAGCGCTTGAGGGGCTTGATTTATGCTACTTGGCAAACGAGTCGTACAGCGCTTTGAATCGATCGCGGGAACGTTCGATTTGCTCATAAGGCACGCTGTAAGAGAGACGGAAATAGCCTTTTCTGCCAAAACCGCTGCCAGGTACGATGAGGATGCGGTGCTTCTCAGCGGCGATCCGGCAAAACTCCACGTCGTCCTCGATCGGTGTTTTCGGGAAGATGAAAATACCCCCGTCTGGCGAGACAAAGGAGAAGCCCGCTTCTCGCAAAATCTCTGCCATCGCATCGCGGCGCTTGCGGTATTCGGTCGGTTCCACAATAAGCGACTCCATGCGGGCAATGGCACGCTGCATAAACGACGGCGCATTGACAAAGCCCAGAATCCGATTGGAGAACACAAATGCTTTGGTTAACGTGTCAGCCAGCTCCATCTCTGCCGGCAAGCCGATATAGCCAAGCCGCTCCCCTGCGATTCCCAAGTCTTTACTAAAGGAACTGACGACAATCGTATGGCTGTAGGATTTGCATGGATTTGGCGGTACGACGTCATAGACAAGCTGGCCGTATGGATCATCGTAGCACAGATAAATGGCATGTCCGTATTCCGCTTCTTTTTTCGCCAGAAGAGCGCCGAGGGCATCCACGCTTGCTTGCGTCAGCACGGTTCCCGTCGGATTGTGGGGTGAGTTGAGAATGATCGCTTTGGTCTTCGGAGTGAGACATGCCTCCACCTTTTCCGCATCAATCTGGAAGACCTCGTCCAGCTCGCAATGGACAGCCTTGCCTCCGTGATTCTCCACATAGTAATCGTACTCCACAAAGTACGGTGTCAAGAGAATGACCTCGTCTCCCGGATTCAGGATGCTTTTCATCACCACATTCATCCCACCGCCTGCGCCAACGGTCATGACCACCGTGGATGCCGTGAACGTTTTGCCAAAGCGCTCGGTTAAAAACCCTGCCACTTTTTCACGTGTTTCCGGCAGCCCTTGGTTCTCGATATAACGGTGCAGCCCTGGTGCTGGAGTTTTCAAAATATCAACCAGAATATCATGTAGCTCCTGCGGCGGATCCACGATCGGATTGCCCAAGGAGAAGTCAAACACTTCGTCTTCCCCATACTGCTTCTTTAATTTGATCCCTTCCTCAAATAGCTTGCGAATCCAGGAGCCTTGCTCCACTTTACGCTGCAAGTAATCAGATATCATCACTTTCACCCTTTCTGGCGTGTTCACATATGTCACGGATAATCCGTAAAAACTGATCCATCTCTTCATCCAAGCCGATGGTGACCCTTAGATAGTTATCAATCCGCGGCTGGTTAAAATAGCGGACCAGCACACCGGCTTCCTTCAGCTTGGCAAAGAGACTGCTCGCCGGGAGCTGGGGATGGGTAATAAAGATAAAATTGGCACTCGATTCAACGACTCCGAAGCCGATCTCTTGCAGCGCTTCCGTCACGCGGCTCCGTGTGTCCATGATCGCTTTTCTCGTCTGCTCAAAATAGGCTTCATCGGAAAACGAAGCAACCGCTCCGGCAAGCGCTAACCGATCAAGCGTATAGGAATTGAAGCAATTTTTTATGCGCTGCAGACCCTCGATCAATTCCTCATTGCCAATCGCAAAACCGACACGGAGTCCTGCCAGTGACCGGGATTTGGACAGCGTCTGGATCACCAGCAGATTCGGGTATTCCTGCACGCAGGGGATCATCGACTCCCCGCCAAAATCGAC
The DNA here is from genome assembly GCA_035644815.1 of Bathyarchaeia archaeon. Classification (GTDB taxonomy): domain Bacteria; phylum Bacillota; class Bacilli; order Brevibacillales; family Brevibacillaceae; genus Brevibacillus_F. The sequence continues at coordinate 4,703 of DASQNU010000012.1, read as the reverse complement.
ATAGGCTTCATCGATAATGATAATACTGTCCGGATGCAGGGTAAGCAATTCTTTAATCGCATCCGCAGATAATGCTTTTCCTGTCGGCGCGTTCGGATTCGGGAAAATAATCCCGCCGTTGTCCTGTGAAAACGGCTCAATCGTCAGTTGGAAATCATCTTGCAACGGAACCACTTGATAAGGGACGCGAAACATTTTCGCATACACTTTATAAAAACTGTACGTAATATCCGGGAAGAGAATCGGCCGAGTCGGATCAAAAAACGCTTGGAAGGCAAACGCCAAAATTTCATCCGAGCCGTTCCCGACAAAAACCTGATCGGCTTTGACCTGATGGACCTCGGCGATTTTTGCGCGGAGCTCGTCGGCATTCGGGTCTGGGTATAAGCGCAGGTCTCCATTCGCAGTCTGCTGAATCGCTTGCAAGACCAGCGGCGATGGCGGAAACGGATTTTCATTTGTATTTAGCTTGATATACCTTTTGTCCTTTGGCTGCTCGCCTGGTACGTAAGGATCAAGCTCATGTACAAAAGGGTTCCAATATTTGCTCAACTGGGCTAGCTCCTCTCCGGTATTCCCGATGATTCTCGATCTCCCTTGGAACTTCGGTATGTTTTTCCGTTTTTCCTTCTCCCTTTGAAAAAAGAAAGAGGCGGTCAGGTCCATGCCCAACCACCACAAAAGCTTATTACGGCAAATCGATTAACACGAGGAAAGCTCCTGCAGCTGTTTCAATGGTCAGCTCAGTGACATCGGTAATCCTCGCAGCATCCCGCTTCTTGAGGGGGGTATTCTGATTCAGAGCAACATCTCCTTCGATGACAAACAACTCTGCGGAGTCATTTTTTCTTTTCGATGCCGTATTTTTTCATCCGGTACTGCAGACTTTGCCTGCTCATGCCAAGCAATTCTGCGGCTCTGGTGATATGGTATCCCGTTTTTCGCAGCACTTCCTCCACCTGTTCCCGTTCATGCTGCTGATACGAGCTCTTGATTTCCGCCAGCACGGCAGAGGGTTGATCCTCTAGTACCCTGATGTCAGGCTCATCTTTGCCGCCCGCTCGCTGGACATATCGCTTCAAATGCGCGGGGATGTGCTTGGCTGTGATCATCGTCTCCTGGACGATCAGGTTCATGGCTCCCTCGACTACATGCTGCAGCTCCCTGACATTCCCCGGCCATTCATAGGCGAGAAGCTGCTGGTGAAGCGATTCTTCCATCCCTGTCACTTTCATGCCAAACAATTGGTTGTACACCCCGATGAAATGCTGGAGAAGCACAGGGATATCCTCTGCCCGTTCACGCAGCGGCGGGATAAACAGATTCACCACACCCAGCCGGTAGTATAAATCCTTACGCAGCACATTGCTTGCAATCGCTTCGATCGGGTCCATGCTGATGGTTGCCAGCAAGCGCACATCAAAGCGCTGATCCTTGGTATCCCCAATCCGCCGCACGGTCTTCTCCTGGATCACGCGCAGGAGCTTAGCCTGAAGCGTCAGGCTAAGCGAATCCAACTCATCCAAAAAGAGGGTTCCCCCATCCGCCAATTCAAACAGCCCTGGTCGGTCGATCGCCCCCGTAAACGCCCCGCGCTTCGTGCCAAATAAGATAGCTTCCACCAGATGATCTGGTAGCGCCGCGCAGTTTTGCGAGAGAAAGGGCTTGGCTGCACGTTCGCTCTCATAGTGGATGCTTTGTGCAAACATTTCTTTTCCCGTACCCGTTTCCCCGATGATGAGAATCGAAGAGCTTGTTCGGGCCGCACGTCGAGCCACCTCGATTGCCTCTTTGATCGCTTGGCTTTCTCCGACGATATCTTGAAACGTATGGCGCCTAGGCTCTTTGGTTTTGGCATTTTCGCTTTTGACTTTTTCAAGCTGGGTCACATCCGTAGCGATCTCAATCGCACCAATGATTTCGTCGTTTTCATAGAGTGGGTAAGTGGAGTTCACGCTGGTGATCTGCTTGCCATGCTTATTGAAATAGCTTTGCTTCACATCCGTCGTTGTTTTCCCTTCCGCCAGCGCCCGCAACAGCGTGCTTTCCTGCTCCTGTGAAAAGGCAAACAGATGGCTCACATTCTTGTGCAACACTTCTTCCATCGGCATCGACTCGATCTCGGACATTTTCCGGTTGTAAATGACCGTTTTCCCGGTTCGATCTACGACATGGATGCCAATGGATACATGATCGACTAAAAATGAAAATACACGATTCATCAGCACATCTAGCTGTTCTCCGCTCCCCATCCGATTCCAACACCCTCTAGCAAAGTTTTTTTGCATTATAGCACAACTTTTTTGCATAATCGCCAAATAATTTTGCGATTCTCCTTTCAAAGCTTTGCCGATCATCAGAACTGTGCGTTCTCTCTGCTGGCATGCTCCTTGCATCTTCTTTTCTTCGACTACCGATCCCAGGAGGTTTCCATGACTACACATACACATAGCATCATTGAACAGACAGAAAAATACGGAGCCACCAATTACCTTCCGCTCCCGATTGTCATCTCCAAAGCAGAGGGTGTATGGGTGGAAGACCCGGAAGGCAATCGTTATATGGATATGCTTAGCGCCTACTCCGCATTAAATCAGGGCCATCGCCATCCAGCGATTATCCAAGCTTTAATCGAACAGGCTGGAAAAGTAACCCTTACTTCGCGCGCTTTTCACAATGATCAGCTGGGTCGTTTTTATGAAAAGCTCGCTCATGTGACCGGAAAAGAAATGATCCTGCCGATGAACACCGGCGCAGAAGCGGTGGAGACCGCTATCAAGGCTGCACGCCGCTGGGCCTATGATGTGAAAAATGTGCCGGAAAACATGGCGAATATCATCGTCTGTGAAGGCAATTTTCACGGACGCACGATCACCGTTACATCCTTCTCGACGAGCGAGGAGTATCGTCGGGGCTTCGGTCCATTCACACCAGGCTTCACCGCCATTCCGTATGGAGACATTGAGGCGCTGCGCCAAGCCATCACGCCCCATACCGCTGCCTTCCTTGTCGAGCCGATCCAAGGGGAAGCAGGCATCGTCATCCCTTCAGAAGGCTTCCTGCGTGAAGCACGTGAGCTGTGCAGCCAGCACAATGTCCTGTTTATCGCCGATGAGATTCAGACCGGCTTTGGGCGTACCGGCAAAATGTTCGCCTGCGAGTGGGAGAATGTCACTCCGGATATGTACATCATGGGGAAAGCGTTGGGCGGCGGTGTCTTGCCGATCTCGGCAGTAGCCGCAGATAAAGAAGTCCTCGGTGTGTTTGAGCCGGGTTCTCACGGTTCTACCTTTGGTGGAAATCCACTGGCATGCGCAGTCGCAACTGCCGCCCTGAATGTCATTGAAGAAGAGAAATTGGTCAAACGTTCGTTTGAACTGGGGGCTTACTTGAAGGAGCGTCTCCAGCAGCTTCCGCATCCGAGCATCCGTGAGATCCGCGGTCGCGGGTTGTTTGTCGGCATTGAGCTGACCGAGCATGCCCGTCCTTATTGTGAGCGACTGAAAGAGCTCGGGCTTCTGTGCAAAGAAACCCATGACACCACCATTCGTCTCGCACCACCGCTCGTGATTACCAAAGAAGAGCTGGATTGGGCACTGGAACGGATCGAGCAAGTGCTGTCCTAGGTTTCGATCCTTGCGGTAAGAACGAAAAAAGCTCCCTTGTAACATTCAACAAGGGAGCTTTTTTCGTTTGGTTCTTATTTTTGGAAAGAGGGATCTTCAAATGGATGTGCGATCCAGCCTTCTGTCTCGATAAACAGACGAACTGCTACCACTTGGCGATTTTCCATCAGCGTGAAGAAGTGTGGATTGTTTTCCGGTACAGAGATCACATCACCGGCTTCCAGCTCAACGTCGAAATAGCCTACCTCATCATCACCTTTAATGACGAAGATACCGTTTCCTGCCGTGATCGCACGAACCTCGTCCTCCGTATGTGTATGAACCTGCTCAAATTTTTTCAACAGTTCTTCAATATTCGGAGTGCTGTCGGACAATGCCACGATATCCCAAGTACGGTAACCGCGACGCTCTGCCAGATCACGAATTTCCGTTTCATAGGTAGCAAGGATCGTATTTTTTTCCTCATCGGAGAGGACAAACTTTTCTTTCAATTCTGCCGGAAGCTTGTTTGCATCCCAATGCTCATACAATACACCATAGTTCTCCAAAAATGCGCGAACATTTTCCTGTCCGGTAATACGTTCATCGGTGTTGCGAATACGAATTTCTGCCATTTTTCATTCCGCCTTTCTGTCTTTACCATTAGCTATATCTTACTAGTTTGCACGAAAAAAATCGTGTTAATTTTTGCACTTTTTTCCGTACACCTCTCCATAAAACATACCTGTTTACTAGGAATTAAACACCTTCTGACCACCACTGTCAACCCTTTTTATAATGATTATAATCTTGACAACTTGGAATGGTCTGATTTTATTATAGTATCATTATTCCAAAAGGAAATGGGGTTATCAGGGAGATGGCAAACAAGCGGATTGATCATGTCGGGATCGTAGTCAAGGATTTTGAAAGGAGCATCGATTTTTATCAGACGATCGTCGGTTTCGAACTGAAAGGGAAAATCACCCACACCAACGGCGTTATCCAGCTGGCTTTTCTCGGATTTGGCAACTCGGATGAAACCGAATTGGAAATCATTCATGGGTATAACGACAACCTGCCTTCCGAGGGCAAGGT
>DASQNU010000011.1:0-10233 GCA_035644815.1 Bathyarchaeia archaeon | reverse complement strand
AAAAATATCCTCGGCAACTTGGAGAACGTCGGATATTCCATGCCAGGGCAGGAAAGCATCTATAACATCATGATCATGGAAGAGGTTCAGTCGATCCTCGGCTTGGGCTGTGGAGCTGTATCCAAGCTGATGCAGCCGGGCTCAGGGAAGCTGACCCGTTGGCCGAATCCGAAAGATCCAAAGACGTATAACGAGACATATCGGGAGCTGGTCAAAGCCAAGCTGGCAGATATGGATGAGATTTACGGCAGAAGTGTGACCCAATCATAAAGAAAAATTATTTTTTCAATGGCGATACATTGACTCTGCTACTTGCATTTGCTATGATTCCATATAAGTTTTACCAACTGATCTGATGACGGGACCAAGTACCCATGCAACGCATAGCCAGAGAGAACACGCCGTGGCTGAGAGTGTGTTCCTATGACGACGTGGCGAATGACTTCCCTGAAGACCCCAGTGAAAGACTACAGTCGAGTAACTGTAAGGCGTAGACCGGCGTTAACGGATGAAGAGCTTTATGATGCAGGCATGCACCTGCAGCGAAGCTCGTGAAGCGGGGTATCCATGTGATATCCAAGCAGGGTGGCACCACGGGAGAATCTCTCGTCCCTGACATGTAGCAGCATACATGTCAGTGGCGGGAGTTTTTTATTTGTCGATAGGAATGGATAAAAAATTCCCATCGATCTAAGGGCAACTAAGGCCTCGCCAAAGGCTTGGCGGAGCTTAATGCAGTACGTGTGAAAGAAGGAGGACTTTAGGATGGCGAGAATTCAGATTCCGCGCGGTACGCAGGATATTCTGCCGGGAGTGGTAGAGCAGTGGCAATATATCGAGGCTAAGGCTCGCGATCACTTTCGGCGGTTCAATTATCAGGAAATCCGCACGCCGCTTTTCGAATATACCGAGCTATTTCAGCGCGGTGTCGGCGAGACGACGGATATCGTAGAAAAAGAGATGTACAGTGTAAAAAATCCACGCAGTGAGGATCAATTGACGCTGCGTCCCGAGAATACGGCAGGCGTCGTACGCTCTTATGTGGAGAACAAAATGTACGGTTCTCCGAATCAACCGACGAAGCTCTACTATATCGGACCGATGTTCCGCCACGAGCGTCCGCAAGCGGGTCGTTTGCGCCAATTTACCCAGATCGGTGCGGAGACGTTGGGCTCCAGCGATCCATCGATCGACGCAGAGATGATTGCGATGGTGTTCCGCTTTTACGAGGAGATGGGGCTGAAAGGATTGCGCGTCGACATGAACAGTGTTGGTACACGCGAAGATCGGGAACGTCACCGCACCCACCTGCTCGCTTTTCTGAATGATATTCGTCACGAGCTGTGCGAGGATTGCCAATCCCGTATCGACCGCAATCCATTGCGCGTCCTCGACTGTAAAGTGCCGAAGGACCAGGAGCTGACCAAAAACGCACCGTCGCTTTTGGAGCACCTGAGCGAAGAGTCGGCCGCACACTTTGCCTCCGTACAAAAATATTTGACCGCACTCGGCATTCCATTCGTAGTGGATCCCCGTCTTGTACGCGGATTGGACTACTACACGCTGACTGCCTTTGAAATTAAAATGGCAGAAATCGGCGCGGTGGAAACACTATGTGGTGGCGGACGTTACAACGGTCTGGTAGCGGAATTGGGTGGCGACGACATGCCCGGGATCGGCTTTGCGTTTGGCGTGGAGCGACTGATGCTTGCCCTGCAAAAGCAAGGTATCGAGCTCCCGGTTAAAACCGGCATCGATTGCTACATTGTCGTACAGACTCCGGAAGCGAAAGAGGTTGCTTTTACTCTGGTTGACCAGCTGCGCCGTGCGGGAGTGGCCGCTGAGATGGACTATCTGGATCGCAAAATGAAAGCACAGCTCAAAGCAGCGGATCGTCTCACTGCCCAGTACACGGTGATCATCGGTGAGTCCGAGCTGGCGAACAACACAGTAGTCGTAAAAGAAATGGCCACAGGCGAGCAGAAGGAAATCGCGGCAGCAGAATTAGTGAACGTGTTACGCAAATAAATTGACAGCGAAAGCATGAAAAAGTGGAGGAATCAGTCATGGAATGGAACACCAGAACCATTTTTTGTGGAGAAGTAAGCAAGGAGCAGATCGGCCAAGAAGTTACCCTGAACGGCTGGGTAAAAACTCGTCGTGACCTGGGCGGAGTCATCTTTATCGATCTGCGTGACCGTACCGGCATCGTGCAAATCGTATTTAACCCGGAATACAACAAAGAAGCGTGGGAAATTGCGGACAAAGCTCGCAGCGAATACGTGCTTTCCGTAAAAGGAAAAGTGGTGGCTCGTGCAGCGGAAGCGGTAAATCCGAAGCTGAAAACAGGGGAGATTGAGGTACACATCTCCGAGATCGCGATCATCAACAAAGCCAAAACACCTCCGTTTGAAATCGAGGATGGCATCGAGGTAGATGAGCAGCTGCGCTTGAAACACCGTTACCTGGACCTGCGCCGTCCGGAGATGCAGCGCAACTTCATCCTGCGCAGCAAAGCGGCGAAAGCATTCCGCGACTACCTGGATGAAAATGGCTTCCTGGAAGTCGAAACTCCGATGCTGACCAAGAGCACGCCAGAAGGTGCCCGCGATTACTTGGTGCCATCCCGCGTACATCCAGGCGAATTCTACGCGCTGCCGCAATCTCCGCAGCTGTTCAAGCAGCTCTTGATGGTTTCCGGCTTCGAGCGCTACTATCAGATCGTTCGCTGCTTCCGTGATGAAGACTTGCGTGCAGACCGTCAGCCTGAATTTACCCAAGTCGACATTGAGACCTCCTTCCTGCAGATGGAGGAGCTGCTGCCGATGATGGAAACCATGGTTGCCCAAGTGTTCAAGAAAACGCTCGGCGTCGATGTGCCAACACCATTCCCGCGCCTGACATACGCGGAAGCGATGTCTCGCTACGGTTCAGACAAGCCGGACGTGCGCTTTGGCATGGAGCTCGTAGAAGTGTCCGATCTCGTGAAGGACAGCGACTTCAAAGTGTTCGCGAGCACTGTCGCAAGCGGCGGGCAAGTGAAAGCGATCAATGCGAAAGGCTGCGGACATTACTCCCGCAAAGAAGCGGATGATCTGCAAAAATTCACGAACCGCTACGGCGCGAAGGGGCTTGCCTACATCGCGTTCAAAGATGGCGAAGTAAAAGGCCCGATCGCGAAATTCTTCAAGGAAGAAGAGATCGAAGCACTGAAGCAACGCATGGATGCTGGGGAAGGAGACCTGCTCCTGTTCGTTGCGGATAAACCAAAAGTGGTGGCGGACGCATTGGGCGCGCTACGCTCCAAGCTGGGCGCAGAGCTTGGTCTGATCGACAACAATCAGTTTGCATTCCTCTGGGTCGTAGACTTCCCGCTGGTAGAGTGGGATGAAGACGCAGGACGATTCGTAGCGCTGCACCACCCATTCACCCGTCCGAAAGACGAGGATCTGCATCTTTTGGACACCGATCCGGGCAAAGTGCGTGCGCAAGCGTACGATATGGTGCTTAACGGCTACGAGCTGGGTGGAGGCTCGATGCGGATCTACCAGCGCGATATACAGGAGAAAATGTTCAAGCTCTTGGGTCACAGCCCGGAAGAAGCGAAGGAGAAGTTCGGCTTCCTGCTGGATGCGTTCGAATACGGCACACCGCCACATGGTGGTATGGCGCTTGGCCTCGACCGCGTGATCATGCTGCTGGCTGGACGCAACAACCTGCGTGATGTCATCGCCTTCCCGAAAACCGCAAGTGCGAGCGACCTGATGGTGAATGCGCCAGGCGAAGTAGACTGGGATCAGCTGCGTGAGCTTCATATCGAGACCACTGCAGTGAAAGAAGAAGTAAAATCATAAGGGAAGACCGGTCAACTTGAAACCGTACCTTCCACTGTGATAACATACGGACAGATCAACCAATACGGATAAGACCGTGTTGGTCGGACCGCTCGCGGTCAACTGAAGCACAAACAAAGAGCCCTGCGATGTACGTGTCAACCGATCGTTTTGAGCCACAAGATTTGTTTAGGGAGTTCGTCGTCCGGTTTCACGCTGGCATGCCTCGTTAGAGTGGACGTCATTCGTGAATAGGCAGGACACCCACCTGCTAGCTGCAGGTTCAAAACGAAGGGAGCGCACGGCATAATGGGGCTCTTTTCTAAGGATCTCATTCCTACTTTTCCGATTTGTTTACCATTATCCATCAACAAGTGAAAGGTTGTTACGGCATGCTACACCAATTTTCCCGATGTGAATTAGCCTTCGGACCTGAAGGACTGGAGAAATTGAAAAACACAACGGTCGCCGTGCTCGGAGTGGGGGGCGTCGGTTCCTTTACCGTCGAGGCGTTGGCTCGCACCGGCGTAGGCAAATTGATTCTGTTGGACAAGGACGTCGTGGATATTACCAATATCAACCGTCAAATCCATGCCAATCTGAATACGATCGGCCAAGAGAAAACCGAATTGATGAAGGAGCGCATTGCCAGCATCAATCCGGCATGTGAGGTCGTTACTCTCAACTTCTTTTATAACGAAGAAACGGCTGAACAGCTGTTTGCCCATAAACCGGATTATATCGTGGATGCGATCGATACTGTTTCCGCGAAAATCCATCTGATCATCGAAGCGAAAAAAAGAAACATCCCGATCATCTCCAGCATGGGAGCGGCCAACAAAATGGATCCGACCCGTTTTGAGGTGGAGGACATCTCCAAAACAAGCTATGACCCGATCGCCAAGGTGATTCGCCGGGAGCTGCGCAAAGAAGGCATTTATAAAGGTGTCAAAGTGGTATACTCTCGGGAAATTCCGGTGACGACCCGCACGGATGTCCGTGAACAAATCGTCAGCAACCCGGATTCACCGATTCGCAAAGTAAAGCAGCCGCCGGCAAGCAACGCATTTGTACCTTCCGTAGCAGGCTTGATCATGGCCAGTGTTGTTGTTCGAGATCTGCTTGATTGGCAGCCGGCCAAAGGATAAAAATACAAAGCGATTGACCGTCTTTTGTAATGGAAAGACGGTCTTTCTTTTCCAGTAAGAATGATGTAACCTTTTATGGCTCCTGCCAGTCTTATGTTGTGTGATCTGTTGGAAGGGAGCTTTTTTGTCATGCAGCCAAAACATGTGAAGGAACGCATCGATGAATTGGATATCATGCGTGGAATGGCGTTTTTAGCCGTTGTACTGCAGCATGCCATCGGTGCTTATATACGTCGTCCGGAGATCAGCCTGCAGGAGGCGGCGATGCTTGGTATCTTGTTCAACCTCGCCAAGTTTGCTGTGCCGACATTTGTGCTGATTACGGGAATCGTTCTATTTTACAACTACTATCAAAAGATTCACTACGCCAGTTTTATTCGTAAGCGGGCAGTCGATATTCTGATTCCTTACCTCATCTGGAGCGGGATCTATATGTACTATTATCATGGACTCCCCACCTTCGATTGGACAGGGATGAAAGGCCTCGTCAAGGAGCTCTTAAGCGGAACAGCCGCCTACCATCTCTGGTTTGTCGTCATGATCTTTCAATGTTATCTGGTGTTCCCGCTATACCGATGGGCAGCAAAGCGGTTGGAGGGGAAGGCGCGTGCGCAGTTTTGGACGATTCTTATCACTTGTGGGCTGGCATACGGAGCTTTGATGTGGTTTTCCGCCGTGTATATCCCGACGCGAAAGCTTCATTTTGATTCGCGGCTGCTGCAAGTTTTCCTGATCGACTATCGCGATCGCAATTTTCTTTATTACAGCTTTTATTTCATCGTCGGCGGTGTTGCAGGTCTTGCCCTGTACAGGTGGAGAGCTTTCATCAGAAGAAGTGCCATCTGGAACGCGGGTCTCTTTACTCTCCTGTTTTTGATCGTGGGTCAAGCCTTGTTTGCAACGGGCGGTGTCAATCTCAATCAATCTACTTCCCTTAAGCCAAGCATGTTTCTTTATACACTTTGTGAAACCATGCTGCTGTATGGAGCGGCTCGACTGATTCAGGCACACCACCAACGCCTGTTTGCCGTTTTTTCGTTCATCGGAAATTATTCCTTTGGGGCGTATCTCGTACATGCCATGGTCCTCAATTACGTGATTGCCGGATTGCGCAAATTTGTGCCATGGGGTTCGGAGCTGGGGATGACGTTGCTCGCAACCCTTCTCGCTGCAGCTGTTTCCTTGGCATTGACCAAGGTCATCAGTCTGCTTCCTTATGGAAAATATGCGATTGGGCCATTTGGCAAGCGGGTGCGCCAGACTGCGAAAAAGCCTGTTTCCGAAGCTGCGTAGGGAAATGGAATAAAACAGAGTACGCAGGTAGGGATTCAACTTGCGAATTCATTCTGTTAAGATAGAATGGAAGTTAGACAATGCGGAAGAAATTGCAGGGAAGAACAAGAAAGGTTGCCGGACATGGATTTATTTTCGTTTGCGTATGAACAAGAAGACACAGGCAAGCTGAAGCCGCTTGCCGCCCGGATGCGGCCGGAAACGATTCAGGAGGTGCTGGGTCAATCCCACATCCTGGCACCGGGAAAATTATTGCGGAGAGCGATCGAGGCGGATCAAGTCTCCTCGCTGATTTTCTATGGCCCGCCAGGCACCGGGAAAACGACCTTGGCGAAAGTGATCGCCCGTACCACCCGCTCGTATTTTGCGGAACTTAACGCGGTGACAGCGGGAGTCGCCGATATACGCAAAGTGGTGGATGAAGCAAAGGAACGCTTGCACATGGAGAAGCGGCGCACCACTTTGTTTATTGACGAGATCCATCGGTTTAACAAGGCGCAGCAGGATGCCTTGCTGCCTTATGTAGAAGAAGGGACCATCATCTTGATCGGCGCCACCACGGAAAATCCGTTTTTCGAGGTGAATGCGGCATTATTGTCCCGCTCGCAAATTTTTGCGCTTCAATCCCTGACGGAAGAAGAATTGCGCCTGGTCATTGATCGAGCGCTTACAGACAAGGAAAAAGGCTTGGGAGAGCTGAATGTCAGCATCACCACGGAAGCGGCTGACCATTTGATTCGCTATGCAGAGGGCGATGCACGGAGACTCCTAAATGCATTGGAGCTCGCCGCCACAACGACACCGATTCAGGCGGATGGCTCGATTCTCATCACCCTTGATATCGCTGTAGAATCCATTCAGCGCAGGGCTGTACGATACGACAAAAGTGGGGATAATCATTATGATACGATCTCCGCTTTTATTAAATCGATCCGCGGCTCGGATCCGGACGCTGCATTATATTGGCTGGCCAGGATGATTGATGCAGGAGAAGATCCGCGCTTTATTGCGCGGCGCTTGATTATATCGGCATCGGAAGACATCGGCAATGCGGATCCGCAGGCATTGCAGGTGGCTTGTTCCTGTTTTCAGGCATTAGAGCTGATCGGGATGCCGGAGGGGCGTATTCCTTTAGCCCAAGCGACCACCTATCTGGCCGCTGCTCCGAAAAGCAACGCTGCCTACAACGGGATCAATCAGGCGCTTGCCACCATTCGGAATGAAGGTCACAAGCCGGTTCCGGCGCATTTGCGGGATCAAAGCTATAAAGGAGCTGCCCGCCTGGGACACGGGGAAGGGTACCTGTATCCGCACAATTATCCCGAAGGCTACGTGCCGCAGCAGTATTTGCCCGACGGCGTAGATTATATGTTTTACCAGCCGAAGCCGATCGGTTATGAGCAGCAGATCTTGGCGTTGCAGCAAAAAAGAAAGCAGCAAAGCCGCGAGTAAGTACTGAACCCTAAGAAAAAACTCCTCATGGAAGGATCCATCAGGAGTTTGCCAGAGGAAGCAATTAAGTACGTACCGTTCCCCCTGGCTTGTTGGGCAAATCGCCCTGTTCGTTCGGCTGTTTGCTCACTTCGCTCGCACCATATCGCGCTTTATGTGCAATGGTGCCGGCTGGTTGATCATAGAGCGTTTGCGACGGATGATTGCGTCCGCGTTCAGATGCTTTGTTTGTGGCCATTCCACTCACCCCCTCACCCTATTGTTCTCCACTCAGGGAGGCAGTCATGTGTGGCGGGGATAACAGTTCATGGGAATTATACCAGATAAAAGCCTTTGCGAAGGCGCTAAGAGGAGAGTTGAACATTGAAGATTTCCACCAAGGGTCGCTATGGTTTGACAATCATGATGGAGCTGGCCAATCGCTTTGGAGAAGGGCCAGTCTCTTTGAAAAGCATCGCCCAGCGGCATGACTTGTCCGAACACTATTTGGAGCAATTGATCGCTCCGCTGCGTAATGCCGGACTGGTAAAGAGCATTCGCGGTGCCTATGGCGGCTATGTGTTATCGAAAGCTCCGGAAGAAATTACTTCGGGCGATATTATTCGTGTGCTGGAAGGACCAATCAGCCCGGTTGAATTTGCAGAGGAAGAAGATCCGGCGAAGCGTTACCTCTGGCTGCGCATTCGCGACAGCATCTCCGCTGTCCTAGATTCCACGACCTTGAAGGACTTGATCAGCTTCCAGGATGATGGCTTATCGGACGGCTATATGTTTTACATCTAACAAAAGCAAGGTGATGGACAGGTGATCGCACAATCATACGTATATTTGGATCACGCAGCAACCACCCCGGTACATCCACGTGTGAGAGAAGCGATGCAGCCGTTTTTGGGTGAGTTCTATGGCAACCCTTCAAGTTTACATGGATTTGGTCGGCAGGCCCGCATGGCAATGGAAAAAGCACGGGAGGAACTTGCCCAGATTCTTGGTGCCGAGCCCTCGCAGCTGGTGTTTACCAGCGGTGGCACGGAGGCGGACAATATGGCCCTGATCGGAGTGGCCATGGCGAATCGGGAAAAAGGAAAGCATATCGTGACGAGCCAGATCGAGCACCATGCCGTGCTGCATGCTTGTGAATATTTGGAGCAAATCGGGTTTGAAGTGACGTATCTGCCGGTTGATCAGACCGGAATGGTATCCCTCGAGGAGCTGAAAAAAGCGATTCGGCCGGATACGATCCTCGCTTCGATCATTTACGGAAACAACGAGGTAGGGACGATTCAGCCAATTGAGGAAATCGGAACCTTTTTGCGTGAACAGGGGATTGTGTTTCACACGGATGCGGTGCAGGCCTTTGGCTCAGTTGTGTTTGAGGCGAAAAAGCTGCCGGTTGATTTACTCTCCGTTTCCGCTCATAAGGTAAATGGACCAAAAGGAATCGGAGCTTTGTACATGTCACGAACCGTACCGTTTTTACCCCATATGCACGGCGGTTCCCAGGAACGCAAGCGTCGGGCCGGGACAGAAAATGTAGCGGGCATCGTTGGATTTGCCGAAGCCGCAAAGATCGCCATGGCGGAAAAAGCGGAACGCCAAGAGAAGTATGAATCGTTCCGTAAGCGTATGCTGGCGATCTGGCAAGAGGCAGGGACTACCTTTGCTGTCAATGGACATCCGACCCATTATTTACCACATATTCTCAATGTCAGTTTTCCCGGCGTTCATACCGAGACCATGCTGATGAATCTAGACTTGGCAGGGGTCGCGGCAGCCAGCGGCTCTGCTTGCACGTCGGGATCGTTGGAGCTGTCCCATGTATTGCAAGCGATGAAACTGGACGAAGAACGCGCGAAATCGGCCATTCGCTTCAGCTTCGGGATCACGAATACGCTGGAAGAAGTGGAACATGCAGCGGAAAAAATAGCAGAGATCGTCAATCGATTGGTGAAATGAGAATAAACCGTACCTTCTCGTTTAGCGTAAGTAAGCGAACGAAAAGTACGGTTTTTTTGTGCCTAAAAAAGTGGTTGACAGCTTGAAAAGAAAGGAGTAACGTAAAAGTATGAAAGAGATGTAACCGGTTTCACATATGAATTCACCATGATTTACCTTTTTTTTATCTCTCATGTGTAACCGGTTACACATTTGGTGGTGATGATGCTTTTGGCAACCATACGCGATGTTGCGAAATTAGCGGGCGTTTCCGTAGCAACCGTTTCCCGCGTGCTTAACAAGAATGGCTACGTGAACAAGGAAACGGAGCAGAAGGTTACGACCGCGATTCAGCAGCTTCAATATGAGCCCAATGCAGTGGCAAGGGGCTTGGCAGGAAAAAAGACCGGGACGATTGCCCTGATCTTGCCGGATATCTCCAACCCGTTTTTCCCGGAGATGGCGAGAGGAGTCGAGGACGTCGCCCATCAGCTTGGTTACACCGTGATCCTCTGCAATTCTGACGATCAAGGGGTAAAGGAACGTTCTTACATTGAAGTCTTGAAGAAAAAATA
>DASQNU010000010.1:0-19872 GCA_035644815.1 Bathyarchaeia archaeon | reverse complement strand
CCAGAGACATCCTGGGAAATCATGAAGCTGTTTGAAGAGATCAATCAACGAGGAACAACCGTCGTCATGGCTACTCATAACCGTGAGATCGTCAATACGATCCGCAAGCGAGTGGTAGCCATCGAAGCGGGCACGATTGCCCGTGACGAGCAGAGAGGAGAATACGGCTATGAAGATTAGAACGCTCGGACGCCACGCGCGGGAAGGGGTCAAAAACCTCGGACGAAACGGCTGGATGACGTTCGCATCGATCAGTGCCGTCATGATTACGCTCCTCATTCTGGGCGTCTTTTTGATTCTTGCCCTTAACGTCAACCATGTAGCGAAAACGATTGAAAACCAGGTGGAAATACGCGTGTTCCTCGATGTCTTGGCAGATAAGCCGGCCATTGATCAGGTAGAAGGAGAAATTCGTAAGCTGCCCCAAGTGAGCACGATTACCTTCATTTCAAAAGAGGAAGGTTTGAAGCAGTTCAAAGAGAGCTTGGGGGAAAAAGCCTATCTTTTTGAAGGGCTGGAGAACGAAAATCCGTTGCCTGATTCATTTGTCGTGAAAACCAAGCTGCCGCAGGATACCTCGGCCGTAGCCAAACAGATCGAACAGATCCAGTATGTAAGCGGCGTGAACTACGGCGCAGGTACGGTGGAGAAGCTGTTTGCCGCCACGGCTACTATACGCAACGTCGGCATCGTGTTTATCGTCGGGCTGTCGTTTACAGCGATGTTTTTGATTGCGAATACGATTAAGCTGACGATTGTCGCCCGCAGACGGGAAATTGAGATCATGAAGCTGGTCGGAGCAACCAACTGGTTCATCCGCTGGCCGTTTTTCGTAGAAGGCCTGTTGATGGGGATCATCGGGGCACTTGTACCGATCATTTTACTGGGAGCAGGATATTTTTATTTGCTGGATGCAATGCAGACGAACATCACACTCGCGCTATTCAAGCTATTGCCACTCTTCCCACTCGTATATCAGGTCGCTCTTGCATTGCTCGCAATTGGTGCTTTCATTGGCATCTGGGGAAGTCTCGTATCGGTTCGCCGATTCTTGCGTGTATAACAGGTCTTGAAGATTGCGGGGAGGAGAAATATGAAGAAGAAGGTTGCAGTCTCATTGTTGCTCGCCTGCCTGATTGGTGGCACGACGGTGGCAGATCCGATCGGGATGGCTGCCAGTAAGCAGGAGTCGGTGAATAAGATCAATAAAGAGCTGAACGCCATTCGTCAGAAAAAGCGGGCACAGCAAAAACAAGTGAATGAAATCAGAGAACAACTGAAGGAAGTAAAAAACAAACGCCAGGATTTGGAGAACGAATTAATGGCGATCGACCTGCGGCGCAATGAGGCCCAGGCTAAGTTGGACAAGCTGGAAGTTCAGATTGAGGACACGACAAAAAAAGCCGTAGAAGCCCAACAGCAACTCGACGAAGCGGAGGAGCGTGTGGCCAAACGGGAGGGATTGTTGAAATCGCGTGTCAAATCGATGTACGAGCGCGGTAATGTTTCCTACATGGAGGTATTGCTCGGCGCATCCGATTTCGGAGATTTTCTGACACGCATGCAAGGCCTGCAGATGATTTTGGAGCAGGATACCCGTATACTGGAAGATAACCTGAAGGATAAAGAGACCGTCAGTGCGAAGAAAAGTGAAGTCGAGAAGTTGCTGGCTAATTTCGAAGCGATGTTCGCACAGGCCGAGGATTTGAAAGCCGAGCTGGATCAGCAGTATAAACAGAGTGCCGTCGTAAAAGCGGAGCTGCAAAAAACGGAAGCGAACCTCCACGAGATTGAAGAGGAAGAGGAAGCGAAATTTCTTGAGTATGTCCGTGCGGAATCGGCGAAGATGAAGGAACTGAGCAGACTTTCGCAGGTAAGTAACTACAAGGGCGGCATCCTTGGCTTGCCGATCGCGCAAGGAAGCTTTCGCTTTACATCCGGCTTTGGAATGCGTCGTGACCCGTTTACCGGACGCTCAGCGGGGCATAATGGTTTAGATATGGCAGCGCCGCGTGGTACCCCGATCGTTGCAGCTGAGGCTGGTATTGTCCTGTTCGCCGGATATTACGGCGGATTTGGCAACTGCGTCATGATCAAACATAATGAGTCGATCACGACGCTCTACGGTCACATTCGTGAGGGCGGAATCATGGTAAAAGCCGGACAGAGCGTGAGAAAAGGCCAAAAGATTGCGGAAGTCGGTTCGACCGGACGCTCTACAGGTAACCATCTCCACTTCACCGTTTATAAAAACGATGTCGCTGTCGATCCAAGAGGGTACTTGCGCTAGCGGAACCAGACAAATATTGTGCCTAGCGATTGCATAGACTAGTGCATAACTTTTCCAAACAGGCACAAAGGATGGTGTAAAGGCAATGAGATGGAATGGACGTACAGTGCTTGCACTTGTGCTTGTCTCGATGATGGCGAGTAGCTTGTTCACTATGACGTTTCTCAAGGAAACCACGCAAGCGAGCAGTCCAGTGAGTGTGTTGAGCGGGAAAGGTGATTCGGTGGAACTTTCCAAGCTGCAGGATGCGCTGGAAATTATCAAGCGAGACTATATTCAAAAAGTGGACAATGATCAGCTTATTGAAGGTGCCATTCAAGGTATGATCAAGACATTGGACGATCCGTATTCCGATTACATGAATCCGGACGCGGCCAAAGAGTTTACCGAGTCACTCGGCTCTACCTTCCAAGGAATCGGTGCAGAAGTGACGATGCAAAATGGACGTGTGACGATTGTGTCACCGTTTAAAGGCTCGCCTGCAGAAAAGGCGGGGCTTCGTCCGAACGACCAGATTCTGAGTGTAAACGGCGAGTCGCTGGATGGACTCGATTTGTATCAAGCGGTGCAAAAAATTCGCGGACCAAAGGGCTCCAAAGCTGTCTTGAAAGTCATTCGCGCAGGCAGCACCGAGCCAATGACGATTACCTGCATCCGCGACGATATTCCAATCGAAACGGTGTACAACGATGTCATTACCAAAGACAACAAAAAATACGGGAAGCTGGAGATCAGCCAGTTTTCTGCTGAAACAGCCAAGCATTTCAAAGAACAGCTGGCTTCCCTTGAAAAACAAGGTATCGAAGGCTTGATTATCGACGTTCGCGGCAACCCGGGCGGTTATCTGTTGGCCGTGAAAGAGATCGGCGAGCTGCTGATACCAAATCAAGGGGTTATTGTGAAGATCCAGTACGGCGACAATGCCAAAGGCGAAGAAGTGATGCGTTCGACTTTGGAGAAAGCCAAGCCTTATCCTGTAGTCGTCATGATCGACAACGGTAGTGCGAGCGCCTCCGAGATTTTGGCGGGAGCGATGCGTGACAGTGCCGGCTACAAGCTGGTTGGGGAAAAGTCGTTCGGAAAAGGAACCGTGCAAAACACGGTGGAAATGAGAGACAAGAGCCAGCTCAAGCTAACGATTGCCAAATGGTTGACACCAAGCGGCGAATGGATTCACAAAAAAGGCATTGAGCCAGATTACAAGGTACAGCAGCCGGCTTTCTTCACAGCGACACAACTGCCGCAGGATAAAGTGCTGCAGCGTGATCAAAATGGAGCAGATGTGAAAAACCTGCAAGTGATTCTCGACGGGTTGGGGCTTGCTCCTGGCCGCACGGATGGCTACTTTGATGAGAAAACAGAAGCAGCCGTCAAACGGTTCCAAACCTCGAAAAAGCTTCCTGCCACAGGAAAAGTGGAGAAGGGAACGGCTACTGCGCTGCAAGAAGCGATTTTGGCTCAGATCAAAGATCCGAAAAACGACAAGCAGCTGCAAAAGGCAGTTGAGGTCTTGGCAGAACAAGGAAAAGCAAAATAATCATGCCAGCAGAAGGGATTCGCTTCCCTTTTGTCGAAAAGAAACCACGGTATATTCACGACCGTGGTTTTTCTTTTTGGTCGAGAAGCGCTTATCAGTAAACGCTTCTCGACATAAGAAAAACTAAGATTCGCCAAAGAACAGGCGTAGCCAAGTTTTTCTAAATGTCATACCCGCTGGAGGGATCTCCTTGTTCGCAAGTTGGGATATCGTGCTACAGATTCTTTCCGGCTTGGGCTACTTTTTGCTCAATCCGTTCATGTATGTATTCGTCCTGTTCATTTATTTGCACTATCGCAGGCAGATGAACTTTCAACGGCAATTGTTTTCAGTCCGTATCCATTCACCGCTGCTGCAGACGATTCGGGCGGTAGGGATGGGTCTGGTAGGCGGCTTGCTCGTATCCATCGTCGCCGGTGGACTTGGTGTCATGGTACAATCGCGTGACCTGTGGATTTTGTGGGTGTTGGCCATCGGACTCTCGCTGTTTCGCGTGCGGTTCCTCTGCTTGGCCTACGCGACAGGTGTGCTGACGCTGCTGCATGGAGTCGCTTTGCTGTTCCCGCAGGTCGCGGACGTACAGGGACTGGGCACTATCTGGCGCTGGTTCCTAGAAGCCAAGCCAGTACCGATCTTGGCGATGGTTGGCTTGCTTCACCTAGCGGAGGCTGTACTAGTACGCTGGAACGCTGGCAAGGATGCTTCGCCGTTGTTTTTGGAAGGAAAGCGCGGGCGGATTATCGGCGGCTATCAGCTGCATTCGTTTTGGCTCACTCCGTTGGTTGTCTTGGTTCCAACGGCTGCCGGACAAGGCGTTGAGGGAGCTCTTTTTGCTGGATGGCCGCTATTCATGCCAGAGAGCAATGCGTTTGCTTTTATGCTGCTGCCAGCAATCACTGGCTTTTCCGATGTGACTACGACTGTAGTACCTATGCGAAAAGCACAACAGACCGCCAGGCAATTGGCCGTGTATGCGATCGTGTTGACAGTTGTTGCTTATGCAGCCGTATGGGTCCCTGCACTGATGATTCTGGCCGCATTGATTGCCGTCGTCGGGCATGAAGGTCTTTTCTGGCTCAGCCGCTGGGAGGAAAAGCAAAAGCCGCCTTACTTCATTCAGTCTGACAGAGGGATTAAAGTGATGGCTGTCCTTCCAGGAACGCCTGCGGAAGAGATGGGCATCCAAAGCGGTGAAGTGATCGTCAGGGTAAACGGAGTGTCGGTCAAACAAAGAGAGGATTTGTACCCGGCTCTGCATGTGAACCCCGCTTTTTGCAAGATGGAAGTGTTGACTTATGCCGGCGAAATCAAATTTGTACAGTGTGCCGTGTACGCGGGCAATCATCACCAATTGGGCATTATCGTTGTGCCTGATGCACAGACCCAATATTTTGTGGACCTACGGAAAGCCAGCATCGTTCAGTTGCTCAAGCAGCGTTTGGAGAAACTGCGGATCGGCGCATAAAAGGTTCGAGATGAAAACACGAAAAAACTCCAGCATCTCTTGTATGCTGGAGTTTTTTCTATTCTACGCGAATGATTACCTACACGGCATCTGTGTTGGACTCAAACCCAACAACCTGGGAAGGCTTCACGCGCGAGTTATCCGACAGCACCAATTCAACCAAGCCATTTTTCATGCTTACGGCTGCGACAGTGCCGGTCTTTTCCGTTTTGTTCGCATCGGTAAAAGTGATCTCATAGCCAATCATCTGGGTGTATTTTAGCGAAGAGTCCAAGTTTTCATCCCCGCTAGAGCTGCCTTTGGAGTTCAGACCGGTAACATCGTCACGGGCTATGATGTCGTTGCCGATCGTGAAGTAAATCTTGCCATCTTGTACATTCACAGCATCGATTGTCCCTGTTTTCACTTCGACGGATTTTTCGCCAGTGATGTCATTGATTGTGGTTTTGTTATAGGTAGCAGTTCGACCGACCAACGCCTCATATTTATCGAGGTTCAAATAGTTGTTGTTGGCTTCCTTCAGGATTTTTTCCATGTTCGTCATTTTCTCGACCATGGTCATCATGGAAGTCTGCTGCAGGAACTGGTTGTTGTCCATCGGGGACAGCGGATCCTGATGTTTCAACTGCTCCAGCATGAGCTTCATGAAGGAAGTGGAGTCCAGCTCTGTGGTAAACTCTCTTTTATTTTTATAGCTATACGTCGGAGAGACTGTAGAAGTTGTGCTATTCACTGCGTCTGCCATTCCGGTACCTCCTGTTGTTTGGGGCTTGGCCCGAAGACGTTCGTTTATGGTATAGATATCGGATTTTTCCGTCACTCTCAATAGACAAACATTTGTTCGAATCTATGGCTTATTTTTGGATTTTTTGTGCTATAATGGTTGGTAAGAAGATAAAGGAGTTGAACGGATTCATGGATCGTTTTCAACTGGTGTCGGAGTTTGAGCCGTCCGGGGATCAGCCGACTGCAATCGCTGAGCTGGTCGAAGGCGTTCTGGCCGGCAAGCGTCACCAAACCTTGCTGGGTGCGACGGGAACCGGAAAGACATTTACCGCAGCGCAGGTGATCGCGAAGGTAAACAAGCCGACTTTGATCATGGCTCACAACAAGACCTTGGCTGCCCAGCTGGCGGCTGAGTTTAAGGAATTTTTCCCCCACAATGCCGTGGAGTATTTCGTCAGCTACTACGATTACTACCAACCGGAAGCCTATATTCCCCATTCAGACACCTATATCGAAAAAGACTCCAGCGTGAACGAGGAGATAGATAAGCTGCGCCACTCGGCCACCAGTGCGTTGTTTGACCGGCGTGATGTGATTATCGTTGCCTCTGTTTCCTGTATCTACGGTTTGGGTTCGCCGGAGGAGTATAAGGAACTGCTGCTCTCCCTGCGTGTCGGAATGGAAAAGGGAAGGGACGAAGTGCTGCACAGGCTGGTTGACATCCAATACAACCGCAATGATCTCAATTTTACGCGTGGAACCTTTCGTGTACGGGGAGATGTCCTGGAGATTTTTCCGGCATCGCAAAGCGAACGGGCCATTCGCGTAGAGTTTTTCGGGGATGAGATCGAGCGGATCACCGAGATCGATGTCTTGACGGGGGAAATCATCGGACTGCGTGATCATGTCGCTATTTTTCCGGCATCTCACTATGTAACCAGGGCAGAGAAGATGAAGCTTGCGGTTGCCAACATTGAACAAGAGCTGGAAGAGCGGCTGGCGGAGTTCAGGGCGGCAGGGAAGCTGCTGGAAGCACAGCGCTTGGAGCAGAGGACCCGTTACGATATCGAAATGATGATGGAGATGGGCTTTTGCTCAGGGATTGAAAACTATTCCCGCCATTTGACCGGATTGCCGCCGGGACATCCGCCTTATACGCTGATCGACTACTTCCCAGACGATTTCCTTTTAATCATGGATGAGTCGCATATGACGCTGCCACAGGTGCGCGGCATGTATAACGGCGACCGTGCGCGTAAAGACGTACTGGTGGAGCATGGCTTCCGTCTGCCTTCTGCACGGGACAACCGACCGCTGCAGTTTGAGGAATTCGAGAAAAAGATCCGTCAGGCGATCTACGTCTCGGCTACGCCAGGTCCTTATGAAATGCAGCATTGTCAAACATTTGTGCAACAAGTGATTCGTCCTACCGGATTGGTAGATCCGACCATCGATGTGCGTCCGATCAAAGGACAGATTGATGACTTGATCGGTGAAATCCGTGCGACGATTGCGAAGAGTGAACGGGTGCTGGTGACGACGCTGACCAAAAAGATGGCGGAGGATTTGACGGACTATCTGAAAGAGGTCGGCATCAAGGTCCGTTACCTGCACTCGGATATCAATACGTTTGAACGGATGCAGATCCTGCGTTCCCTGCGACTGGGGGAATTTGACGTGCTCATCGGGATTAACCTGCTGCGGGAGGGGCTTGATTTGCCGGAGGTCTCACTGGTGGCGATTCTCGATGCAGACAAGGAAGGCTTCCTGCGCAATGAACGTTCGCTGATTCAGACCATTGGACGGGCGGCGCGCAATTCAGAAGGACGGGTTATCATGTATGCGGATAAAATGACCGACTCTATGGCGGCAGCCATCCGCGAAACGGAACGACGCCGCAGCATTCAGTTGGCTTACAACGAAGAGCATGGCATTACCCCGCAGACGATCAAAAAAGCGGTTCGCGATGTCATCGAGGCGACTCGCGTGGCCGAAGAGAAGGCCGATTACCTGCCGCAAGTCGAGTTTAAGAAAATGTCCAAAAAGGATCGCCTCCAGGTCATCGAGCGGATGGAAGACGAGATGAAAGAGGCAGCGCGCAGCCTGCAGTTTGAACGAGCAGCGGAACTGCGCGACCTAATCTTGGAGCTGAAGGCGGAAACCTAAGGAGAGACCATACATGCCATTGGAACATATTGTTGTAAAGGGTGCACGTGCCCATAACCTGAAAAATATCGACGTCGTGATTCCCCGTGACAAGTTTGTCGTCTTGACAGGCCTGTCCGGTTCAGGGAAATCGTCGTTGGCATTTGATACGATTTACGCGGAAGGACAGCGTCGTTATGTCGAGTCGCTGTCCGCTTATGCCCGTCAATTTCTCGGGCAAATGGACAAGCCGGACGTTGATTCGATCGAAGGCTTGTCACCTGCCATTTCGATTGACCAGAAGACGACGAGCCGCAACCCTCGTTCGACTGTAGGAACCGTGACAGAAATCTATGACTATCTGCGTCTGTTGTATGCCCGGATCGGAAAAGCGATTTGCCCCGAGCATGGCATCGAGATTGAATCGCAGACCATTGAACAGATGGTGGATCGCATCATGGAGTACCCGGAGCGTACACGTATGCAAATCCTGGCTCCTTTGGTGCAAGGGCGCAAGGGTG
Source organism: Bathyarchaeia archaeon (assembly GCA_035644815.1). Lineage (GTDB taxonomy): Bacteria > Bacillota > Bacilli > Brevibacillales > Brevibacillaceae > Brevibacillus_F. Next base: position 11,188 of record DASQNU010000010.1, on the reverse strand, counting down.
AGCATGTGAAGCTGCTAGAGGACATCCGCAAGCAAGGCTTTGTTCGCGTGCGTGTGAATGGAGAAGTGCGGGATCTGTCCGAAGAGATCAAGCTCGAAAAAAATAAAAAGCACAGCATCGAAGTCGTCATCGACCGGATCGTGGTCAAGCCAGATACACGCTCACGTTTGGCGGATTCCTTGGAAACGGCTTTGCGCCTTGCGGACGGCAAGGTGATCGTCGATGTAATGGAGCAAGAAGAGCTGTTATTCAGCGAAAAGCATGCCTGCCCCGTTTGCGGATTCTCGATCGGAGAGCTGGAGCCTCGCATGTTTTCCTTTAACAGCCCGTTTGGCGCGTGCCCGGAATGTGACGGCTTGGGCGTAAAGATGGAGGTTGACCCGGACTTGGTGGTGCCTGATGGCCGGAAAACACTGCAGGAGGGTGCCATTGAGGCATGGGAGCCGAAATCCTCTACCTATTATCAGCAGTTGCTGGAGTCGGCATGCCGACATTATGGAATCAGCATGGATATCCCTTTTAGCGAGCTGCCGGAGGAACAAGTACGCATCTTGCTATACGGAAGTGAAGGGGAGAAAATCCATTTCCGCTATGAAAATGAATTTGGCCAAGTGAGAGAAGCGGTTGTCGCCTTTGAAGGTGTCATTCCCAACCTGCAGCGCCGTCACTTGGAAACAAGCTCCGATTATATCCGTGAAACAATCGAAAACTTCATGGGTCAAAAACCTTGCCAAGTATGTAAAGGCCACCGGCTGCGCCAAGAGAGTCTGGCTGTAAAAATCGGCGGCAGAACCATTTCCGAGCTGACGGATCTGTCGATTACAGAGGCGCATCAATTTGTGGACGGGCTGGATTTGACGGAAAAAGAAGTGAAAATTGCCAACCTGATTCTGAAAGAAATCAAGGCGAGATTGCACTTTTTGATTGATGTCGGTCTGGATTATCTGACCTTAAGCCGGGCAGCAGGAACACTTTCCGGTGGAGAAGCACAGCGGATTCGCTTGGCGACCCAGATTGGCTCAAGCCTGATGGGAGTACTCTATATCCTCGACGAGCCCAGCATTGGTCTGCATCAACGGGATAACGCGCGGCTGATCAAGACACTGGAGCATATGACCAAGCTGGGGAACACCTTGATCGTCGTCGAGCACGATGAAGATACCATGATGGCCTGTGACTACATCATCGATATCGGTCCGGGAGCAGGCATTCACGGCGGCCAGGTAATGGCCAAAGGGACCCCGCAAGAAATCATGAATGACCCGCAATCGTTGACTGGGGCTTATTTGAGCGGCCGCAAATTTATTCCGGTGCCGCTTGAGCGTCGCAAGCCTGCGGATAAATGGATCACGATCGAAGGGGCTAAGGAAAACAACCTGAAGAACGTGACAGTAAAATTCCCGCTCGGCGTGTTTGTCGCGGTGACAGGGGTATCCGGATCAGGAAAAAGTACGTTGATTAATGAAATCCTGCATAAAACACTGGCGCGTGAGTTGAACGGAGCCAAAGCGAAGCCAGGTGCACACAAAGGCATCATCGGCCTGGAGCATCTGGACAAGGTGATCGATATTGACCAGTCTCCGATCGGAAGAACACCGCGTTCCAATCCAGCGACGTACACGGGCGTATTTGACGATATTCGCGATCTGTTTGCCTCCACCAATGAAGCAAAAGTGCGCGGCTACAAAAAGGGGCGTTTCAGCTTCAACGTCAAAGGCGGACGCTGTGAGGCTTGCAGCGGTGACGGGATTATCAAAATCGAAATGCACTTCTTGCCCGATGTGTATGTACCGTGCGAGGTGTGCCACGGAAAGCGTTACAACCGTGAGACGCTGGAAGTGAAATATAAGGGGAAAAGTATTGCCGACGTGTTGGAGATGACCATCGAGGATGCGGTGGAATACTTCCGCAATCTGCCGCGGATCGAGCGGAAGATCCAAACCTTGATCGACGTTGGTTTGGGCTACATGAAGCTGGGACAACCAGCTACCACGCTGTCCGGAGGGGAAGCGCAGCGCGTGAAGCTGGCCTCCGAGCTGTATCGCAGAAGCACCGGGCGTACATTGTACATCCTCGATGAACCTACGACCGGTCTGCATACCGACGATATTGACCGCTTGCTGAAAGTGCTTCAGCGTCTTGTCGAAAACGGAGAAACGGTACTGGTGATCGAACATAATCTGGATGTAATCAAAACAGCCGATTACATTATCGACCTGGGACCCGAGGGAGGTACGCGCGGTGGACAAATCGTGGCGACGGGTACACCTGAGCAGGTAGCTAAAGCGAAGGGTTCCTATACCGGTCAGTTCCTCGGCCCGATTCTGGAGCGTGATCTTGCGCGCACCAAAGAGCGAATGGCCCAGCTGATGTCCAAATAGAGAGAAGGGGGAGCGGGGAACATGGATTATGCAGCGCTTATCGTGGAAGCACTTCCCGCCCGATTGGTGGAGAAGGCTAGAGCGTATTTTGCTGGTCAGGACCCTGCGCATGACTGGTTTCACAATCTGCGTGTCATGGCTCTATGCGAACGGATCGGCAGGGAAGAAGGGGCGGATATGACCGTGCTGCGGTTAGCCGCCCTGCTCCATGATATTGGTCGTGCCGAGGAGAGTAGAACCGGAGAGTGTCATGCAGAAATCAGTGCGCGTGAATGTGAAGGATTGCTGCAAGAAGAGGGCTACAGTGAGCAAATCATTGCCGCTGTAAAAAAGGCCATTTTGACGCATCGGTTTCGTAAAAACAATCCACCGACCACGTTGGAGGAGAAAATTTTATTTGACGCGGACAAGATCGATTCGATTGGTGCGATCGGAGTAGTGCGGGCATTTGCCTATTCCGGTTATATCGGACAGCCCATCCAGTCGGATGATCCGCTGCAGCATACACCGGTCAAGGAATTTGAAAACAAGTTGATTCTCCTGAAGGATCGCATGATGACGGCGACTGCCAAGCTCATCGCCGAGGAGCGACATCGTTACATGGTATCCTTTTTTGACAGATGGAATGCGGAACTGCGTGGGGAAGGATAGGAGGAATGTAAGATGCTTCGTTGGTTGATGCGGTTAGCGTTGAATGGTGCGGCGCTTTTGGTGATCAGCTACTGGTTTGAGACGATCCAAGTGGCAAGCTACAGCACGGCTATCATAGCTGCCTTCATTCTTGGGCTGGTCAATACGCTTGTCCGTCCGATTCTTTTATTTCTCACCATGCCATTGAAATTTTTAACCATCGGAACGTTCTGGTTTGTAATCAATGCGGTCACCTTTTCGCTCACAGCTGCACTCATTGATGGATTTGAAATCGGTCAATGGCCCGAATCGATCTGGACCACCATCCTAGCAGCAGCTGCGATGAGTTTTCTGGGATGGCTCATTGACATCGTTTTGCGAAAAGAGAAGAAGTAACATAAAGAAGACCACTGCTTGTCCGGCAGTGGTCTTTTCTGTCATTGTTCTTCCCGCAGATGAGGTGGCTTTGGTTCGTGCAAAAATCCGATCTTCAAAATACCAGCAAGATTCAAAGCGGACAAAGTAGCAAACAGACCAGCAAGCATTTTCTTCATAATCTCCAATCAATCCTTTCAAAAATGGTTTCCAAACGAAATGCCAATTGATAAGAAAGGGGTAGAAGATGCATGGATTGAAGAAATACAGCCGTTGCATAGATCATTGCTAGGTTTGTATAGTTAAAAAATACCAAAAATTCAGAAGATATACAACCAAAAACTAGTAAATTGAGAATAATTTTTCGGCACATTTTTTTGATCGATTCTTGGGTACTTACATAGGTGTGTTCTGCAGGAGCGTAACGATAATTGATGGCAAACGAGCAAGCGATCAGCAAGCCTACCAGTAGGTATGTCCACTCTTGCACATCTGGCATCACCGTTACCAGATAGGCAAAGAGCAGCATCGTAGAGACACCGCCAACCATGCATGACCATACGCTTTTTAGATGAAGGCCGCCTGTGAAACTGCGATGCAGAATATAAAAAAAGGCTAGCAAGCAGGTTTCTATCAAGATCCCCCACAGCCAGGAAAGGAAAAGAAGGGCAAAGCTGTTCAAGAAGTACATGATGACCATTTCAATTCCATGAGAGATTTGCGCTACGGAGTAGGGGATCTCTTCTGTTTTGATTTGCTTCGCCAAACGGGTGGCCGTTCTTTCGGTCCAACTCATTTTCATCACTCCTTATCTTAGGACAATGAAAAGGAAATGCGGAAGCAAGTAACACCATTTTCGGAATTCAGGGAAATCTGGCCCCCATATCGATCGATCACCGATTTTACGACAGCTAAGCCTACCCCTCCTTTCTCATCGGTCTTGGTCGTGAACCCGAGATCAAAAACATGGGATAGCATCTCCGCGGGAATCGTAGGTCCGCTGTTCTCAATCATCAGGAACTGCTCGTAATTGTCTTGACTCCAGACCAGATTGATAAAGCGGCTTTCTTCTGCGTCAAATTGTGCGGCCCGAATCGCATTGTCCAGCAGGTTGCCCAGCACTTTAATCAAGTCATTTGTTTTCATGAAGGAAAACTGACAGCTGGTTGTCACGTGGATCGAAAAGGAGATTCGATCCGCCATACAGATGGCCATCTTGGAGTTGAGCAGTGCCGATACGGCAGGGCTTTTAATGTGTTGAACCACCTGCCCGCTTGATTCCACTGCCCGTTCGATAGTCGCCGCTTCTTGCAGCTGATGTTTGACATACTCCTGAGCCAATCCATACATCTCCTTTTTCAGAAAGCCTTGGATCGCGGTGTAGTGATTGACCACATCATGCTTAATCGAACGGATCGCCGTCAGCAGATCGTTAATATTTTGCAAATAAGGCGTTTCGGTTTCTTCTTCCACGCGATTGATTGTGAGATTGATATAAGTTCGAAATAAAAAGACCATGATGATAAAGAGAACCAATGTGAGCAGCTGCAGGATCATCTGCTGTTCAGGTGAGCCAATCACGGTTAGGGGGGCATTGCTTTGCTGCAAAATATAGGAAGTATTCAAAAAAAGAATCAGTAAAAATTCAATGCTGCCTACCAATACGAGAAGAACGAGATAACGGTTATGACGCTTCTTAGGGGAAAACATCTGAATATCAAAGCGAACCAAGCGCAGGGTTAGCCATGTAATAGTTAGTAAGAGCAAATAAGTTAGGCTGGTTGCATACTGAAAGAATTTATTTTCAGCTAGCTCGGCCATGCTTAGCTTGAGCACATTGTTGATTGTAAAAATCAGAATAAATTCAGCTAGAATGTTGGAGACAAAAGCTGCCGTACACATGAAGACCGCTCTTACCAACCCTTCCTTTAAAAGAAAAATAAAGAGCAGGTACATCAAGATATACATACTTAGTACCTTGGGCTGGTAGGGCAAATTGAGAAAGCTGAACATGACACCGGATGAACCGAAGAGAAAGGTGAACAGAAGTCCTTTTCTCCAGTTGGTCAAGGAAGATTTGTTAAAGACAGCAAGTCCAATGGATAAGATCAAAAATGCTTCTGGTAAGTCGATAAGTAGATAGCTGAGCAACGATTCCACCAAAGTTCCCCCTTGCTGCGCAAAGATTCTGAACCCCCACTATTCATCTTACTTGATAGATGTAAGCGGTGTAAATCAATTCCAAACGTAACTTCAATGAATCGGTCAGGTTGTCGAGAGGCCTACTCGTTCGTTACAATAATGGCAGGCAAGCATCCATGGTGGTTCCGGCTGAGAGGAGAGAGGGTAATGCGTAAGACAAAGGTAAGTAATGTAGTCGAACATTTTCAGATGAAGGTATTGAGCGGTGAAGATGGCCTGGGCAGAGAAATCTCCGTCACGGATCTGAGTCGCCCGGGTCTTCAGTTAGCCGGATACTTTTCCCATTATCCAGCCGAACGCATTCAGTTGTTTGGATTAACGGAGATGGAGTTTTTAGAAACGCTCTCGAGTGAAGAGCGGATTGAGCGCATGAAGTTTTTGATGGACGATCAGACGCCTTGTTTTTGTGTGGCGCGAAATCTGCCGGTTTGCCAGGAAGTGCTGGATATTTCCAATGAGCGAAACATCCCGGTCATCCAATCACCTCTGGCGACAACGTCTTTGGTCAGCAAGATGACCAACTATCTGGAAAATCGCTTGGCTCCGACGACGACGATCCATGGCGTATTGACAGACATTTATGGCGTGGGTGTACTGATCATGGGCTCCAGCGGAATTGGCAAAAGCGAAGCGGCGCTGGAACTGGTAAAGCGCGGGCATCGTCTGGTAGCGGACGATGCGGTGGAAATTCGCCAGACACAGGGTGGGCAGCTGGTTGGCAGCGCGCCTGATCTCATTCAGCATCTATTGGAGATTCGCGGCGTAGGGATTATCAACATCATGACGATGTTTGGAGCCGGCGCTGTCCGCAATGTGAAAAATATCGCCATGGTCGTTCGCTTGGAGCTGTGGGAGCAGCAAAAGCAGTATGAACGCTTAGGCTTGGATGAAGAGAAAATCAAAATCATGGATAGTGAAGTCCCGTTGATCACAGTCCCGGTACGCCCAGGACGAAACCTTGCTGTCATCATCGAAGTGGCGGCGATGAATTTCCGCCTGAAACGGATGGGCTACAATGCGGCGGTTCATTTCACCAAGAAATTAACGGAAGCGATTGAGGATAGTGATCTAGAAATATAAAAAAGAGGGGACTTTCATGAGACGGACAACAAGATACCCGGTTAATGGAGTCAATCCACTCTGGAAAATGTATCAGACCGTAAGCTTTTGGAAAGTTGTAAAAAATTTTATCGTCATTCAAATCGCCCGTTATACCCCTTTTCTTTCCTGGAAAAATTGGTTGTACCGCACGTTTCTGCGCATGGAGGTGGGGGATCAGACCGCCGTTGCGTTGATGGTGATGATGGACATCATGTTTCCTGAGTATATCAAGATCGGGAAGAATTGTGTGATCGGCTACAATACGACCATTCTGGCACATGAGTATCTCATCGACGAGTATCGGCTGGGAGAAGTGGTGATTGGAGACCGAGTGCTCATCGGGGCCAACTCTACGATTTTGCCAGGGGTCGTGATCGGAGAAGGGGCGGTCGTAGCTGCGGGCACCCTTGTACATAAAGATGTCCCATCGGGTTCCTTTGTTGGCGGTAACCCGATGCAGATCATTCGAGAGTCTGTGTAGCGAAAAAAATGGAAGTAAGGGAGGCAAGTCCTGTCACGGGGGTGGACAGGGCTTTTTCCTTTCTTTGCAGTACTTTTGTATGTGAATGAGGATGGGTACCAACTAAATTGTGCGACAATTCCAAACGCGGTTGACCAGCCATCATTTCCGTGATAATCTTCTTTTAACTTCTAATACTTTAATTCATTAGCAGAGTAAAGCGTTTTGTGGGAGGGAACCATGATGACCAGACCGCTTGGGTTTGAAAAGCCGCTGGGCATGCGAGATATATTGCCGGAATCTTTGGCAAAACAGCGTCACTTGGAAGCATCTCTACGGAACTGTATCGAGAAATGGGGGTACGCTGAAATTTATACCCCATCGCTCGAATATTACGACACTGTAGGTACGGCAAGTGCAACATTGGCTGATCGGATGTTTAAGCTGCTGGATAAGCAAGGTCATACCGTGGTGCTGCGTCCTGATCTGACAACGCCGATCGCACGTGTGGTCTCGTCTCTGTATAAAGATGTGCCGATGCCGATTCGCCTCTATTATCAGGCAAACGTATTTCGCGCACAGGAAAAAGAAGCGGGACGGGATGCAGAGTTTTTCCAGACGGGAGTGGAATTGATCGGGGATGCTTCCGTTGATGCGGATGCAGAAGCGATCGCGCTGGCTGTGTTCGCTTTGCGAGCAGCCCAGGTTCCGTCCTTTAAAATAGCGATCGGTCATATCGATTTCGTGGACGGTCTGTTGGAAGAGATCGTGGCCGACAGCGAAATCCAAGCAAAGTTGCAGCAATTTTTACACGATCGGGATTACGTTGGATATCGTCACACCGTCGAGCAGCTATCCATCACTGACAGCGATCGCAGACGGCTGCATACACTGCTCCATCTGCGTGGCGACGGCAAGAAAATCGCTGACGCTTACGAGCTGACCGTGAATGGAAAAGCGCGCAAGGCGGTTGATACCCTGGCTTCCTTGTGGAAAGCGTTGGAAGCCTACGGGGTCACCGATGATTTGCTGCTCGATTTTAATCTCATCAGCAATCTGAATTACTACACGGGCATCGTATTTGAAGGATATGCGGCAGATCTGGGCTCCCCTCTGCTGGGAGGAGGGCGCTATGATCACCTGCTCGCGCAATTTGGCCGTCCGGCTCCTGCAACGGGCTTCGCATTGAAAATGGACCGCCTGATGCAAGTGACGAGTCTGGTTGCACAGCCTGCGGCCGAAAAGATGTACATCGGCTATACAGCGCAGAAGCGTGATGAAGCCTTGCGTGAAGCCCAACGTCTGCGTCAAGCTGGGAACATCGTGATCACACGGCTGTTTGCCAGTGCAGCTGAGTATGAGCTGGCAAAGCAGGAGACTGCTGGCAATTGGATACTCTTGCAAGGACAGGGGGAAGTCGAATGAGCAACTCCTACAAGGAAGAACCAAAATTAACGATCGCGATGCCCAAGGGAAGAATTTTTGAGGAAGCGGTCGGCTTCTTACAGCAAGCGGGCATGAATGTGACCGGAGAGTTGAAGGAATCGCGCAAACTGATCATCCCAGTCGAAGGGACCAACCTACAGTTTATCTTGGCGAAGCCGACGGACGTACCGACCTATGTCGAATATGGCGTTGCAGATGTTGGGGTCGTCGGCAAAGACGTTCTGTTAGAGGAAGAGCGAGACATTTACGAATTGCTCGATCTGCGCATCGGCTACTGCAGGATGATGGTTGCTGGATTGCCTGGTTGGAAGCCGACTGAAGCACCGCGTGTCGCCTCCAAGTATCCGCGGATTGCATCCCGTTATTTCCGCCAGCAAGGACAGCAGGTCGAAGTGATTAAGTTGAATGGATCGGTTGAATTGGCTCCGATGATTGGTCTCGCTGATCGTATCGTGGACATTGTATCCACGGGACAGACGCTGCGGGAAAACGGACTCGTGGAGCTTGAGCATATATGCGACATTACGACACGGCTGATTGCCAATCGGGCAAGCTATCGAATGAAAAGTGAAGCGGTGGATGACGTGGCGCAAAAATTTCTGCAGGTCATACCGAAAAGATAGAACGTGCGTGAGGGAGGGAAACAGCAAATGATCCGTTTGGTGGAAGCTGCTGATTTTGATACAAAACGAAGTCTGGACGGGGGGACTGCCGAGCAGCAGGAAGCTGTTCGTGCGATTCTGGCCAAGGTCAAGGCGGAAGGCGACGCAGCGGTTCGTTCCTATACAGAAACGTTTGACCGCGTCCTGCTCGATGATTTTCGCGTTACCGAAGAGGAGTACCACGAGGCCGAAAAACTGGTTTCTCCCGAGGTCATAGCTGCGTTGACAGAAGCAGCGGAAAATATCCGTGACTATCATCGCAGACAAGTGCGTCAGTCGTGGATGACGACAAAAGAGAGTGGAACGATGCTGGGGCAAATCATTCGGCCGCTGCGACGTGTCGGACTATATGTGCCGGGGGGAACCGCTGCGTATCCTTCCTCCGTCCTGATGAATGCAGTTCCAGCCCAAATCGCAGGCGTTTCCGAGATCGTGATTACGACGCCCCCGGGGAAAGACGGAAAGGTAAATCCGGCTATTTTGGTGGCTGCGCGCATCGCTGGTGTGACAGAGGTATATAAAGTCGGGGGAGCGCAGGCAATCGGCGCGTTAACCTATGGTACGGAGCAAATCGCTCCGGTCGATAAAATTGTAGGCCCGGGTAACATCTATGTAGCGCTGGCAAAGCGAGAGGTATTCGGTCTGGTGAATATCGACATGGTAGCGGGACCGAGTGAAATCGTCGTCCTCGCCGACGATACGGCAGATCCGCGCTATGTGGCTGCGGATTTACTGTCCCAAGCGGAGCATGATGTCCTTTCCGCTGCCGTACTGATCACTCCGTCACGTATCTTGGCTGAGGGGGTCGCCGCTGAACTGGAAAGCCAGCTGCAAGAGCTGCCGCGTAAAGACATCGCCGAGCAATCCATTCGCAACCATGGCGCCATTTGCATCGTGAAGGATTTGGAAGAAGGCTTTGACGTGGTCAATCGTCTGGCACCGGAGCATTTGGAATTGCTGATCACAGAGCCCTTCGAACATTTGGGAAAAGTAGTGAATGCGGGGGCAATCTTCCTGGGTGCCTACAGCTCCGAGCCTGTCGGCGACTACTTCGCCGGTACCAACCACGTGATTCCGACCAACGGCACGGCACGTTTCTCCTCGCCGTTGTCCGTGGATGACTTTGTGAAAAAATCCAGTGTCGTTTCCTACAGCAAGCAAGACCTTGTGCGAAACGGCAAAAAAATCGTTGCGCTGGCCGAGCAGGAGGGCTTGCGTGCCCATGCACGAGCGATTCAAGTACGCTTAGATGATGTTGCCAAGGGAGAGGATTTCAATGGGAGATAACCAGCAGCGCCTCGCGCGCGTTGATCGGAAGACCAATGAGACGGATATTTCGCTTGCTTTTGCCATTGACGGCGAAGGAAAAAGCGAGCTTGATACCGGTGTTCCTTTTTTAACCCACATGCTTGATCTGTTCACCCGTCATGGACACTTTGATCTGGTAGTCCAAGCCAAAGGGGACATTGAAATCGACTACCACCATACTGTTGAAGATATTGCGATTTGCCTGGGGCAAGCACTCCGGGAAGCGCTTGGCGATAAAAAGGGGATCAAGCGTTACGGAAACGCTTTTGTACCAATGGACGAATCCCTTGCACAGGTCGTGATTGATTTGAGCAATCGTCCGCATCTGGAGTACCGCGCTGCTTATCCATCTGCGCAGGTAGGGCAATTCCCGACCGAGCTGGTGCATGAATTCCTCTGGAAGCTGGCGTTGGAAGCGCGGATGAATCTGCACGTGATCCTGCATTATGGCATGAATACACACCATATGATCGAGGCGATTTTCAAAGCGCTGGGCAGAGCGCTGGATGAAGCGACACAGGTTGATCCACGGGTCAAAGGTGTCCCGTCCACAAAAGGGGTTTTGTAGCATGATCGGGGTCATCGATTATGGCATGGGAAATCTGTATAGCTTGGGCAAAGCG
>DASQNU010000009.1:0-28091 GCA_035644815.1 Bathyarchaeia archaeon | reverse complement strand
CTTGGCAAGGCGACGCTCTACCAATTGAGCTACGTCCGCAAACAATCAAAGTTGGTGCGGTCAAGAGGACTTGAACCTCCACGGTGTTGCCACCACTAGAACCTGAATCTAGCGCGTCTGCCAATTCCGCCATGACCGCATATAAAATTGTGGGGTCCCCGTAAAGCACTCGGAATATCCCTCGAACCTTTTCGTCACTTTTGGGGGCAGTATAAAACTGGTGAGCCATGAAGGACTCGAACCTTCGACCCTCTGATTAAAAGTCAGATGCTCTACCAACTGAGCTAATGGCTCATTGCAAAAAATGGCTGGGGTACTAGGATTCGAACCTAGGAATGACGGAGTCAAAGTCCGTTGCCTTACCGCTTGGCTATACCCCAATACAACCAATGGTGGGGAGAGACGGATTCGAACCGCCGAACCCGGAGGGAACAGATTTACAGTCTGCCGCGTTTAGCCACTTCGCTATCTCCCCTAAAGGGCATTAAATGGTGCCGGCGATAGGACTTGAACCCACAACCCCCTGATTACAAGTCAGGTGCTCTACCAATTGAGCTACACCGGCAACTTATGAATTTGTTGAAAATGGCGGAGCTGACGGGACTCGAACCCGCGGCCTCCGGTGTGACAGACCGGCGTGAACTCCAACTTCACCACAGCTCCAAAGATATCAAATTCATCAAAGATGGTGGAGGCTGACGGGATCGAACCGCCGACCCTCTGCTTGTAAGGCAGATGCTCTCCCAGCTGAGCTAAGCCTCCATTAAGTGGTGACCCGTAGGGGATTCGAACCCCTGTATGACAGCGTGAAAGGCTGCTGTGTTAAACCGCTTCACCAACGGGCCATTTTAATCGCTCTAACGCGGTGTCACCCGCATTTTCGCCTCCGTGTCTCTCACGGAATTTCATGATAGCATATCTTGTTTAGTGAAATCAACAACAATTTTTGGGAGAATTACTTCTCGGTTTCAAAAGACTCACCTGGACAATAATACAACCTCTCACGGCCTTTTTGCAAGTCCAATTCTTCCCACAATCAGTTCATTTTCTACCGCCCATTAAAACCGTACCAAAAGCTAAGTTTTAAGCGTGCCTCCATCCTGCATTACGTTTATAAATCCCTATAATAGAAGAAGCTGCAAAGAACTCACGTATCCCTGCAGCTTTTCCTCTTTCCGAGATGGGAGCCGGCTTATCGATTTGCCTGAGCTCAATTCTTATATAATCGGGGCAATGCAGCTCTTTCTTTTCACAAACCGCTCGATTCGTTCCAACGCCTCCAATAGCTTGCTCGAAGAAGTTGCATATGAGCAACGGACAAACCCTTCTCCGCCAGTACCGAAGACATTCCCTGGCACCGTAGCTACTCCAGCCTCCGTGAGCAATCTTTGGGCAAATTCAGCAGAGCTTAGCCCAGTAACCGTAATATCCGGGAAAGCATAAAATGCTCCTTTTGGTTCATGGCAAGGAAGTCCGATCTCCCTTAGCCCTTGGATAAACATTTGCCGCCTTTTGTTATACGAATCCATCATCTCTTCCTTGTCATCCATTCCGATGCGAAGGGAGGCAAGCGCAGCGATTTGCCCCATTGTCGGTGCACACATCACCGTGTATTGATGGATTTTCAGCATGGCCGCAATTAGATCACGGTTTCCGCACGCATACCCCACTCGCCAACCCGTCATGGCGAACGCTTTGGAAAACCCGCTGATCAAGATGGTGCGCTCTTTCATCCCAGGGAGGGAAGCAAAGCTGACGTGCTGCTGATCATAAGTCAGTTCCGCGTATATTTCATCGGAGATCACAATCAGATTGTGCTCTTCAACGAGCCTCGCAATAGGCAGCCAGTCTTCATAAGACATCACTGCACCGGTAGGGTTATTTGGATAGCATAAAATCAACACTTTTGAGCGGGGCGTAATTTTGCTTTGCAATGCTTCAGCGGTCAGCTTGAACTGATTTTTTGCTGTTGTCTCTACTTCTACTGCTTTCCCACCCGATAGAAACGCAATGGGAGAGTAAGCGATATAGCTGGGTGCAGGAATCAGGACTTCATCGTCAGCTGTGAGCAGTGCCCGCAGTGCCAAATCGATGGCTTCACTCCCCCCAACCGTCACCATTACCTCATTCGACGGTTCGTAGGCCGTATGAAAATTCGTATATAGATACTCCGCGATTGCTTCTCTCAACTCAAGCAGACCGGCGTTTGGCGTATAGGCGGTTCTTCCTTCACGCAAAGCATCGATACAAGCTTCTCTTATTTTTTCCGGGGTAACAAAGTCCGGTTCCCCCACTCCTAGCGAGATCACGTCTGTCCGATCACCAAAATCGAAAAACTTGCGAATTCCCGAAGGAGGCAAATCCCTAACGATCGGTGAAAGGAATTCATTCATTCTAAGCTGATCCATGGTTTCTTCCTCCTTAATCTATGCGAAAAAACAAAAAAACCCGCCCCTGTCAAGGGACGAGTTATTACCCGTGTTACCACCCTAGTTCCGCGAAAAAAGATCACGGCACTCTGTCAACGTATCCATCAATACGTGTTCCTTTTAACGCTGGACATGCGGCAGGACCTACTGATCTTTCAGCCTGCTTCTCAGAGATGGCTTTCAGTTAAGTCCCGAACGTTGGATTTCAGCAACCCCAACTCTCTGTCAGATCAGGCGAATAACTTACTTTTCTCTTCATAGATTTTGAGCGATGTTTGATTTGAACTCATTATAATGAGCCCAGCCGCCATTTGCAACACCCCAATTATTTTCAGTTAGTAAATTTTTTTTGCTCACGCTACTTGTTGCTCCATGATTTTTTGATGCGATGGCAAAAAACAGATAACTAACAAGTTAATCAGGGCAATGCCGAGAATGAACAGAAATACCGAGTGAATCCCTTGGGCAAAATGAGCATTCGTTTGCACCGTCACGACACTGTTGAATACCATCCCGAAAGCCGCAACGCCGATTGTTTGACCGAGCGAGCTCATCAACGAGTTGGTCGAATTCGCTACACCGCGCATTTGCCAGCCTACCGCCGATTGAATGATCACCATCGCAGGCGTCGTCATACAGCCCATGCCAAATCCGATCACAATCATGATCAGACTGAGATACCAATATGGTGAATCAATCTGAAGCAGGGTCAGCCACAAACCTCCCGCACATACGATCAGGGCCCCCGCTACAATGAATGCTTTCGAGCCTAAGCGATACATGTATCTCCCCGACAAAATAGCCGCGACTGGCCAAGCGATGGACATCGGCATCAGCGTCATACCAGAGCCGGTTGCACTCTGGCCCAGCAACGTTTGAATCCACATGGGCATATAGATTCCCACTCCCGCTACGATGCAGAAGCCGAGGAATGCAAAAGTATAGGCGATCGCCAAACTGCGATGCTTGAACAACGAGAGCGGCATCATTGGATCTTTGGCCCGTCTTTCCACCCGCAAGAACAGCAGCAGAAATCCGATTGCGACAGCAAACAGGAAGATCATCACCGGAGAATTCCAGGCATACGTACTGCCGCCATTCAGAAGCGCGTACATGAGGGCCGAGATCCCAAGCGTAAAGGTAATCGCTCCGAGATAATCAATGCTCTCCGCCTTTTTCTCGAATCGTTCGTGCAAAAATCCGAAGACCAAAATGAAGCCGATGATACCGACTGGGACATTGATATAGAAGATCCAGCGCCACGTGATCTGGTCCACAAAATAGCCCCCTACAAGCGGTCCTAACAGTCCCGCTACAGACCAGACAGACGCAAACAATCCTTGCATTTTCGCCCGCTGCTCACCCGGGTACATATCCCCGATAATGGTAAAGATGACCGGAGTCAGCGCCCCCGCTCCGATGCCTTGCAGCGCTCGGAAGCCAATCAAAGCAGGCATCGATTGGGCTGCGCCGCAAAGTACCGAGCTAATGATAAACAATACAAGACCAATGCCAAATACGATCTTCCTGCCGAACAAATCGGAAAGCTTGCCGAAGATCGGAGTCGTCACACAAGCTGCCAGGGTATAGATCGAAAATACCCAACTGATGAGGCTTAACCCTTGCAAATCATCGATTATGCTTGGCATCGCCGTGCCGACCACCGTCGCATCCAGCGCCCCGATAAACATGGCTATGAGTAGCCCCGCCGTCACGATACGGCGATTTGTCTTTTTTTCCATACAGGTCCCTCCCCTATGTACGTTTCTTCGTTTTCATAGTAGGGGAACATCACTGACAGATACGGTCAGTGAAAAACGAAAGCTTACTGCTCCGTCAAAATGATCGGGCCATCCTCCGTAATCGCAACCGTATGCTCATACTGGGCCGACCATTTACCGTCTGCGGTGCGAGCCGTCCACCCGTCTAGATCGACGACCATCCGGTAGGTTCCTTCATTGATCATCGGTTCGATTGTCAACACCATGCCCGCTTTGAGCCGAAGACCTTTTCCCGGCTTTCCGACGTGCGCATAGTTAGGTTCTTCATGCAAGTCACGACCGATCCCGTGCGCCAGCAAATCGCGCACTACCGAAAAGCCATGCGCCTCGGCATGACTCTGAATGGCATGCGTGACATCTCCCAGCCGGTTGCCTACCACCGCCTGCTGAATCCCGAGGTAAAGGCACTCCTTGGTTACCTCCATCAGCTTTCGGGCATTTTCAGAGATCTCGCCGACTGCGTAGCTCCAAGCCGAGTCACCCATCCAGCCGTTGTACCGCGCCACCATATCGATCGTGACGATATCGCCATTCTGCAATGGTTTATGGTTGGGAAACCCATGGGCAATGACATCATTCACAGATGCGCAGGTTGCATATTGGTAGCCGTTGAAACCAATCGTGTACGGCTCCGCTCCTCTTTTGCGGATGAATGCTTCTACATAATCATTGATCTGCATCGTGGTGACGCCCGGCTTGATCATCTTGGCGATTTCCCGATGGCACTCTGCCACGATTTTCCCGGCCTTTTTCATTTGTTCAATCTCGTCTCTCGTCTTGAGGATAATCACCGAAAGTCCCCCTTTTCGCCCGTAAGCCCCATCAGCAAAAGTCTGGTGAGAAAAGACGGATCGTACAGGATTTCATCATGATACATATAAATGCCATAACTGCCGATAAGCGAACCCAGCAACCCGTTTGCCAGCTTTTCGGCATCCAACGGCACGCTGATTTCTTTTGTTTCCATGGCTCGCCTGATACAGCCCACAAGTGGTTGGTAAAGCAACTCCTGAAAACGAACGCTGAACTGCTCCTTAAAGGCTGCATCCAGACCAGCGAAGTTTTCGGAGGCGATTTTGTAAAGGAGAAATACAGAAGGATGTTGTCTCCATGTATGCAGCAGAGTGTTGCAGTAAGCCTCAAGTGACTTGAGCGGACTTTCAGATCCAGCTAACATCTGCACATCCAGATTTGATGCAATCTCCAGGCCTTGGGCAAACATATCATGCAGCAAGATTTGCTTATTGCTGTAGTAATGGTAGACAGTGCCATAGCCCAATCCTGCTTTTTTGGCTACATCACGAATATCAAACTGCGTTCCGTGTGCGATATATACTTGTTCGGTTGCGTCTAGGATTTGCTTGATCCGTTTGCTCCTGATTTCTTCAAACTGTTCCTTGGTTCGTGGGGTCAACCGATTCACCTCTTTTTTTGACCTGCAAATATGTCAATATAATATATCCTTATTCATCCAATTGCAAGCCGGAATGATAATGTCCCCCACGAAAAAAAGAGGGAGACTCCCCCTCTCATGACCATTTCGTTATTTGTCCTTTTTGAAGACGTGTATCTCAGTCAAATATTGGCCCATCGGCTTCAGCGGTCTCTCCTTGTAAACTGGGCACATATCGCACCATATCCAACCACATTTATTACCTTTATAGAAGAAAACGAAGCTCCTGCACGGTTTTTTCCGGTAGATATGCTTTTGCTTCCTCCAGCAACACGCTCAATTCCTCGCGTCTCTCTGGTCTGATCTGTATATAAAACCGTTTGTTATATCCAGCCACCCATGCCTCTACATATCGCTGTGCCAAGGCGTTCATTTCCTGCTCTGGAACCATGCTGGCGCGAAGCAGATACAAAATGCTGTCTGCTTTCCCCAGTTTGGAAAAAAGAAAAAGAATATTTTTCTTTACATGAAGCCGCTGCTCACGAGTGTACCACCCCAAAAGCGTCGGTGCCATACGCAGGTCGACCAGTTCAGCAAGGGCCAGTCTCGCTTCCCTGGATACACTTGGCTTGTCTGATAAAAGCAACTGAAGAAATACATCAATCGATGATTCCGGATCCAGCTTGGCCAGCGCTTTTACGGAAGCTCTATTGACACGCAGGCTCTCATGGGACAAAAACGGCATAATCAATGGCGCGTCGGTTTTATCCCCGGTTTCTCCCATACCCGCAATAGCTCCCAGCAAAACGGCAGCGTCCGTCCCGGTCAATTTCTCTCGATAAAACGACGGGTAATGCATCCCCTCCGTCTTTTTTAAATAGTATCTTGCCAGCTCACGAATATTTTTGTGTCGGTCGAGCAGCGCTTGTTTCAACGACTCCTGAGCTTGGTCGGGAAAACGATCCACAACGGTTTGCAATACAAGCTGCCGAATCGGCGGAAACACGTCCTGCTTCATGCGATCCAACCAACGAAGCAAGGCTTGGCCTGAAAAGCTGCTGCAAATATGTTTGCAGGCAGCCAAGCGCAACCATGCATCCGGTTGTTTTATGACTTCCATCAACATCGACTCATGATCCATATCTGGAAGAGTGATCGCAAAATCAAAGCAGAATCGGCGGACGACAGGGTCTTTCGCATACAGTCCGTCGATCAACACATTTCGGCTCTGAGGATGCCTGAATCGCGCATATATTTCCTCGACGAAATCGGAGAATTTTTCACGGGTATAGTAGGTAGACAGATGTTTGACCAGATAGATCGACTCTAGAAAGTGCTTTGCATAATGAGGTTGCAACCGTTGTTTTAGTGCGCGAAATGCCAGAAACCGGATTTTCGGCAACCAGTCGTTTAGACGGATGAGCAAAAAAGCGATTTCTCGACCGGATTGTACCTGGGCAAGCCTTTCTACAGCCTTTTCCCTGATATAGCCGTTCCGATGAAAACTGCATACTCCCAGATAACTCACATCGGATTGATCTTGAATACTGATCGCGCTTACTTCCTCCGGCGTCAACTGATGCCAACTGCTCAGCCTTTCCATCGAGTCATAGGGAGTTAGCCTGCGCATATATTGATCCAGCCCAATTAACCCTTTGCTCCCTTGCCGTTCGATGATTTGCTGGATCGCTTGTCGCGCTGCTTGCAAAAGTGGTTGCGAGCGGTCTTGGGCAAACGGGAGCAAAAAGGTGAGCGTGATCATGCTCCTGCTGCTGCTCAATGCGTGAAAAATCTCGACCATTCGCTTTTCCGTTTTTCGCAGCAGATCCAGATAAGATCCAGTTGTATATAATTCATCGATGAGCTCCAGCTCTGCTTTGGACATTCCCCGCATGTTTTCCCCTCCCTTGCCTTGCCCTGCTCTTATCCTTCGATTTGGACATGCGGGCTTCTTTTTTTTATCTCTGCTAAAAAGGTTTCTGGCTCTACCGGTGAAATGTGGACCAAGCCAAATGTGCCATATTGGAGCTCGATTCTGTCGCTTGACGTAGCCGTGCTGGCGATCCATGAACGGACTCGTTTGGCTTTCGTGAT
Source organism: Bathyarchaeia archaeon (assembly GCA_035644815.1). Classification (GTDB taxonomy): domain Bacteria; phylum Bacillota; class Bacilli; order Brevibacillales; family Brevibacillaceae; genus Brevibacillus_F. The sequence goes on along the minus strand of DASQNU010000009.1, from coordinate 20,394 downwards.
GCTGTCATAAGGTATTTTTATAGACCTTGGCCCGTTATGAATCATGAGAAACGATTCATGAAGCACGTAGTATGTAGCAATCCATAGCCAGGCAAGGAACCCTGCACCGAGGACACACACTGCAAAAATCACCGTGCCGCCAATCACCCCCGCACCGGGAACAAAAAGCGGAGATGCCCCTGCAAAGAGCAAAACTATGACACTTCCCCATATCGTAACCGCCAACCAAATGTCTCTCTTTGTCTCGAATTTCACAGATCCCCCTCCATTTCGATCAGCATGTACATGCAAGAAAGTCCCGACAACGAGTAATCTGTCATCGGGACTTATGTATGCGGATTCGATTGTGTTTAGTATAGCACACTGATATTCGTTTGCGGAAATGCTCCCCATTTAAGAAAAGGAATTATAGCTGACAAATTGGCTCGTAGGCTTCCGATAGCCTCTTGGTCTTTCACTCGACAGATCCGCTTTCCCTATGGTGATCAACATGACCGGAACATAGCGTTCAGGAATATCGAGGATCTGGGCCATTTTCTCAGGATCATAACCAATCATCGGGCATGTGTCCCAGCCTTTGTCCTTGGCAATCAGCATAAGTTGCATGGCGGACAGACTGGCATTCCGAATTGCTTCTTCTTTCTGAAATTCTTCCCCGCGGCTTTGATAAAAATGGACAGTGCTTTCCACCATCTGGTCGTATTCCTGTTTACTGAGGATTCCCAGGTCTTTCATGCCTTCATAGATGGAAGCCGTATGTTCATACGCTTTTGTGTCGCCTAACACCAAAATGGCTGCGGATGCTGTCTTCACTTTGTACTGCTTGTATGCTGCCTCGTAGACCTCATCCTTTTTGGCCGGATCGGTTACCACCACATAATGCGTATGCTGAAGATTGAAGGCCGAAGGGGCATATTTGGTCAGTGAAAAGATTTCCTCCAGATCACTAGCCGGGATTTCCGTCCCCTCAATAAATTTAGTAGCGGATCGTCTGCTTTTCACAATCTTCACAAAATCGTTCATAGTATCCTCCTATAGAGATGGGGGGAGGAATTGCAGCCTTGGAAGTGACGTGCAGCTCCTCTGCCCGATTTATTTTGCATCTTGAAACCATTTCGCTGCTGCCTGAGCCTCGGTTTGCGTCAATTGATGCCCATATGGCTCCCAATGAACGTGCACCTTTGCTTCTGCCGATTCGAGAAGTGTTTGCAATTCTTCCGACTCTTTAGGCGAACAGATCGGATCATTCGTTCCCGCTCCGATGAATACGGCCAACTTCGACATATCCGGCAGCGAGAGATTCCGCAAGGGTACCATCGGATGGTGCAGGATCGCCGCACGAAACACATTCTCGTAATGGAACAGCAAGCTGCCGATGATATTGGCTCCATTGGAATAGCCGACTGCTACAAGATTGGATGAATCCAACCCGTATTTCTCTACCGCTTCCTCTAAAAACTGTTTGAGTTCCTTTGTGCGAAAAACCAGATCTTCTTCATCGAAGACGCCTTCCGCCAGTCGTTTGAAGAAACGCGGCATACCGTTTTCCAATACATTTCCTCGTACGCTCAATACCGCTGAATCCGGGGAGATCATCCGCGCTAAGGGCAGCAAGTCCCTTTCCGTTCCGCCTGTCCCGTGGAAGAGCACGAGGGTGGGTGCAGCAGCGTTTGTTCCTTCTTGAAAGAGATGGATCATGGTTTCTTCACCTCGACTTCGCGAACGGTAAATGGCTGCAGGTTGCTCTCGATCTGCGCTCGGTATTGCTCATACCATTCCGGCAGCATCAATTTTTCCCCGAGGGCGCTTACTTCTTCATCAACGGCAAATCCCGGCGGATCCGTTGCGATCTCAAACAGAATGCCGCCCGCTTCCCGGAAGTACACCGCGGTGAAGTATTGACGGTCTTGCACCGGTGTCGGATCGAAGCCATCGGCTGCTACCTGTTTCATCCATTCCAGCTGCTCTTGCTGATCCTTCGCTCTCCAAGCAATGTGATGGACCGTACCGGATCCGCCAGCGCCGTATCGCACGGATTCTTTTTTCAAATCAATCACATTTCCCAGATCCGCTGATGTGCGGAAGCGAATAAAGCCAGCTTCTTCCGCCTCTCGCTTCATGCCCATTGTTTGCTCGAGCGCTCGGGCCGTTTGCTCCGCACTGGTACTGTACAGCACTGCTCCGCCAAACCCTTTGATTGCCTTTTCTACCGGAACACCGGCAAACGACCATGTGCTTTGCGGTCCTTGTTCACGCTCTACGAGTTGAATCTGCAATCCGTCGTAATCCGCGAAGGAAAGATACGTTTCCATAAATCGCTGCTCCTTGGTAAACGGAATCGCGTATGAGGTCAAGCGTTCTTCCCAAAACGACATCGAACCCGGCGGCACTACATAGGTCGTAATCCCGACTTGCCCTCCGCCGATGCGGCCTGGACGGCCATTTGGCCAAGGGAAAAAGGTAATGATCGTGCCTGGGGTCCCTGTTTCATCCCCAAAGTACAAGTGATACACTTCCGGGGCATCGAAATTGATGGTCTTTTTGACTAATCGCAATCCAAGGATCCCCGCGTAAAAATCAACGTTTCTTTGCGCATCACCGACAAATGCGGTGATATGATGAATACCTGCTGTTTGTAGTCTCATCGAAAACACACTCCTTTTTTGTACTTTCCCCATAAGGTTTTGATCTCACTTATATGCATAAATCTTGATTGTAAGTATCTTTAATTTAAGACATTCGGCAAATAAGGAAGGGGTACACTACTCCATAGCCCCTTTTCCTAACTTCTTGATCAGTTCAATGGCAGCTTCCTTCTCCGCAGTTGTTAATCCTCCCATGAGCGAATGAATCATCGCCATGTGCTGGGGGAAAATACGGTCAAACAGCTCGCGGCCATCTTCCGTCATTTCTGCATAAGTCACACGTCTGTCGTCTTCGCACGGGACTCGTTTTAACAATCCCTTCTTTTCCAGCTTGTCGATATTGTAGGTGACGCTGCCGCTGGTTACCAGGATCTTTTCCCCTATCAACTGCAAAGGCATTTTTCCTTTATGATAAAGGACTTCCAATGCGGTAAACTCTGCGGGAGAAAGGTTGTAGCTTTTCATGTCCTTTACTGCTTGATCCATGATATGTTTGTAAGCTTTTGAAAGGACGACAAACAATTTTAACGAAATCGCCTGTTCATGATCGTCGATATGGTTAGCCATTGTGCTCCTTTCATTTATCTCGGATTTAATTATCTTTAATTTAAGATAAATATACGACATGTGTTTTCGGTTGTCAATGCTTCCGATAAAAAATTCAACAATAGGCACACACAAGGAAAAGAACCTGCGCTGGATGAAATCGAAAACCCGCAGCATGTAAACGAGCGTTTTCCCATTTCCTCAGAAGCGTAATAGAAGCCAAAAAAGCTGTGCCCACAAGTGAGAAGGCACAGCTTTTTTGTATCTGTTTATTTCTTTTCCACTAAGCGAAAATGTTCAATCACAATGATCGTTTCATCGTTTAACTCCAGGCCTTCCTTTTTCAAATCTTCAGCCCAGCTTATCACGTGATTTTGCCGAAATTCCTCATAGGAGCTGCAGTTTTCACCTTTTACAGTCGCTTCATCAATGTTTCCAAATGGCCGCTCATACTTTTTCGTAATTTCGATCGTACACATGTAGGACCCCAGCTTGCTGTATACCTCGATCTGTTCCCCGACTTCCGCCATTTCCTCAGGTGTCTGGTCATACCAATATTTAGGCGTACAAGTGGCTGTTTTCACTCCCGCGATGATTTGTTCAACCAGCCTCTCATCGTGCTCATCCCTGCCCCAAAATGTAGTCCGCTTCATCTTTTCCCTCTTCCTTTCCCTATGTGGTTGAACACAGGAACCTATTTCTCCAGCACCTCTGCCTCCTCCTTCTTTTAATCCTGCGGTCCGGTTTCGATCGAAAGTCCTTCGACATGCTTTTTGCCCATCAATTTTCGCTTTTTCCGGTTCTCTTTTGTTTCCAGCACGATATCGAGGTCGTAATCATCCGGATACAGCTCCTTACCTTCAATATGCAGGGCGAGCCGTTTTTTGTTGATTTGGAATTTCTGCTTTTGAATCATGACTCCCACGTTACCCCTCGCATCCTCCGCAGCATAGACAATTCCCGTCCGGCCTAAATAGCTGACGTATACACTATCTCCTACTGCGAATGTTTTCGCTTGTCGATCAGTGGCTTTTGGCGTATGAGATTGCTTTACCTCCATCGGTTTTGTTTGCTCTGTTTCCGGCAGAGACTGCGTTTCGGTTAATTCTCCTGCTGCGGTAGACTCCTTTGGCTTGTCGGTTTGCACGAAATCATCCGTATGGGTCTGTGCGGAGATTTGGTAAGAACGTTCAATAATCTCCATTGGCAGCCCGATTTTCAAAGCAATGGCAAACGCGTAGCTTTGTCCAGCTTCCCCGATGCGCAAGCGATACAGAGGCTGGAGAGTGTCCGCATCGAATTCCATCCGTGCATTTTCAAAGCCCGGTGTAACTGCTGCAAAATTTTTGATTTCATTAAAATGGGTGGTCGCTATAATTGTTGCCTTTCTTCGATGCAACTCTTCCAGGATCGCAATCGACAGCGCTACACCTTCCCCCGGATCCGTTCCTGAAGCCATCTCGTCAATCAGTACAAGGGTAGAACTGTCCGTGACCTGCAGGATGTCGATCACATTATGAATATGGGCAGAAAACGTGCTGAGGGCATGCTCGATGCTCTGTCCGTCCCCGATATCCACTGCTATTGTTCGAAAAATGGAGAACTTGCTTCCCTCCTGTACGGGCACCAGCAATCCGGACTGTACCATCATCGTTAGGAGTCCGATCGTTTTCAACGTCAGTGTTTTTCCACCAGTGTTCGGTCCCGTGATGATGAGCGATCTATATCTGTAGCCTGTCTGAAAGTTGACTGGCACCATCTGCTTGCCCAGTAACGGGTGTCTGGCATCACGCAGATCGATGAAGCCTTGCTCATTCAGCTCCACATTGGAGGCATCCAGCGCTAGCGCGTATTTTGCCTTGGCAAAAAGAAAGTCATAGGTGCCGACTGTCTCCACGTTTAGCTGGAGCTCATGTGCGTACTCCTCCATAAGCGCGGATAATTGCATCAGCACTTTCAAAACCTCCCGCTCTTCCTCTGCCCGCAGCGCCGATAGTTCTGCTTGCAGCGAACCGATCTCGGCTGGTTCCATGTACACGGTTTGGCCGCTTGCTGATTCGTCTAGCACCGAACCCACTACTTGCTTCCGGTATTCTTTCTTCACCGGGATGACGTAACGGCCATTGCGCATGCTGACGACATTTTCTTGCAGGATCGCACGATGTTTGCTCATCAGCGTGTCTAATTTGCTTTTCAATCGTTCTTCGAAAACAGCGATACGCTTTCGTACCTTCGACAGCTCCTTGCTGGCGGTATCGATGACCTGCCCATGGCGGATGCACTGCTCGATATCGGCCTTCAATGTCTTCATCGGGGACATGGAAGCTGCGTAGGTACTGATCCCGGGAGCCACTTCCGCTTTGGTGGCCATATACTTCATTAATTGTCCGCAGCTGGTCAGGAACTGGAGAATGTGCGAGAAATCCTTTTCCGTGAACACATAGCCCGTACCCAATAATGTGAGGATGTTTTCGATTCCTTCCAAGGAAGGGATCGGGACACTTGCTCCTTGCTGCAGCAGCGTTTTCGCTTCCGCCGTTTCGTCCAGTTTTTTACGGATCGTTTTTTCCGCTGTCAGGGGCTGCATCTGCTCTACGTGCTTTTTCCCGACATACGTGATGGCATACTCCAGAAGTGTTCCTTTGATTTTGTCGTATTCCAGACGCTGTAATGCTTTTTCATTCATGCTTGATCGCTCCTTCATGGAAAATAGAAAAGGGCGAAGAATGAACGATTGTCATTCTCCGCCCTTTTTTTACACGTACCTAAAAAAGTGCCTATAAAAAAAGCCGCGCTGAACTCAGCACGGACATAGGCGATTGTGATAGGTATCGGTATACACCTAAGGCTGTAATGATATCCGTTGTTCTTAACTAATTCCAAGGTCATCCGTTACCCAACACAAAGAAACATTGCTCTCGAGCAAAGTTTTTCAGGAGTACCAGAAGCCTTTCATATGGAATTGCTTAGTTAAGAACGATCACCGACATCAAAATCTCTCCTTAGATGAGGATAATCACAATATAACTTACATGAATATGGCCGTCAAGCCGGAATGGCTTGTAACTCAACAGAGCTCCAAAACCATTTCAATGAATTTCCGATGCGCCTTCGATAACCATTTGTTTTTGTGATACGAAATTTGCCCGTAAAACACCAGATCCTCGTCGGACGCCTCCAGGACCTTCATTTTTTGCTCACGCAGCCATGGTTCCACGCTGATGTAAGGCATCAAGCTGATCCCTAATCCGCTAACTACGCATTGTTTCATCGCTTCCATGCTGGTAAATTCCAAATGATTGCTCGTATGAAATCCTTTCTCCACCAAGTACCCTTCGAAAAATCTTCGCAACGAACAGTTTTTTTCGCTAAAAATGATGCAATCCCCGTTCGCTTCTTCGATGGTTTTTGCCGGATGACTACTTCTGCCCACGAAGACTAACGGTTCTTCCGAGAGCATTTCTGTCGTCAACTGAGGGTCGATGATCTTGGGCTCCAGCGTGATCGCAATGTCCAGCTCCCCTGTCAGGAGCCGTTCGCGCAGCGGTATGCAATTATCATTGATGAGAGAAATCATGACGTCCGGGTATGCTTTTTTAAATGTGGCAAGAACAGCTCCCAGCTTGTAGACGGTCATCGTTTCGGATGCCCCGATGCGAAGTTCGCCTTTCATCGCCTGATCGTCGGAGGAAATATGCTTGATTTTGCTATAGGCAGTAAGCAGTTCCGCGGCATGTGGATACAACTCTTGCCCCAGCGCCGTGAGCTGAATTTTCTTGCCTAACCGATCGAACAAGGGAGCCCCAAGCTCATCTTCCAGCTGCTGAATATGTGAAGTGATCGTTGCCTGCGAGTATTGTAGCGCTTGTGCCGCCTTGGTAAAGCTGTTCAAGTCGGCAACGGTTTTAAATGTTTGAAATTGACGGATCTCGATAGCGATGCCCTCCCTGATCTGTATTGTTATTAGAATTTCCGAACAAGTTGTTTAGTTGTTTCAATTTTACTAATGGATAATTGTAGCATATGATCCAGGGGAGAGGAGATGAATTCGATGAAAAAAATATGTTTGCTGCTGCCCAATGGGTTTGAAGCCGTTGAGGCGAGTGTGTTTACCGATGTGCTCGGATGGAATAAAGAAGAGGGCGATGGATCGACTGAGGTCGTGACGGTCGGCACGCGAAGTGAACTAAAGTGCACCTGGAACTTTACTGTGATCCCGGAAAAGGTGCTGTCTGAGGTCACCGTCGAGGAATTTGATGCCTTAGCGATTCCCGGTGGCTTTGAAACGGCAGGGTTTTATGAAGATGCTTTTCGCCCGGATGTATTGGAATTTATCCGTGAATTCGATCGGCAGGGAAAAGTGATCGCTTCGATCTGCGTCGCCGCCTTGGTCATCGGCAAAAGCGGTGTGCTGGAAGGCAGAAATGCGACGACCTACAACTTGAACGGACGCAAGCGTCAAATGCAGCTGGCGGAAATGGGAGCCCACGTGCTGGCGGATCAGCCAATCGTCATCGACAGCAACATCATCACTTCCTACAACCCTTCCACCGCATTTGATGTAGCCTTTGCCCTGCTTGAGTCGCTGACTTCCACGAAAAATACGAACCATGTCAAAAAATTGATGGGATTTTTGGTCTAACACCACACCCATATCGGAGGATACGATGAAACTCTCAACGAATACCGGTTTGCTGTTAATTGACGTGCAAAACTATTTTGATAACCCAGAACTCGGACGCCGAAATAACCCACAAGCCGAAGAGAATATGGCAGCCTTGCTGCATGCTTGGAGAGAAACCCATCGACCGGTCATCCATATCCGCCATGTCAGTAACCCTTCCTTGGCCCATCATCCCGGACGTGATATTAAAGAGATCGTCGCCCCGCTTCCCCACGAGCCCGTCATGACCAAAAATGTAAACAGCGCCTTTATCGGGACCAATCTGGAACTATACTTGAAGGAAGCAAACATTGATACGCTGATCATCGTGGGACTGACAACGGACCATTGTGTGTCGACTACGACCAGAATGGCGAAAAATCTTGGCTTTTCCCCATTTATCGTCTCCGATGCGACAGCCACTTTTGAACGGATGAGTTTTGATGGAAAGCTGTATGCTGCAGAGGATATTCATCAGATGGCGCTGGTGAGTTTGCATGAGGAGTTTGCCATCGTGAAGGATACCAAAGGAATTTTGGAGATGCTGGATGTTTCTCAATAAGCACAAAAGGCACCGTCTCAATGGATCGGTGCCTTTTCTTAAATGGTTGCTAGACTTATGATGGATGGTCTGCCATTTGCGCTTCTCCCTTTTTGGTCGATGAATAGGAAAGTACCAACGTTCCCGCTATGGCAACGGCAACCCCCAGCGCTCCGATCCATGTGACTAAAGCGAGTGACACCTGGCCGACTATGATCCCACCAAACCCAGCACCTGCCGCCATGGCCAATTGCATCATGGACTGATTGAGGCCTAGCAAAACGCCCGACGATTCAGGCTCTAAATTCGCCAAATGATATTGCTGTGTTGGTCCGGACGACCAAGCGGCAAATGACCAGAGTATCAGAATGACCAATACTCCAAGCAAGGAATTCGAAACCAGGGACAGCAAAATCAGCATGAGAATATGCAATGTCATTCCGCCGACCAAGGTAGTGTTTACCCCCCAACGATCCGTACAATACCCGCCGAACTTCGAACCTACCAGACTGGCGATTCCGAATATCAGCAAAGCAGTACTGAGTAAATGATCACTTACGCCGGAAATGGTAAGCAGATAGGGGGAGAGATATGTGTAGGCAATGGAATACCCGCCTAACCAGAAAAACGTGATGGACAATCCCATGACCACTTTTGGCTTTTTTAAAAGAGCGAGCTGTTGAAGCAGAGGGATCGGTTTATCTCCCTTTACTTTCGGAAGCGTAAGGAAAAGCACTACCATTGCGACGATTCCAAGCAAAGCAATTCCGCCAAAAACGGCTTTCCAACCGAATGCGTCTGCAATCATTCGTCCAAGGGGAACCCCGATAATCAAAGAAGCGGTAAACCCCATAATAACGGTTGCGATGGAACTGGCCTGTTTTCCTGGGGGAGAAATTTTGGCTGCGAGATTTAACGCAGTCACGACAACCACTCCTGCACCAAGCGCCATCAGGATCCGAGCCGCTACGAACCATCCATACCCCGGAAGTACAAACGACAGGAGGTTTGCTAGTACAAAAAGACCGAGAGCAAAAACAAGTAAGCGACGTCTATCCCAACCTGATGTCAAGGCCATAAGAATGGGGGTGCATATCGCATAGACAAGCGAGAAAATGGTAATCAGCTGACCTGCTGCAGCCAAAGTAATTCCCAATGAGTTTGCAATTTTATCCAAAATACCGGATATGATGTATTCAGAGGTTCCAACCAAAAAGCTTACAATGGACAACATATAGATTTTCCAAGTATTTCCCAAGACCTTTCCACTCCTCTTTCAAAGGTTTTGTCTATATTAAGATACATCGCGAAATGTCGATATGTATAACGAAAAAAATACACGCACATATCGCGAAATATCGAATTGTTAACGGAAAAAGAAACTGAATCCCCTGACTGAGAACTCAGTTATCCATTCTTCATAGCTCCTGCATCAAAAACTCGGCAATACTCCGGATCGCCTCTTCATCTCTTTGGTAATACGTAAATTTCCCAATACGTTTTGTCTTGATGAGCCCTGCTCTTTGCAGGATGGAGAGATATTGAGAAGCTGTCGATTGCGTCATGTTCAGTTTATTTGTAATTTGACTTACGCATACCCCAATTTCCCTCATATCAACCCCTTCATGGGGTGTAAAGTGGAGTTCTGGATCTTTCAGCCATTCTAAAATTTGCATTCGTGATTCATTGGATAGTGCCTTAAATACTTCGATTGGTTTCATATTCATCATTATATCGATAGTTCCCGATACGTCAATGGGTTCTCAATCTCGTATGTGGCTGCTATCCGATATTTTTTTCCATGAGTACCGTATTTACAGGGAAGCCATTTGGATTCATGATCATTTCCTCTTTGAAGACGTGGTACCCCATAAAAGAGTAAAGATAGTGGCAGAAGAAAAGAAAAACCGAACAAATATCAGGAAATCCTCCTGTATCTGCTCGGTGCCATTTACATTTGCGCTGTCGCCGAAAAGTACCCCTTGAAATGAAACGCTCTGGATTTGTGAAAATATTGAAGCTCCGCATAACGATAATAAGCGGCATGATCGCCCGCGCTTGCCATTTTTAATCGCTCATAGTGATCAGCCAGTGCTGCATGCTGCAAATAATGTCGCTGCGCAACTTCGGCGGTATAGGTCTGTGGCATTTGTCGGTTGTCGTACATTTTCAACCATCCTTCCTCTCAGTGGTTCATTTTATGAACAGGTTGATTGTCATGTTCAAAAGAAAAAGTGCCAGCATTCATTGGCACTTCCGGAAAGTCCATTCCATTTCGGTTTTGTTTACTTACACTTGAATAGATCTTGCAAGAAAAGGGGATTTTAACCAAATACCGCTTAAAAAAGGGGGGTATTTTGGTGAGCGTCTTGAAAGATACGTTGTCCATATTCGCCTTAGGTGGCGTTTACGAAATCGGTAAAAATATGTACGGGATTCAATATGGAGATGACCTTGTTTTAATCGACGGTGGAGCCAAGTTTCCCGATGAGAGCTTGCCAGGCATCGACCTCATTATTCCTGATATCACGTATTTATTGGAAAACAGCGAGAAAGTAAGGGGTATGATTGTTACCCATGGACATGAAGACCATATCGGCGGGATACCCTACATCCTCCGCCAATTCAACATGCCCATTTACGGAACACGCTTGACGCTGGGATTGATCGAGGAAAAGTTAAAAGAGCACGGCCTCATTCAACAAACGAAACGTCACCCGATTGACTCGCGCTCCACATTAACACTCGGCCGCTTGAACATCAGCTTTTTTCAAACCAACCACAGCATCCCTGATTGCTTAGGGGTCGTGATTGAAACACCCGAGGGTACGGTCGTTCATACCGGGGATTTCAAATTTGATTTGACTCCCGTTAATAACGAGTCTCCGGACATACATAGAATGGCGGAAATCGGTCAGCGAGGGGTCCTGGCCTTGCTTTCGGAAAGCACCAATGCCGAGCGTCCCGGCTTCACCCCATCGGAAAAGATCGTGGGCGATCGTCTTATCGAGGCATTTGGCAAAGCGGAGAAAAAAATCTTCGTTTCCACGTTTGCCTCCAATGTCTATCGCGTGCAACAGGTCATCGATGCAGCGATGGTCACCAATCGAAAGCTCACATTGCTGGGCAGAAGCATGGTGAATGTCGTAAGAATTGCGGAAGAACAAGGGTACTTAACCGTTCCGGAAGGCATGCTGGTAGAGCCGGAAGAAGCCCAGCAGCTCGACCCGCATCGAGTCGTTGTCCTCTGTACGGGAAGCCAAGGCGAACCTATGGCGGCTTTATCCCGATTATCAACAGGGGGAGTCCGGCATATCCAGGTAGAGCCCGGTGACACCGTCATCCTCTCGGCATCGCCTATCCCTGGTAACGAACGAAATGTTTCCCGGATCATCGATAATCTCATGCTTAGAGGGGCAAAAGTGATCTATGGGTCAGGTTCGGTGACCGGTATGCATGTCTCTGGGCACGGCAATCAGGAAGAGTTGAAACTGATGCTGACGCTGATGAAACCGAAATATTTTATCCCCATCCATGGTGAGTATCGGATGCTCCAGACCCATCGCATGCTAGCCGAATCGGTAGGAGTAGACCCGGACCATATCTTTATTGTCAATAACGGAGATGTCGTGGATATTCGGGAAGGAGAGGCGACACAGGAGCGGAGAGTTCCTGCTGGAAATACGCTCGTGGACGGGTTCGGAATCGGCGATGTAGGTACGATCATACTGCGTGACCGCAAACATCTGTCTGAGGACGGTATCATGGTCGTAGTGGTGACGCTGAGTAAAATGGATGGCAAAATCCTGTCTGGCCCCGATCTGATTTCGCGTGGTTTTGTCTTCATGTCTTCACCTGAAACAGAGGAGATGATGGAGGAGGCCAACCGTATTGCGATCGACGCACTGACTCGACTCCAAGAAGAAAATGTAACCCAGTGGAACCGCTTGAAACAAGCCTTGCGGGAATCGCTTGGGAAGTTTTTGTACGCAAAAACGAAACGAAGACCTATGATTCTGCCCATCATCATAGAAGTATGATTCCACACCGCACAACTGCTAGTTGCAAAAAAACATCCTGTCACCAGGTGAATGACAGGATGTTTTTTGATTTTTCGCCAGCTACCTTATTCGATTTTCACTTTGCTTCCGTCTTTCACAAGTGTTTGTCCTTTAAATACGACCTGATCACTTTCGGTAAGGCCGGACATCACTTCCGCTTGCTCACTTGACATGTTCCCTACCTTAATTTCTACTTTCTTGACCGTATCGCCTTCCACTTTGTACGTATAGTACTTTCCTTCCTCTTCCAAAACAGCTGTTTTTGGCACCACCAGACTTTGCGCTTGAGTTGATTTTTCCACTACCACATTAGCAACCATTCCCGCTTTTAATTGATTCGCATTGTTTGGAATCAGAATCTCTACGGGATATGCCTTGTTCGCATCATCCATGACCGGACTGATCGCATCAATGGTGCCGTTGACCGTTTTATTCAAAACAGGGATCTCTACGGATACTTTGCCGCCAACCTGCAAGCTGCTTACTTCCGCTTCCGCGAATTGCACCTTTACCTTCATCGGATTGGTAGTTTCAAGCAGCAGTTGAACAAGCAAGCCTAACGACCAGGTTGGCTATCATGCCCGGCAGACTTCTGGAATAGCAGCATGCTTGCTACGATCGCAAGTAAGACGAATATGATACCCGCAGTTCCGAACGCCCAAGCATAGCCTTCCGCCGCATCCGGCCTTGTAGCCGCAACCGCCATTAGCACCGTAAGCCCCACGGTCGGTCCCAACTCCATGGAGGTGTTCATCACGCCACCGGCAAGTCCGGCTTGATGCTGCGGAACGTTCGCTGTCGATTGCACTGCCGATCCGGACAGTACGAGTGAAATCCCCGCTGCGAGCAGAATCTGACCGGGCAACAGGATGGCCGCATAAGCCGAATCGTGGTTGATCCAGGCAAGCACGCCTAGCCCAACAGCCGAGATGAGCCCTCCCACGGACATGACCCGTGCCACACCAAACCGGGTGATTAGCGGGGCGGCAATCTGATTCACCACAATCATGGTGACAGCGAAAGGCAGAAAAGAAACTGCCGTGGCCAAGGACGACCATCCCCGAATCTGCTGCAGGTAGAGAGTAAGAACGTATTCAATCACCATTGAGCCGGCCGCAGCCAGGAACATGCCAATGAGCCCGGTAAGCCGGCGAGGCTCCAGAATGAACCCAGGAGGAAGCAGCGGGTCGCGTACCTTACGTTCTACGATCAGGAAAATGATCAACAGCACGATACCTATGATAAATGGACCGTACACGGAGGAGGAGGACCACGAATAGTCTTCGCTCGCGATCAAACCATAACTCCCCAGCGAGATGCCCAAGGTGACGAGCACCGCTCCAAACGGATCTAGACCCGGGCGGTTGGCGGAAGTCCTGTTATCGCCGGCCGGCAGCAACGAGCGTGCTACTGCAAGGGCGATGGCCGTGATCACAATCGGAACGACAAACATCCATCGCCACGATACCCAATTCGTGATGACGCCCGACAAAATGAATCCAATAATCGCGCCAAGAAACGGAACTCCGCCCCAAACCGCCATCGCCCTGCCGAAATCCGCCGGATCGGGAAACAGCGTACGCAACACCGTCATGAGGGCTGGTGCCGTGAGCGCCGCACCGACGCCTTGCAAGAAGCGCATGCTGACCAGCACCGGGAAGTTCAGAGCAAATGCGGCAATAACGGAAGCCGCTCCGAAAATGATCAGCCCCGTCACCATCATCTGCCGTCCGCGATATCGATCCGCGAGCCGCCCGCCGAACATCAGCAGGCCGCTGAAAGGCAAACCGTAAGCAACCTGCAAAAGCAGCAAGTCCGCGGAGCTTAGTCCAAACTCGTTCGCAATCTTGGGCAACGGGACGATTATTAGAGCGATCGTAAAAATCAGGGTCGCTTGCACGAGCGCCAAAATGGTGAATGCCGCACGCGTGTTTTGCGGCGAGCGCGCCTTAATCTCTTCATTCATATTTGTTCCCTCCCATTAAAGATCTCCCTCCCGCGGATGGCATTGGACCATTAGCCCTTGGCATAGCAGTGAGAGGAGGGTTTTCACTTAATATTTCGTAATCTGGGGTTAAAAATTGGCCGAAACCCATTTCGCCAACGCTTCTTTGTGCTCTTCCTTTCCGTAATTTTTCATCATTTTTGAAAACCGCCAATTCCATACTTCATAGATATTTTATATCTATTATTTGCTGTAAAAAATGGACTACTGCATTGCATCCCTCCCCGCTTAGTCTTTTAATAAAGACTTAAAGGATAGTTAATGTCTCCAATTTAGGTGGAAAATAATTGATTAAAGACTTAATGTATCCATAATAGCGACTTAATCTCCGTCTGTCAATCCGAACGGCGCAGTCCTCAAGGCAACCCTATCACATGCTGCATCTACGTCTTTGCCTGACCCTCTTTTATCACCGCCAGACCCTCTTTCGAAAAAAAAGGTATAAAGTTAATGCCTCCCCCCAAATTTCATGCCGTCCCGTCTATACATAATGAAAAAACCCTCGCCATCGACGAGGTTTTTTCTACCCTTATTGCAAATTGATCGTACCGATTTTTTCAGCGCCTTGTTCGCCTGCATGATACACAATGAGTTTGCCGTCTTCATCTTCCACGACCCCATACGCACAGCAGTCGTAGATAATGAGACCTCTCAAATTTCCTTCGACACGGTAAGATTCATGGTAGCCCTTTTTGAGATCTTCAAAATCATTTGCTGTGTAAACAACGACTTCGTCTCCCTCTTGCTCCGCGTAATGATGGGAGGTCTTGCTTACGATTTTATCTTGCTTCTTCGTAAAGAGTCGTCCGCAATCATAGGCATCCACCGTATTTTCATCATATGTGCCGTCTTCATCAAATTTGGGCCATAAATCGCTGAAAACCATCAATCCTTTACTCCGGTTCTGGATGACGATCATCGGCACTTCATGTTCTGTCCCTTCTCCTAAAAGAAAGAGATCCTTCAGCGGCCCATATTGGCTCGGCCCTTTTGTCTGATAGATCGGCTTTTCACCATCGAACACATACACCTTTGTATGAATTTGCACGGCCGTAAAATCCGCTTCCTGCTCGAGCTTGAGTTCATTCTTGATTTTCTTGGACTCTGCTGCGCTTGCCATTCCCGGTGTCATGAACAATGCGACTAAAGACATGCCCGCTGTGATTTTCGCACCGGTGTGAAAAAGACGTTTCATGATAAACCCTCCCGTTTCGCTTGACTGCATTGGATGAACTAAATCAGATTATATTGCGAAACGAATAAGGCAAATAGGGTAGCCGGCAGGGATTTCCTTGGGAATTTGCATGGGAAATATAGGATATCGGTAGGAGTTGGGCCGAACAAAAGAGCGAAAAGTGTTAGACTGTCCCTCCACATGGAAAGGAAGTCGAGGGAGGCGTAAACTTCCTCAAGCCAACTCAACACAACCTAATAAAACAAAAGAGAAACCCGACGTCCTAAAAAGACGTGGGTTTCTCTGATCTAATCCCTTTTCCTTCATTTTTAAAATGATTTTGCCTTTTACATGTCCCGTGTTTATTATCAAACGGGAACTTAGTAAAGTGTCTTCAGTGCCTCAGACGTAAACGGAACCAATTCGGCTGTCCGGCCGTCGCGGATCTTGTTTACCCACTCAGGATCAACCAATAATGCCCGGCCAACGGCGACCAGATCAAATTCTTCACGTTCAAGCCTCTCGATTAACCCTTCAATCTTGGTATTACCTGCTCCCTTTCCTTCAGTAAAGAGACTCATAAAATCACTATCCAGGCCAACCGACCCAACCGTAATCGTAGGTTTCCCCGTCAGCTTTTTAATCCATCCGGCAAGATTCAGATCTGAGCCTTCAAACTCAGGCTCCCAAAAACGGCGGGTTGAGCAGTGGAAAATATCAACGCCCGCATCAACCAAGGGCGCCAAGAACTGTTCCAGCAGTGCCGGCGTTTCAGCCAATTTCGCTGTGTAGTCATTGGCCTTCCATTGCGATAAACGCAGCACGATTGGGAATTCTGGTCCGACGGCACGACGGCAAGCTTCGATAACTTCCACTGCAAAGCGGGTGCGCGCAAGCATGTCGCCGCCATAGCTGTCGGTTCGCGGGTTGGTTTTCTCCCAGAAGAATTGGTCGATCAAATATCCATGTGCACCGTGGAGCTCGATGCCGTCGAAGCCAAGCCGCTTTGCTTCGAATGCTGCCTGTGCGAAGGCTTGAACGATTGAGGCAATATCCGATTCCGAATAATCGCCTACATTGCCTCGTGCTCCCATATGCCAAATCTGTGGAATGATCCGTCCACCAGCCTCGTGTACCGCAGACACTACGTTTGACCAGCCGTTTAATGCAGCTTCACCATAGAAGCGCGGTACGTTGTCTTGATTTGACGCATCCGGGTGATTGATCACCGTACCTTCTGTCACGATAAGTCCAACACCGTTTTCAGCCCTGCGGCGGTAATAGGCGGCCACATCCTGACCTGGTACTCCGTCCGGGGAAAATTGTCGGGTCATCGGTGCCATCACGATACGATTAGGTAGAGTCAAATTCCCAATTGCGAATGGTTTGAACAAGGCTTGAACAGATTGAGTATTATTCATAACAACCTCCCAATTTTTCTAAAATATTTAGCTATTTTTCAAGAGTTACAATCAAAATCTTGAAATTGTGTTCACTTCATTTCACTTCATTTCACTTTCTTTCTTCAATCCTTTACTGATAGAACCTTTATTGACTACAAAGTCAAAAACTTTGTAAAAAAAAGATCAAGGCTCTAGCATCGCAAAAGACGTCCGTAAGACTGCATCGATCCGCTCCCGGGACGCACCTGACTTCTCCAGGATTTTCGCACCGAGAAGAGCGTTGTTGAGATAAGCAGCAAGCTCATTGCTGGTATGGCGGGTCGTAATGGACTGCTGCTCCTGACCGCTACGGATTACCTTCTCAAGTATTTGTTCGACTTTGGCGAACATCATCTCTACTTCTCGGTTTACTTCGTCGTCGCAGGTGCCGAATTCCAGTGCGGAATTTACCATGAGACATCCTCTACGAATTGTTTCGTTGCCTTGAAATAACGTAGCGTCGCGTATCGCCTCCAGCTTTTTCAAGGGGGGCACTTCCTGAGAGGCCAGTTCTTCCAGCATTGATATACTCTGTTCGCCATACAGCGCCAACACCTTTAAAAACAAGGCTCGCTTATCTTGAAATACGCAGTACAAACTCTGCTTCTTAACCCGCGTCGCACGGGTCAAATCCTCAAAGGAAGTGGACTTAAAGCCTTTTGTCCAGAACACTTCCATAGACTGGTGCAATGCACGATCGACATCAAATTCTCTTGGTCTGCTCATATGAGCATGGTATCAATTATTGACCGCGAAGTCAAGAAAATACCGTTCTCACCGTTCAGAGAGGCAAACTCGGAGCATCTTCCGCGTCTGCCGCAGAGCCGGTCAACTGATAAGCCAGAGTGAACAGCAGCGCCTTATATTGATCGTACAGTTCCTCCAATCGCTGTTCCTCCTTTCATTTCTATCTAAGCATACTGGCGGCATCCTCTATCAGCTTCTTGATTCTCCCCGGAATCTTTCCTGTCATGACCATATCGAGTCCCCATTTGCGTATCCAGAACACTCCTTTTTGCCCTAGTGCGATGGTGAAAGCATCCATATTCGATTTCGCTGAATGATGACTTGGAGCCGGACGGCCCTCCAAATCTGCTATCACGATTTTCCCTAGTCGTAACCCCTGCTCCCCAGCTTCAAAGCACGTCATCTGAGTTGCTCTGCCGTCTCTCGGATCGACGATTCCCGCACAGTCCCCAATGCTGTAAACGTTCGACATCCCTTGGACGCGATAACATTCATCCACCAGTACCTTCCCATCAGGAGTAAGCGGCAAGCCCATACCCCGAAGTCCCGGATTGGGTATTAAACCCAACGTCCATATACATAGGCCAACCGCCAGACAATCACCGCCACTGAGCGTCACCGCTCCTGCTTCCTCTCGTAGCGCCTTACGATTGTGGAGCACCGTTACTCCACATTCGATGAGCTGCTGATCCAACTTCAGTCTAAATTTCTCCGACACTTCCGGGAGCAGTCGTTCCTGTGCATTCAGCAAATAGACGGAGGTATCGTCCGGGTTCAGCCCCAGCGCTGCTGCTTCCTTCCTCATGGCGAGAGCCAGCTCGGTGGACGTCTCAATGCCGCTGATGCCTGCTCCCGCAACCGCGATGGTCATCAGTCTTTTGCGTTCCTCAGGATTCGTCTCGTCGGCAGCCTTCCGCAAGTTGGCACGCCAGTGTTCACGGATGTCTGCCGCGGCTTGCGGGTCGGTCAAGGCGATGCCTCCTTGATCGGGATCCGGTCGCCGAACGATGCTGCCAACCGCCACGACTAAAAGGTCGAAATGCAAGCTAGCATTATTTCCTTGCGCATCCGTATATCGAATCCGTTTTTCCCCGCTATCCACAGATGTAACCGTACCTTGCACGAATTCGAATCCCTTTAAAACCAAGTTATTCCATGGAATCACAATCTCTTCCTCAACCGCGGTCGGACGGAACATTCTCAATTTGCGCAAGTGACCGGGCAGCTTGTCGATCAGAACAAACCGAATCCGCCGTCCGTTCGCCACGCCCCGCGTCGTTGCCTGTATTTGTTTGAGCGCTTGTAGCCCTGCATAGCCGCCTCCGATGATTATGCATGTCAAGTCGTTCATCTTTCCTCAGCTCCTTTACGTTTTGCACATATAACAATGTAAGGCCCTGATTTGTGACATCGGCAACGAACAAAAAAGCATGCGCCCGGTTAATCAGATTTTCTTTCGTGCCAGTTTGATGAGTAAATCTGCTCGTTAGCGTAGCAATTAAAAAACGGCTGCCGAAGCAACCGCGTTATTACACTATCGAACCCGTCGTATTATGAGGTCAGCCAGTTTTCAGAAGATGGGTGAAAGGTAAAGGTGAATGTAATTATGCAGCGTTTAACAATATCCATGATGGCGGTACTTCTACTCGCGGGATGTATTCCAAAAGAACAACAAAGCTCGGCGGCCGAACTGCAACAGCAAAAGACCGTCGTTTCAATGCCGAAAATCTGAGGGTTCCATGGTCTATTGTTAAACATGGGAATAATTTATATAACGGAAAGACCGGGAAGTACATTTAGTTCATTTTTTGAATGGTTACAAGAAAATCATCATTCATACCCTGAAGCTTTTTTGCAAGCTCTTCGGGGTCAGATTCGATCTTCCCTAATATGACAAGTCCGCTCGAATAACTCCAGTCTTTATAATACATATTCACATCTTTCCAAGGCGCGTAGTAACCGAAATCGCCAACTTCCGGATCACTTCCTGGCGGCGCATCTTCTGTAGATAGTTCTCTATCCAAGGCACTCAATTTTTCGAATCCGCCAAATTCCTTAAATGTTAGTGTCAATGGAAGTAAGGACAAAAAGTCCCGGCTTGTTGGATTATCATTCATTTTTACAATGACTTCTTCGTTGTTGAACGTCAATTTTATCCTCACATCTTTCGAGTTGTGATTATCTACATTTGATGAAGCGGAAGGTTGGGCAGTGTTGTTATTCGGTTCATTAGTCGTACGCACTTGATTAACGGTTACACTTGTGGTCGCATTATCATCATTTTTTGAATTTGACGCATCTTTACCGCTACATGCAGCAAGGGTGAAGGCCATCACCAAAACAAGAAGCAGAGATAATACTTTTTTCATCTTGTTGGCATCCCCTTAATTCATTTTTTGAATGGTTACATTAAAGTCATCATTCATACCCTGAAGCTTTTTTGTAAACTCTTCGGGGTCAGATTCGATCTTCCCTAATATGACAAGTCCGCTCGAATAACTCCAGTCTTTATAATACATATTCACATCTTTCCAAGGCGCATAATAACCAAAATCGCCAACCTCCGGATC
>DASQNU010000008.1:0-5855 GCA_035644815.1 Bathyarchaeia archaeon | reverse complement strand
CTGTTCTGCACCGCCGCCAATGGCTCCGGACAAACCAGCGCTTTTCCCCGATTGCAATAAAACAACAACGATCAAGCCGATACTAGCAATGACCAGCAAAATTTTCGCAGCTAAAATCATGTGTATTCACCTCTATGTCATAGATAACCCACTTGTTAACTTATGGGGTCTTTTCGCCCATAGCGTTTCAAAACCACACTAAAATAAACATTATTTTTACTGTATCATAATTGAAAGAGTTGAGCAAGCTTCTCGATAAATGTGTACTTTCTTTGTCTCTTTTTTGCTTACCTTGCAACTGTCATGATTTTGCCGTAAAATCAGTTGTATCGTTGACTTTTACTAGGAGGGTTCTTGTCAGATGGCTGGTCCAAACAAAAAAGATATGAATCAAAATGACGTGATCGACTCTGCGAAGGGCTTCTTTACTTCGTTTGGTATCTTGTTTCTCGTTTTCCTTATTGCCCTTGTAGGATCTATTTTCTTCCCGCCAAAAAGTGGCGAACAAGCTGAAGGCGGAGCAACTGCACCTGCTACGGTTGATGCTGCGGCTGTTTTCAAAGCGAACTGCGCTTCCTGTCATGGCCAAAATCTCGAAGGTATCGCTGGTCCTAACCTGACCAAAGTCGGAGCCACACACGATGCTGCTGCGATCGCCAAGATCATCAAAGAAGGTAAAGGCGGAATGCCTCCTGGAATGTTGAAAAAAGCGGAAGAGATTAAAGCTGTATCTGAATGGTTGGCAGAGAAAAAATAATGTACATAGGCAACACAGCATTGATTGTGCCAAGCTGAAAAACCCCGAAGACACCGCTTCGGGGTTTTTCATGCCTGAAAGTGAGCGTGAAGGCAAATGAGCCTGCAACTAGAGTTGGAAGGTTTAGGAAAAAGGGATTTCACTAATCACGATATGTATCTGTTTCACGATGTTGACGCGATCGTACAGGAAGCAAGCATCATTCACATCATCGGTTTATCGGGCCAAGGAAAAAGCACGCTGCTGCGGATTCTCGGTCGGCTTTCCCCTTTTGACGAAGGGCGTATTTCCTTACAAGGACGCTCGATCGGCGAATGGCCGGCCGAAACATGGAGAGCTACGGTGAGCTATGTCGCCCAGCAAGCGGTCATGCTTCCCGGTAGCATTGAGGATAATTTGCGGGCTGTCAGTCAGATACACCGCAAACCATTTGACCAGGAGTATGCACGCCAGCTAATGAAGCATGCCGCTCTGGAAAAGCTGGATTGGAGCAAGGATGCCTCGCTGCTTTCTGGCGGTGAGAAGCAGCGCGTAGCACTCGTACGCACCCTGCTGCTGCGCCCACAGGTATTGTTGCTGGATGAGGTCACTGCTTCTCTGGACATTCACAGCCAGCATGCCGTCGAAGAGCTGCTGGCACAACTGCACCGTGAGGAAGGTACCACGCTATTGTGGATCACCCATCATCTGGAGCAAGCGCGACGCTATGGCCAACGCATCTGGTTCATGGCCGAAAATACTTTGCTGGAGGACACCCCAGCCGAGACGTTTTTTCAAGCCCCCCAGACGGAGATGGCACGTCAGTTCCTGCTCATTGGCAAGGAATCGCAGACAGAAGGGAGAGAGGCTTATGTCTGACTGGGCTTTGTGGCTTTCCCTGCTCTTCGTACTCGTCGCCATTCTCCTCTCCCTCTGGCAGCGTCTGCAGCTGGAGAAGGAAATAGCGATCAGCACGATCCGACTGGCGGTGCAGTTATTGGCGATCGGATATGTGCTGCAGTTCGTATTTGGCTCTGATCATCCTGCACTTATTATTCTTTTACTGATCATGATGGTTGCGGTAGCTTCCTGGAATGCGGCAACACGAGGCAAAGGACTTCCTGGCGTGCTGATACGTGTCATCTTTACCCTTACCGTCACTGAAATCATTACGATGTCGCTGCTCTTGGGATTACAAATCATCGAGCCCACTCCCCGCTACGTCGTCCCCTTGAGCGGCATGATCACAGGGAACGCGATGATTGTCTCGGGGCTCTTTCTCAGCCATATGAAAAGAGAAATGGAAGCCTCCCGGGGCGAAATCGAAACCATGCTCTGTCTGGGCGCCTCTCCCCGCCAAGCGATACAGGCTGTATTGAAGCGATCCGTACGCTCCAGTCTTATCCCGACGTTTGACACGATGAAGACACTTGGTCTCGTCCAATTGCCCGGCACGATGACCGGGATGATTATCGCCGGAGCCGATCCGCTGCAAGCGGTACGCTATCAGATCCTGATCATGTTTGCCTTTGCGGCGTCCGCTACCATCTCCGCAGTGATGGTAAGCCGGATCAGCTATAAGCTGTGGTTCACCAAAGAGCAGATGCTCCGTTAAAAGGAGCGTCTCTTTTTTTCCTTCAAAAAAAAAAGACGGGAATCTGAGATCCCGTCTTCGAACACTGTTTCTTATTTTCCTTCAATGATATACTTCGCGAGTTCATCCAGTAACAGATTGGCAGATTTTACACCACCAGAAGTGTTCCAGATCACATCATCCACTTTGAAGGCTTTGTTGTTTTTCACGACATTCAGGTTTTTCCAAAGCGCATCATTCGTCCATTCTTTTTCCAGCTTGGTCGCTTCGCCATCTCCGGTTTCATAGGAGAAGTAGAACATGATGTCGCCTTCCATTTCAGGAATACGCTCTTTGGTTACTTCCGCAGCAAAATCATCCTTATTTTGCGCTTCAGGACGGGCTACACCCAATTCCTGCAAAATGATGCCCGAGAAGGTATCTTTGTAATAAATACGTACGCGACCTGGCATGAAACGTACGATCGATACTTTGGTGCTGAGCTTGTCGCCCGCTTTTTCCTTGAATTCAGCAATGCGTTTGTCCCAATCAGCCAGAATCTTGTCGCCTTCCGCTTTGCGGTTCAGCGCTTCGGCGTACAGCTTGAAGTTATCTTTCCATTTGCCGCGCAATGTTTCAGATTCTACGGTTGGAGCAATTTTGGAGAGCTGTGCATAGATTTTTTCATGGCGCATCTTGTTAGCCAAAATGATATCCGGCTTCAAAGCAGCGATGGCTTCCAGATTCGGCTGGCTTTCCATGCCCAGTACTTTTACGCCTTCCATATCTGCTTTGATATGATCATACCAAGGGTTTCCTGTAAAGGATTGTACCGCACCCACCGGCTTGATGCCGAGAGCCAGAACAGCTTCCGTACCTTCATTCGTCAACACAACCACTTTTTGCGGGGTACCTTTAATTTCGGTTTCACCCATCGCATGTTTTACTTTATAAGATTGTCCAGCATCTGCGGCTGGTTGCTGCTCAGTTGGTTGCGCAGCAGTCTTCTCAGGTGTCTGTGCTTGTTGTCCACTTTGACCGCAGCCGGTAACGATCATCAATACTGCGAGCATCATCATGACAACACGTGCAGATGTGCTTCGCAGAAAGCGATATGTAGTGCTTGCCTTCATGTTGGGAAAATCCCCTTTCACATAAGATGAGAATAAGAATCAATTACACTTTCATATCCTACATGGGATTTGCCTATACGTCAACACCAAAGTGATAATGACTCTCAAAATCATTGACAAAGAGAAGTACGCCCTCTACACTGGAAACGGGTACTTGTTATTACTACTGTTATTCATTTATTTACATCTGAAGGAAGAAGGCTCTTTGACACATGAATGCTCTACTACCGAATACTTTTCTGAAACTTCTGGCCTTATGCATCAGCGTACTGCTACTCGGGTATCTGGCCTTCGTCAGCTTGGTTTACGGCGTGGTCGATACGAGCTGGCAGACAGTGATCGATGCCTACACCAATTTTCAACAAACGAATGAGCATATCGTGATCAAAGAGGTGCGTGTCCCACGCGTTCTCAATGCGATCGCGGTAGGAGCAAGCCTCGGAATCGCAGGCGCTTTGCTGCAATCTCTTACGCGCAATCCGGTGGCAGACGTTGAGCTTTTCGGTTTGAATGCGGGAGCCGCTTTTTTTATTGTGGTGGCGGTTACCTTCTTTTCCATCAGTTCGCTTACCCAGTTTTCCTGGATTGCCTTTGCAGGTGCCGCGGTAGCCGGTTTCATCGTCTATATTCTCGGGTCGTTCGGGCGTGATGGGCTTACTCCGGTGAAATTGACGTTGGCTGGTGCAGCGATCACAGCATTATCAAGCTCCGCCCGTCATGGATTATTGGTATTAAATGATAAAGCATTAGATGAAGTATTGTTTTGGCTGTCCGGCTCGGTCGGCGGGCGCAAGCTGGAATACTTGCTTGCTGTCTTCCCTTACATGATCGTGGCCTGGGTCGCAGCCTTCCTACTCGCTCGTCCCCTCTACACCTTGATGATGGGGGAAGATGTGGCAAAAGGACTGGGGCAACGCACGTTATTTATCAAAATTGCGGCGGGAGTCACCATCGTCCTCTTATCCGGAAGCGCTGTTGCCGTTGCCGGGCCAATCGGCTTTGTTGGCCTTGTCACTCCGCACCTGGCCCGCTACCTGGTTGGGGTGAGCGCTCGCTGGATCATGCTTTTCAGCGGTTTGCTCGGTTCCATCCTGCTGCTCGCCGCTGACATTGGCGGCCGCTTCATCGCCATGCCGAATGAATTGCCAATCGGGGTGATGACCGCATTTATTGGGGTGCCTTTCTTCATCTATGTGGCCAGAAAGGGATTGGAGCGCAAATGAAAACACACTTCTCACTACGTCATCGTCGTTTCCCGGTATCCCTCCATGTACATAAACGGACCCTGTGGGTCACCCTGCTGCTCGCGCTCGCTACCTTGGTCGTCGCGATCATCAGCACAGGCATGGGTGAGATGAATATTTCCCCCATCGAAGTCGTCAAGGTATTGCTTGGTATCGGCGGCGAACAGGAAACCCTGATTGTCCAGGAATTCCGCCTCCCGCGCATCGTCGTGGGGATCTTGGTTGGTGCTGCTCTGGCTGTGGCAGGTGCGATTTTACAAGGATTGGTACGCAATCCGCTCGCTGCACCTGATATTCTTGGTATTACAGGCGGTGCTTCGGTTACTGCCGTGGCCTTCTTGCTCTTTTTTGAAACGGTAAGCATCAAATGGCTTCCGGGTGCCGCCTTTGTCGGTGCCACCTTGATCGCCTTGCTCCTATATGCGCTCGCCTGGAAAAAAGGTGTTACCCCGCTTCGTCTCGTCATGATCGGGGTTGGATTGAAGATCGTCACAAGCGCAGTCGTGACGCTCCTGATCACCTTCAGTCCGTTTCTCTTGCAAAACCGGGCCATTCTCTGGCTGACAGGAAGCATCTATGGAACCTCGTGGGAAGATGTAACAATGATCTCGCCATGGATTTTGATTCTGCTCATCCTTTCGATCATCATGGTCGGACGACTGAATGTCCAGCAGCTGGGCAGCGAGATTGCGACCAGTGTTGGCAACACCGTAAATCGGGATAATTTCCTGCTTCTGCTCATTTGTACCGCTTTTACCGGAACGGCCGTGGCTGTCGGCGGCGAGATCAGCTTTGTCGCCTTGCTGGCACCGCATATCAGCAAGCAGTTGGTGGGTCCCTCTTTTGGCTCGGTATTGTCCGTTTCGATCTTTGTCGGCGCCTTGATTCTCTTGCTAGCCGATCTAGTTGCTCGGGTGGCCTTTGCGCCTTTGGATATTCCGGTCGGTGTATTTACATCGGCGATCGGTGCCCCATTCTTCATCTATCTGCTGTATAAAAAGCGTAACCATTAAAGAAGGAGAGATTGACATGCAAGCCTTGCAAACCAATGCATTGACCTTGTCCTACGGAGACCGGAACATTATCGAAAATCTGGATATGGTGGTTCCAGCGGGGAAAATCACTGTATTCATCGGCAGCAACGGCTGCGGCAAATCGACGCTTCTCCG
>DASQNU010000007.1:0-15478 GCA_035644815.1 Bathyarchaeia archaeon | reverse complement strand
AGGGTCCGAAGACCCTCGCTCGACTTGCATGTATTAGGCACGCCGCCAGCGTTCGTCCTGAGCCAGGATCAAACTCTCCAATAAATTGGTGTTTAATCGTTGCTCAAGCTTTAAGCTTGGCTTATTTGAAACAAGTAATTTGATTGACTCATTTCACGCTTTGCTGTTCAGTTTTCAAAGAGCAATTCCTTTTCATAATCATCTGCAGCGCCGCTGCCGACCTTTATTACTCTACCACATGAACTCCATAGAAATCAAGTGGTATTTTCTGTGCGATTTATCATTTTTTCATTCTGTGTGAAAAAACACAAACGTTATCTTAACAACAATCATAACAAAAAGCAACTACCTTCATATGGAAATGCTTTTACGCTTACACAACGAAAAAACAAAGAGAGACAGACCAAGTCTGCCTCTCTTTTACGCACAAGGCTTTTCTTACATCATGCCGCCCATGCCGCCCATGTCAGGCATACCTGCTGGAGCTTTGTTCTCTTCTGGTTTGTCAGCCACAACTGCTTCTGTAGTCAGGAACATAGCAGCTACAGATGCAGCGTTGGAGAGAGCGGAGCGAGTTACTTTCGCAGCGTCAACGATACCTGCTTCGAGCATATTTACCCACTCTTCAGTAGCAGCATTGAAGCCGATGCCTACCGCTTCTTTTTTCAGACGATCTACGATTACAGAGCCTTCCAGACCTGCATTTGCAGCGATTTGACGAACTGGTTCTTCCAATGCACGCAGAACGATTTGCACACCAACGAGCTCATCGCCTTCTGCTTTAACTGCTTCTACAGCCTTAGAAGCGTTCACGAGAGTTGTACCACCACCAGGTACGATACCTTCTTCTACCGCAGCGCGAGTAGAGTTGAGGGCGTCCTCGATGCGCAGTTTTTTCTCTTTCAGTTCGGTTTCGGTAGCCGCACCAACTTTGATTACCGCTACGCCACCAGACAGTTTCGCCAGGCGCTCTTGCAATTTTTCACGATCAAATTCAGATGTAGTGTCTTCGATTTGTTGACGGATTTGCGCTACGCGGCCGTCGATAGCTGCTTTGTCGCCTGCACCTTCCACGATTGTGGTGTTTTCTTTGGTAACAACCACTTTACCTGCGCGGCCAAGTTGAGTGATTTTTGTAGATTTCAGGTCGAGACCCAAATCTTCTGTAATCACTTCGCCACCGGTCAAAGTTGCGATATCGCCCAGCATAGCTTTGCGGCGATCACCAAAGCCAGGAGCTTTAACAGCAACAGCTGTGAACGTACCACGCAATTTGTTCACTACGAGAGTAGCCAAAGCTTCGCCTTCTACGTCTTCAGCAATGATCAAGAGCGGTTTACCGCTTTGAACTACTTGCTCAAGCACAGGCAGGATTTCTTGGATGTTGCCGATTTTTTTGTCAGTGATCAAGATGTAAGGGTTGTTCAATACCGCTTCCATCTTGTCAGTGTCAGTGATCATGTAAGGGGAAGCGTAGCCACGGTCGAATTGCATACCTTCTACTACTTCCAACTCAGTGGAGAAGCCTTTGGACTCTTCAACGGTGATAACGCCGTCTTTGCCCACTTTTTCCATTGCTTCTGCGATCAGTTCACCGATCTCTGCATCATCAGCAGAAATTGCAGCTACTTGAGCGATGGAAGCTTTGTTTTCAACTGGTTTGGAGATCTTTTTGATTTCTTCTACAGCAGCGCGAACTGCTTTTTCCATACCGCGGCGGATTACCATTGGGTTAGCGCCTGCAGTTACGTTTTTCAGACCTTCACGAATCATCGCATATGCCAGAACAGTTGCAGTTGTAGTACCGTCACCCGCTACATCGTTGGTTTTGGTTGCTACTTCTTTCACCAATTGAGCGCCCATGTTTTCATAAGCGTCTTCCAGCTCGATTTCTTTCGCGATGGTTACACCGTCATTGGTGATGAGCGGGGAACCGAATTTTTTCTCCAATACTACGTTGCGGCCTTTTGGACCGATGGTTACTTTCACTGCGTTCGCAAGTGCCTCTACACCGCGAAGCATGGAACGGCGAGCATCTTCAGAAAACTTGATTTGTTTTGCCATGGAAAACTCTACCTCCTGCGTTATGTGTTTTGATGGTACAGTATGTCAATTGCGCAATTAGCCGATGATTGCAAGGATGTCGGACTCGCGCAGTACGAGCAATTCTTTGTTGTCAACCTTCACTTCAGTACCTGCGTACTTGGAGAAGATTACTTTGTCGCCTTCTTTTACTTCCAACGCGATACGTTCGCCGTTGTCAGCTACGCGACCGGATCCGACTGCAATAACGCGGCCTTCTTGTGGTTTTTCCTTTGCGGTGTCTGGAAGTACGATACCGCTAGCAGTTGTTTCTTCTTTTGCGATTGGTTCAATTACCACACGGTCACCTAATGGCTTTAACACAGAAAACACCCTCCTCAAAATAGTGAATACTGAATAGTGTTGATATGCCTGCTTCCCTTTCGGAAACAGCCACATCTTTTTGTTAGCACTCAACTTAAAGGAGTGCTAACATCCATTTCTTATAATAATGAATCCCTGCATACTTTGCAAGTATCTTCCTGCACTTTTTCTTTGAAAAAATGCAACTTCACTCTCTAGCAATTTTTCATCTCTTCTCTATAAAATTTGTTCTATTATTCTTTCTGCTCTACTATAAATAGAGCAAAGCCATGAAACACAATCACCAGGAGGGAGAAAACATGCGCAAATGGTTAACGTTGCTCTTGTCCGGAATCTTGCTTTTTGCCCTATCACGAATCTTTTTCACAGATGACTTCTCCTTGATTCGCGCTGCGTTGCGTCCGGCAGACTTTTATCTGGATGGCAAAAAAATAAACATAAGCGATCGCCCTGGTTACTATCAAAACGGGAAAGACTATGTCCCTGCCGCCTTGGAATACGAAGGAACGATCTATGTCCCCCTCTCGATGGTCGGAAAGCATATGTCGAAACAAGCTGGATGGGACCCTGTCAAGGAAGTCGCCTGGCTGGGGAAAGCACCCACTCCCACTCCCACTCCCACTCCCCCTACCGCTTCCACTCCTGCTGCAGCACCGTCTGCTGCAAAGGCTAGTCACGCTGCATCCACGGAACAGGTCAGTGCTGCGGCTTCCTCTCTTCAAAAGCCACAGCCACAGGCTGCCCCTGCTGCTTCCAGCTTTTCGCTCTTTCAAGTTTCCTTGGGCGACAGCGAGCAGGAGGTAATACAGCGCTTGGGTCAACCCGCCAGACGTGAGACGAGCGCCCTTGGATACGAATGGTGGATCTTCAATCAATCATATGATCGATACGTGCAGGTGGGCATTCGCCAAGGCAAAGTCGTTGATATCTATTCCAATGCTCCGCTGGCCCAGATTGGCAATGTAAGCATCGGGACAAGCTATTCCTCTTTGACAGGGAAACACGATATCAAACGCAGCGTCACATTCACCTATCAAGGTGCATCCATTCAGATCACAAATCAAATGAAGGAGCGCCCGTTGGCAATCGCTGGTGATACACCGATCATGTTTTACCTCGACACGCAAAACAGCCAAAAGGTAACGGCCCTTCGTTTAATCGACAAGCTGGTCTTGCTGCAAGGAGGATTTTACGAGACCAAGTGGACGTATCAAGGGACAGCGCCGCAATTTGACCCTCCTCCGCTGACGATCAAAATGCGAGAGCTGGTGGATGCCGCGCATGAACGTCAGCTGCTCGATCTGGTCAACATCATTCGTTATCGTCACAAGCTTCCGCTCCTCACTTGGTACGATCCCGCTGCTAAAGTAGCAAAGGGGCACAGCAAGGATATGGAGAACGCCGGCTTCTTTTCCCACGTATCCGCGACGACCGGTCTTGATCCCTTCCAAAGGCTGAAGCAAGGCGGCGTCGTCTTCCAGATGGCCGGGGAAAATATTGCAGCTGGGTTCCCCGATGCCATCGAGGCCCACGAAAACTGGATGAACAGCCCCGGACATCGTAAAAATGTTCTTGAAAAAGGCTTCCTGCAACTTGGCACAGGCGTGTATGCCGACTATTACACGCAGAATTTCATCACGTTGTTGGCCCCCTAACGCAAAGGTATGAGAAAACCAGGCTCCGCTGCACTTTTAGGCGGAGCCTCTTTTTTACGCCATGAAAAAAGCTCGGCTCTCATCCACAGCAGAGAGCCGAGCAGCTTGTCCGTCACCAAGTTCTCATTCCAGCATGAATGGCTTTTCATTGCAGACGTTTTATAAGCGAACCATCCTTCGCAGCGACTCGACTGGTTCCACAAACTCAACGACCAACGTGACATTATCCTTGGTGTGTAGGATGAGATACGGCTTTCGTTGCCCTCGCTTAGGCATCACGACAAACATCCGGACAATCTCATCCTTGATCTTGGCATCCGGCACCTCCAAGCGTTGCGGCGGAACCAAGGGTATCTTGACAATATACGCATGCTCTAATGGGGGATTCAGCTCCAACACTCTCGCGGTGACACTGGCAAGGAGCGTCCGCGCTACTTGCTGATATTCCTCCGAATTCTCAAACGTGCTTACCACACGCTCTTTATCCGTATCAAACAGCTCTACCGGCTCGAGCGGATTGGGCTGAGTTGAAAACAGCATCAACCAAACCGCCAGGAATGCCCACATATGCCCCGCCTCCTCCGTTTTTGTCGTATCACTTCCGATACGTTCATTCTGTCCAACCTTTGCCACTTTATGTGAAACAGAAAAAACTCCCACCACATGGGTGAGAGCTGTACTACTCTTGCTCGTATTCCTGTCTCCATCGCTCTTCTTCCTTTAGCTGTTTGCGATAAACCGTGCGCGAGAGCCAAATACTGATTTCATACAGCAACAGCAAGGGAACTGTCACCAGAATATCGCTGACGATTTCCGGAGGTGTCAGCGTAATTCCGACGATCGTCAGGCCAAAATAAGCAAAGCGCCGCATTTTGGCCAAGCGCATCGGATTCAAGATACGCAGCCTAGTCAGGAACATAACCAAAATCGGAAGCTCAAACAAAAATCCAAAAGGGATCACCATATTGAACAAGAAACTGAAATATTGGGAGATCCCGTAGTTCGGATCAACCTGGATCGTTCCCGCAATATTGGTGACAAACTGCATCACAAGTGGAAACACCACAAAATACCCGAAGCTGAGTCCTAGCAAAAAGAGAAAAAAGGCAGCCGGTATAAACAAAAGTGTGCCTCTGCGCTCCTGTTCATGCAATCCGGGACTGACAAACCTCCAAGTATGATACAGCGCAACGGGAAGCGTGACGATCAATCCGATAACAAACGAAAACTGCATATAAATGCCCAATACGTCGGATGGATGAAACGACTTCAGCGGGATTCCCCCGGCCAAAGGACTTTGCTTCAAGTATTCAATCGCCTGCCCGGCATATACCAGTCCCGCTACCATGGACAGGATAAAGACAATCAACACCCAGATGATCCGCTTTCGCAGCTCTGCCAGGTGTTCAACCAACGTCATTTCTTGACTTTCACTCATCAATACACCCGCCCGTCTTCCTACGCTTGCTGCTTTTCTTTCTCGGCCTGAATGCGCTCTTGCTCCAGTTTCGCCTTGACTTCAGCTTCGATGCGTTCACGCTCCAGACGCTCACGAACTTCCCGTTCAATTTTTTCACGGTCGAAGGCGTCCTTCTCTGTCAGCACTTCCACCTTTTTCGGAGCTTCCTTCACTTCTTCCTCGTCGTCATCCTTAGTCAAGCCACGTGTCGCATGTTTGAATTCTTTCAAGGTGTGGCCAATTGCTCTGCCAAGCTCAGGCAGTTTTTTCGGTCCAAATAATACGAGTGCAATCACAAGAATTAAAATCAATCCAGGTATACCAATTCCGCTCATTCTTACTCACTCCTCAGCATTTTGTTGTCTAGCATTTGCGCAAACCACCATATCCCAATCTGGTCATGTCTTGCTCTTCTATCCGTTCTCCCGCCAATATCCGCGGCAGGAACACATCAAAGGAAGTAAAAGGTTCATGCATGACCGCACCTGGAAGGCCCAGAACGGGTATATCGCCAATGTAGGCCACCATCAGCATAGAGCCAGGAAGCATGGGTGTCCCGTAGCGCACGACTTGTGCTCCAGCTCCCGCAATCGCTCCCGGCGTCCGATCATCCGGATCCACCGACATGCCGCCGGTAACCAGGATCAAATCAACGCCTTGCTCCACGAAATAGCGTATTTCTGCTTCGATCTTTTCCTTGTCATCCGGCGCGAACCTTTGCTCGACCACCGTTGAGCCCAAAGCTTCCACCTTCGCCCGAATGGCTGGGCCAAACTTGTCCGCAATCCGACCGGAGAATACCTCGCCGCCTGTAGTCACTACCCCTACATTTTTGGCCGCTAAGGGAACAACATGGACGATGCCCGGGCCAAAACCAGCGGCAATCTCCTCCAAGCGCTCAATGCGCTGCTCTTCCATAATGAGCGGGATGATCCTGGCTGCCGCCACCGAATCCCCCGGCTTCACCACCTGATTCGTTTCCAGTGTTGCCAATGCGATGGCCTCTAACTCATTGATCGCATGTATCGCCTCTTGGTTTATTTTGGCCAAGCCCAGGCAGGTCGATTTCAAGCTGACCTTTCCTTCATAAGGCTCCGTCAATGTCAGATTGTCTCCAGCAACGGCTTGAGCAATCCGAATCCCCGCATCGTTTTCATGAATGTGACCTGCAGGCATCTCCATGATGTAGATATGTTCTTTGCCGATCGACAGCAAAGGCTCAATATCTTCTTCCCGGATCACATGCCCTTTTTTAAACAAGCGCCCTTTGAATTCTCCGGGCAAAATCTGGGTCATGTCATGAGGGAGCACCAAGCCGACTGCTTCACGCACCGGGACTTCCTTGAACTGGGGTTTGTTTACCATCCGAGGCCGCCCCAATCCTCATTGACTTGATCGGTCCCCTGTAAAATATGCAGCGCATCGGACAGCATGTCCCCGATGGCATTCAGACAGATCTCGACTCCTTTTGGATTGCCGGGAAGATTGATGATCAGCGAATTGCCGCGGGTGCCCGCTACCGCACGGGTAAGCATCGCCCGACGCGATTGCTGCAAGCCGGCACGGCGCATTTCCTCCGCGAGCCCCGGAACAGGTCGGTCAATCACCCAGGACGTCACTTCCGGCGTCACATCGCGCGGACTCAGTCCGGTTCCCCCGGTTACAATCAGCAGGTCGCATTTTTCGCGATCCACCAGCTCAATCATGTGTTCCTTCAAATCTTCCATATCATCGCTGACGGCACGATAAATCGCCACATCGACCTTCAGCCATGTATTCACCAGCTGACGAAGGATCGGAATGCGATCATCTTCGCGTTTCCCGCCAGCAATGGTATCACTCGCCGAAATAACGCCTACCTTCCAATTGTCCATAACCCTTTCCTCCCCTAGTCTATGTGATTAATAGTACACTCTTTTCCAACTGCTGTAGATAGTCCACACCGAATTGTTTTATACCTGTCACAAACTTGTCGCAGAAAAGGGCCCATAGACCGCTTCATCAGTAACTACAAAATCCAACAAATAATCGTGTGCCTCCAAGGGTACTCGTTCTACAACCTGGACCGAGAACGCATAGCCAATTAGTAAAGGCTTCCGCTGCAATCCCGCCAGAAAGCGGTCATAGAAACCACCTCCGTAGCCTAAGCGGCCGCCCGTCCTATCAAAGGCTACACCTGGCAATACAATGGCATCAAGCCGAGATACATCAGCCAAGCAGCTCAGTTCGGGATCCGGCTCTCGGATTCCGTATACACCGGGACGAAGCTCTTCCTCACTGCGGTAGACGTATGGTGTAAGCTTGCGTGCAGCGACATCTGTACGCGGAAGCCACAGTTCTTTACCGCGCTTCCTTGCTTCTTCCATAAAGATCCGGGTATCAATCTCATCTTGAAACGGATAAAACGCCATGATCGTTTGGCACGCAGACAAGGCAGGCAGCGCTAGTAATCGTCGTGCAGCTTGCCTGGAGTAATGCGTTCTCTCTTCTTTCGGCAGTGCTGCACGCATGGCAAGGACTTCGCGTCTAAGCTCCTGTTTCGCTTCCTTTTCTCCCATGTACCTTCCTCTTTCTACCCTTTTGCACCCGTTTCCACTTGTCCCTGCCTTTTCGCATAGGCTACACTGTATGAGAGCCATCAGAAGGAAGGCAACCGTTCCAAGTCGAACGTGAATATATTTGAGGTGAAAACCATGATCTTACTGCAAGCGGAACAGATTCAAAAGGCATATGGTATCGACATCATTTTACAAGATATTAACCTGCAAATACAAACCGGAGAACGAATCGGACTGGTCGGTGTAAATGGCGCCGGAAAGTCTACGTTAATGAAGATATTGGCGGGGCAGCTCAGCTATGACAGCGGTACAATCCGCAAGCCAAAAGAAGTAACGCTGGGTTATCTGGCGCAAAATGGCGGTCTTGAATCGGAGCGGACCATACGTGAGGAGATGCTCTCCGTGTTCACCCATCTACAAGCAGAAGAACAGGAGCTGCGCAAGCTGGAGGCACGGATGGGGGATCCCGAGGTGCTCGCAGACGCAAAGCGATATGAGCAGATACTGGAGGATTATTCGCGGCGTTCCGAAAGCTTCAAGGAACGCGGCGGGTACAGCTATGAGGCGAATATCCGGGGCGTCCTGCATGGCCTGCGCTTCTCCGAGATGGATGTGAATACACCGATTAAGACGCTAAGCGGCGGACAGAAAACACGGCTTGCCTTGGCCAAGCTGCTCTTGCAAGCGCCCTCGATCCTGCTGCTGGACGAGCCGACCAACTATCTCGATATCGAGACATTGACATGGCTCGAAACGTATTTGGTCAACTACGACGGCGCGATCCTGCTAGTCTCCCATGACCGCTACTTTTTGGACAAGCTGGTGACGGTCGTCTATGAAATCGAACGTACCCGCGCCACTCGTTATCCAGGCAATTACAGTGAGTTCCTGGATCTGAAGGCAGCCAAGCTGGAGCAGGAATTGAAGCGCTTTGAGAAGCAGCAGGAGGAAATCGCCAAGCTGGAGGATTTCATCGCACGCAACATCGCACGGGCTTCTACCACCAAACGTGCGCAAAGCCGGCGCAAAACATTGGAAAAGATCGATCGGATGGACCGGCCGATGATGCATACGAAGTCCGCCAACTTCTCTTTTGATATCGCAAAAATGAGCGGGAATCTTGTCTTAAAGGTAAACGATCTGAGTGTCGGCTATCCCGATCATGTGCTTTCCCAGCATCTGAGCTTTGAGGTAGAGCGGGAAGAACGGATTGCTCTCGTCGGTCCAAATGGGATCGGCAAGTCGACTCTGTTAAAGACGATTGTGGAAAAGCTTCCGGCTATTAGCGGCACCTTTCAGCTAGGAAGCAATGTCACGATTGGTTATTACGATCAGGAACACCGCGTGTTGAATGAAACGAAGACTGTGCTGGCGGAAATTTGGGACGATTACCCCCACATGCAGGAAAAGGATGTCCGCACCTTGCTGGGCAACTTCCTCTTTAGCGGGGATGATGTGCAGAAAAGGATCAGAGAGCTTTCCGGCGGGGAGCGTGCCCGGGTGTCGCTAGCCAAGCTGATGCTCAAGGAAGCCAATTTCCTCATCCTGGACGAGCCGACCAACCACTTGGATTTGTTCAGCAAAGAGGTGCTGGAAAACGCATTGTTTGACTATCCAGGCACCATCCTGTTCGTGTCCCATGACCGCTATTTCTTGAATAAAATCGCCACGCGTGTATTGGAGCTGTCTCCCAACGGCGTGACCAGCTATCTAGGCAACTACGACTACTATGTAGAGAAAAAAGAAGAGCTGGCTCAGTTGGCTAGCGAAGCCGCTGCGCAAAATGCTGCACGAAAAGGCGCTGCTGCTCCCGCTATTGACAAGTCCAGCTATGAATTGGATAAGGAAGCAAAACGACGCGAGCGTCAACGCCAGCGCCGGCTGGAAGAAATCGAAGCAGCCATCGCTGAGCGGGAAGCTGCGATTGTCAAATGGGAAGAGGAACTCTGTCTCCCCGAGATCTATACGGACCATATGCAGGCCAAGGAACGAAACGACAGCATCCAGCAGGCCAAGGATGAAATCGAAAAACTCTACGAGGAATGGAGCGAATTAAGCGAGTAGTTTCCCGACCTCAGGCAGCTGCGCATCAAACGGTATCATTCGTGCTGTACTCCCGATCGAATGGTTCTCCGATCGCCGCGGACAACGCGGGCACCACATAAAAGATGATAGACGTGGCTGCGGTGACAATCCCCGAGTCGTTCAATACCAAACCTGCGAGCGACCCGGCGATCAGGCCGGAAAATCCTTTGACCAGATAAGGATATTGCTCGGAAAGATTTCGCAGGTAGCGATCGGTCCGCAGGCTCAAAAGGCCGATCACAACCAGCGATACCGCGAATACTTTGCTCCAGCCCGAGATGCGGATCAACCGCCAATTCATCTCCAGCTTTCGTTCGATGATGTTCATGACCTCATCCCAGTGGCCTTGGACAATATCATTCGCTACACGGCCAACATGGGTCAGCGGTTGGCTTGAGCTCAGATTGATCACAATAAGCGTACCGATCCCTGCCAGTAAGCCTCCTGTGAGCAACAGGAGGCCTTTTTTTCCCACACCCCACTCCTGCAAGCGAAACCAGGCCACACCAAAGCCAACGGTCGCCGCCAAAAATCCCCCTGCATTAGCCCCTAATGAAGGAGCACCCATATAAAGCAAGACCAGGCCGAACAGCAGCACAGCAACCGTCGTGCAAAATGCGGAAGCCCCCGGCTTGCGCAGCTGGTACAGCGCGGAAACCAGCAGGATGCTTGCCCCGACAACGACGCCTTCGTATTCATTGCCCAATCCATAGAAGCGCGCCCCGATAACCGGATCGTATCCAAGGTAGGAGCGCCGCATTGCTTCCGCACCCGTGAAGCCATCCACAAGCACAGCTCCGATCGTCATTCCCGCCACCAGCAGCAGCATGTTCGGCAAACGCCATGTCTCTACGATCAATGCCCCGCCCAGCGCAAACATGATGATGACTCCCAAGATGACAGGAGGAGGGACCTCCCAGGAAAGCAACGGCTCCAGTAAAAACAATAACGGATAGAAGAGCATCGACAGCAGCGACAGACGGATGCCCCGTCTAAGCTTCTCCGCCCCTTTTCCCCGCTCTCCTTTTTTCCACAGCCAAAACAACGCGGCAGCAATCAGGATGATGATCTGCAGCATCACATAGGTATACATGATCGGGGAACGGTTCTCATACACCCGGTCAATCTCCTGTACATGAGCAAGCAATGCCTCAATACTGCCTGCTTGCTGTGGGCCGCTAGTCAACGGATGACCGAGCAAGCCTTGTGGCATTGGTACCGTAAGCCAATGCAGCAAGGTCGGCAACACGTCCAGTCCGCTTATGACCCCTGAGTGTCTGGTCGTAGCCGATTGCAGCCATGTACCCGATCCCCCCTCTTTCCAGAGCAAGAGGGGGGTAAGCAGTGATTTATCTTTGACTGCCTTTTCATTCACCATTGCCGAAGTGACGATAATCATTTGATTGTCCTTACGCATTTGCAGGATGTTTCCCAGAAACCGATCCAGATCCGAAAGAACTTGGTGATATTGCCGTTGGAAATGAGCGGGCTCCATCTGATTTTGCGCTTGATAAAGCCTTGCTAGATCCGACAGCTCAACAACAAGCATCCCCGGTCTTCGTTCTTGGGTAATACGCTCCAGCAGATAGGCGTAATCGGTGCGATGTCCGTCCGGAAACGCGGGATCGGCCAGATAGGTGCGGGATGAAAGGTCACCTGCTGGGATCATTCCCCTCTCATCCATGGCAAACAAAGAAGCATGCCGGTGCTTTTTCCCCTCCACGTCTGCGTTTCCGTAGACAGCAGCAATCATGCCATTCGCGGACAGGACCCTGCCCAAAAGCCCAATGCGGGCAGTGAACGGTTTATCCAGATTTTCCGCCTGCAGCCGGTAAATACCCGGGAATAAAAGCGTCTCTTCGGAAAGACTGACAGGAAAGCCGCGATTTCGTTGCATACGTTCTGCCGCCGTTTCTCCGCTTTCCATACGCTCAAGGGCGTGGTAAGCCGTACCGCTTGCTTCCGTATAGACTGCCTGCCCGCCGCTCCCCAACAACAGGTAGGCGTTTTCCTCATTCCGCGCCCCTGCCGAACGGATCGTCATCGCTCCCATCGCGCTTTTGGACAGCCATTTGTCCACATGTGGATAGCTTTTCAGCTGTTCTAGGTCAGCAAATGAAAAACCGCTGATGAACAGGACAATGACCTGCCGATCCGCTGGCTTGGCCAAGAGCTTCCCAGCTGGCAGACTAAGCATCACAATCACGAGGAATAGAATCATGAAGCGAATCGAAAAGGGTCTCATGCATCCTCCTGTTGGTCATGTTTTGAACAAAACTGTGGATAAAACGAGGATAACCGGTCACATATCAACAGTTTTATCCACATTCTCCACAGCACAGTCCACAGATAAAAGATTGATAAGGTCGGGCTTGAACAGTTTTATCACCATTATTCACAAGAATACATGTTAACAATCGTTTCTGATCTTATTTAGTTTGTGGATAAGTTTTTTGACATACAGATCACGTTCCCCATGCTTTCCGTCGCACGCAATTCATAGCGAATAAACCCATGCTTTTCATAAAAAGGAACGACACGTTCATTTTTCTCCAGCACTCCCAAGTGCAAGGAAGCAAAGCCGTTTTCCCGATACCACGCTATCAATGTATGCAGGCACTCTGCTGCCACCCCTCGTCCCTGCATCTCTTGATGAATCATGAGCAGTCCCAGCCATGGGTGACCATCACGCGGATTTTCCAAAATAAACTGAAGGATGCCAATCACACGATCTGTCTGCATCTCACACACAGAGATGGAATATGATCCAGCCATCGCCTGATTTTCTTCCAAATCGCGGGCGACTTCAAGGGAGGTAACAGCGGACTTTCCTTCCGATATCTCCATGAAAAACGGATTCGAATTATACACCTCTACCAATTGCGGTATGTCTGCGGAAGTAGTAGGGCGATAGGTCAATGTGCTGCTCGTTTGCGGAAACGCCGTGATCATGCTGTAGTGCCTCCCTTTTCTATTCGGTATAAAAGCAAAAAGAAACCGCCCCTTTAATTTGCACAAGAGGCGGTTAGATCCAAGCCAGGTACTCCGTTCAAATCAAGATCAGCAAACTCCCCTTTTATATAGGAAACATAGCCGGCTGCGGCGATCATCGCCGCATTATCCGTGCACAGAGACAAAGGAGGAATCACCAGGGAAAGTCCCTCCGCTTCACAACGCGCTGTCAAAGCGGTTCGCAATCCGCGATTGGCCGCAACCCCGCCTGCCAGCAGGATTTGCTTTGCATCGTAAGCCTTGGCTGCTCGAATTGTCTTTTCCACTAACACTTCCACGACAGATGCCTGGAAGCTGGCTGCCAGATTGGCAGGAACAATGGACTCCCCGCGCTGGGCGGCGTTGTGCAAAGTATTTAACACGGCCGATTTTAAACCGGAGAAGCTAAAATCATAGGAATCCGGCTCCAGCCATGCTCGCGGCAGCGGAACGTTGGCTTCCCCCTCATGGGCCAACCGGTCAATATGCGGTCCACCCGGGTAAGGTAACTCCAGCGAACGTGCTACCTTGTCATATGCTTCTCCTGCCGCATCGTCCCGCGTTTCTCCCAGAATCTCATAATGGCCATGCTCTTTCATCAGGACTAGCTCTGTGTGACCTCCGGAGACCACCAAAGCAATCAATGGGAACTGCATCTCCGTCACCAAGCGATTGGCGTAAATATGTCCGGCGATATGATGGACGCCGATCAGCGGAATGCCCTTTGCAAAAGAGATCGCCTTGGCTGCCGCGACTCCAACGAGCAAAGCTCCTACCAGGCCAGGTCCGTATGTCACCGCGATCGCATCGATCTCATCCAGCCGTTTTCCGGCCACGTCCAATGCTTCCTCAATGGTCACCGTAATATTTTCCACATGACGGCGGGAGGCAACCTCCGGCACCACACCTCCGAAGCGTTTGTGAATATCCGCTTGTGAGGCGATGATGTTGGAAAGTACGGTCGTTCCATCGACAACGACAGCTGCCGAGGTTTCATCACAGCTTGTCTCCACGGCGAGGATCGTGACCGGACGCCCTGCCGCCAATTGCTTGCGGTATGCTGCTTGTATGCGTTGTTGATAACGCGATTCCGTTTGTCTACTCATGTAATGTCACCCACATAATAATGGCGTCTTCTTGATTATCGGAATAATAATTCTTCCTTCTGCCCGCTTCTGTAAAGCCCAGCTTGGCATATAAATTCCGCGCCGTCAGATTGGATGGACGTACCTCGAGCGTCATCCGTTTGCCACCGTACAGGACAGCCACTCCCATCATCTGGCGCATCAATGCCTCGCCCAGCTTTCTTCCCCGAAACTGCGGGTGGACAGCAATATTGGTAATATGGGCCTCATCCAAAATGACCCACATGCCGCAATAGGCGATTACCCGGCCGTTGCTTGTCACTACCACATATTTCGCATGCTGATTGATCGTCAGCTCGTTCACAAATGCATCCCTTGGCCAAGGGGTAGTAAAAGAAAGATGCTCCAGCTCCACGACCGCATCTACGTCATCCAATGTCATAAACCGAATATCAATTTGCTCTTGCGCTTCCATCCGTTGCCCCTCGATTACCCGTTCTGTTTGGCCAGCCATTTGGCTTCCGCCTCGGCGACCTGCAAATATTCCGGCACCAGCTCATGCACAGTACCTGCCTGCTTCATGATCTTTTGACCCAACCAGCCGATGTGGGCTGCACGCGGATGGTTAAAAGAGACCGGAGCGAAAACCGCTTGCTCTCCCAGCTGGGCGAGAATGGTCTCTCGATGTACAGAGGTATCATCCCCCAAAAAGAGCAACGGCGCCCCTTTTGCCTGCTCCTTAATCACAGCAAGCCAATCTGTAAGCAACATGATTCGCTCGTCTAAGACCAATTCGGCCACTCCCGCTTTGTCCGCCTGATAATACCCGGTATATACCTGGCCGCGACGTGCGTCAAAAAGCGGAATGATCCCTCCGGAAAATCCGAATGCATTCATTGCCACCGCCTGTAAGCTGGAGACCCCTACCACAGGTATCTGGAGTGACCAAGCCATGCTTTTCGCGGTAGATACGCCAATACGTACACCCGTGTAGGAGCCTGGTCCCTTCGCCACGGCAATGCCCTCCAGCTCCTCTGGCCCCATGTCCAAGTCGTCAAGCAGCTCGGATATGGCATCCATCATCCGGACCGAATGGTTTTTCTGCAGATTGGTCGTGATTTCGCCCAACACACGCTTCTCGTCCACGACCGCCACGCTCAGTACCAGATTGGACGTGTCAATCGCCAGTACGCGCATTGTAATCAAACCTTTCACATTTTTCTATGTATCGCTCACCCA
>DASQNU010000006.1:0-9016 GCA_035644815.1 Bathyarchaeia archaeon | reverse complement strand
TGCGCTTTTGGGCAGGATAAAGCTGGGAGGAATGCTTATGTGCGGAAGGTTTACCATCATTGCAGACCCGGCCAAAGTGATGGAACGATATATATTGGACGAGATTCCGTTTGCCTACGAACCCCGTTACAATGCGGCACCGGGGCAATTGATTCCGGCGATCATCGAGCACCAGGGGCAGCGGCGTATCGGCCAGTTGCGCTGGGGGCTGGTACCATCCTGGGCGCAGGATGAGAAAATCGGGTACAAGATGATCAACGCCCGTGCTGAGACGCTGATGGACAAGCCTGCGTTTCGCAATCTCGTGGTCAGGAAGCGCTGCATCATCCCGGCAGATGGTTTTTACGAGTGGAAGCAGACCGAATCTGGTAAAGGAAAGCTGCCCATGCGCATCATGATGAAGTCAGGGGAGCTGTTCTCGTTTGCCGGATTGTATGATATGTGGGAGCAGCCGGACGGAAAGAAGCTGGCTACCTGCACGATCATCACGACACGGCCCAATGAAATCGTCGCGGACATTCACGACCGAATGCCGGTGATTTTAAAACCGGAGGATGAGCATCTCTGGCTGGACAGAGAGCACTATGATGCGGATCTTTTGCTCTCGTTGCTGGTCCCTTATGAGGCGGGGGAGATGAAGGCTTATCCGGTTTCCACCATCGTGGGCTATGCCAAAAATGATGTGCCGGCGTGTATCGAGGAAGTTTCGGTAGAGGCTTGGTAACGAGAACGCCTCTATGCGGAGGAGGTGCCCATATCGGGCCCGTCTATCTCGTTTTCAAAATATTGAGAAACCGAACAGAAAAAGGTAAGCTAAAGATATTCCCTTATTCATGAGAAAAGTGACGGGGGTGGCTCCTTGTTTAACGAAACGCTTTCTCCAAAAATATGGAAACGTTTTGTTCAAGACGGTGTAATCGACTCTGCACGCATCAATAAGCGGGTATCTGAATCGTGGTTTCGATGCAAAAATCAGTTTGTCAATCCTTATTCGGGAACAGGGCGGGAAATCTTGAAAGGAGAGTCTTTTGAGCGCCAAAAGCAAAAGCACCAGCAGTTGCTGGATTTTACCTTGCCCCACGTAGAGAAGCTGACCAAATTCATTGAAGACACGGGCATGCTCGCCATTCTGATTGATCCGGATGGGTACGTGCTCTCCATGAAAGGGCAAAAACCCATCTTGCAATATGCTAGGGACATCAATTTTGTACAAGGGGTTCGCTGGACGGAGGACGAGGTAGGGACAAATGCCATCGGTACTGCCCTCCATGCAAGAGAACCCATCATGATTATCGGCACAGAGCATTACTCGGTAGCTTCACATAATTGGAGCTGCTCGGCCTCTCCGATCCACGATGAAGATGGGCAATTGGTGGGGATTCTCGATATCTCCAGTCCTGTAGAGCGCAGTCATCCGAATATGCTCGCGATCGTCTCTTCAATTGCTTATACCGTTGAGCAGGAGTGGTGCAGAAGGCGTGAGCAGGATGAGCTGGAGCTGATTCGCTGTACGTGGGAACTCGCGGAAACCAATCAACCGATCGTGATCTTGAACCAAAAGCAGCAAATCATTTTTGCCAACAAGGCAGTACGCCAAAAGGCTTCGCACTGGAACGGCAAATCCGAATATCGGGGTTTCCTAGGTGAATATGGGTATGTGGAACGAAGGAGAACCCCCATTTATTCGAAACAGCACGGGGGATTGATCGGATATTGCATCAAATTGACAGAGCCTGCCGCTGCGTCCCGAACCCCGTTGATGATGTCCTTCACTGCCGAGCCCATACGGTTCCAGGGAGAAGCGGGGACAAGCCGATCCTTCCAGCAAGTTCTGCAGCAGATTGAACGGACTTCCCGCAGCAGCGTGAACGTTTTCATCCGAGGTGAAAGCGGCACGGGAAAGGAGCTTGTCGCGCGGGCCATCCATGAGAATAGTCCGTATAAAGCAGGGCCTTTTGTCGCGGTGAATTGCGGAGCGATCCCCAAGGATCTGATCGAAAGCGAGCTGTTTGGCTATGCGGACGGCGCATTTACGGGATCGCGGCGTCACGGTCATAAAGGAAAGCTGGAACAAGCGAATGGAGGGACCTTGTTTCTCGATGAGATCGGTGAGATTCCCTATCAGATGCAGGTTGCTTTGCTGCGTGTGCTGCAGGAGAGGAAAGTAACGCCAATAGGCGGTACCTCTGAAATAGCTGTCAACATCCGAATCATC
This sequence comes from Bathyarchaeia archaeon, assembly GCA_035644815.1. GTDB lineage: Bacteria > Bacillota > Bacilli > Brevibacillales > Brevibacillaceae > Brevibacillus_F. Next base: position 6,801 of record DASQNU010000006.1, on the reverse strand, counting down.
ACCGCCACACACCGGGATATTACCCAGCTGGTCAAGGAAGGCAAGTTTCGTGAGGACTTGTATTACCGTTTGCACGTTTTCCCGCTGTATGTGCCGCCTTTGCGTGAACGAAAAGAAGATATCCCATCTCTCATTCGCTATTACTGCCTGAAGAACAACTTGGATGTGCCGATACTCCCCCATATCATGCAGCAGCTTATGGACTATGACTGGCCAGGAAATATCAGAGAGCTGTTCAACACGTTAGAGCGAATTAGCATCACCGACGATGAGGAAATACCGATGTTGCTACAAGAGCTGTTGCAATCCGGCTCAAGGGACAATGCATCCAACACCGTAGCAGGGAATGGCCAGCCCAAAGAGCGCGGGACGGTTCGCGCTGAGGCACTGACGTATCGGGAGGAAATAGAGAAACAATCCATTATTCAGGCTTTGCAGAAAACAAATGGAAGCGCTTCCGCAGCAGCGAATCTTTTGGGCATTCCCAGAAGTACGTTTTACAGAAAACTGCAAAAGTACCGCCTGTAGGGCAGCGCAGAAAGGAGAAGAGATGGACGGCGTAAGCTTGCCTGTACGGCTTGGCCTCATCGATACTACTTCCCATTGCATGACCGGGGACATTCTGTTTCCTTTTGCTTTTGACGAAGTGGTTGGGAAGCAGGTAGGAGGAGATCAGCTTGAACCGAGCGTTCATATATGGAGGCACCAACGAGCCTTTGTACTGGGAGCAAGAGACTGGAAGCTGCCAAATGTCCATGCAGCAATCAACTGGCTGCAAGACCAGGGATATGCGGTAACGGTCCGCAACTCGGGAGGGGCTGCTGTACCGCTAAATCCGGGGGTCGTCAACCTTTCCCTGATCCTGCCCAACCGACAAGGCAGCCTGGACGTACAGCGCCATTTTGAGATGATGGCAGCGCTCATTCGCCAAAGTCTTTGGAGTGGTAGCCACAGGATTGAGACGGGAGAAGTAAGCGGCTCCTATTGTCCGGAAACGTTTGACATTAGCATAGATGGGAAGAAGTTCTGCGGGATTGCTCAGAGAAGGCAGACGAGAGCAGTGATCGTTCAAGCATTTGTGCTGATAGAGGGGAGCGGAGAGGAAAGAGGTCAGCTCGTCAAAGCCTTTTATGACATCGCCGGACAAGGATCAGCGCAGGCAGATTATCCGAGAGTGGAACCGACGAGTATGGCTAGTCTGTCGGAGCTGGCAGGTGGAGCAAGCATCGAATCGTTCGTCGCGTTGATCAAGCAGCAGCTTGGTATAGACAGAGAGCTTGCCGAGTATACGGATTATTCGCCGTTTAACCTGGAGCGGATGGAAAAGACGGTAGCTGATTACCGTGCGAGATATCCAATGAATGTATCATGCTAGAAAAGCTAGAGCCACTGGATTAGACATCAGTGGCTCTTTGTTTTGCCCAAAATCACGATGAGACGAAATGAGACAATATGGGAATTTATCTCATTTTGTATTACCGGCTCATATGCACAAGGGCTACCGACGCCAATGTTTCAGCAATTGTGCGGTGTTTCCCGCGTTGGCACATGACTTGCTTATTTATCAGTCAGGAAAGAAAGGAGGATGGTGTAATGAATTGGTGCAAAGCTTGGGGGCAAGAAAAAAATAATGGGAGGTATCGCGGATGAAAGTAACCGCAAAAGAAGAAAAGGTGCTATCTCAGGATAAGGCAAGATGGATGTATCAGAAGATGCTGGAGATTCGCAAGTTTGAAGATGCCGTTCACTTGTTGTTTAGCCAAGGTAAACTGCCTGGATTTGTCCATTTGTATGCGGGTGAGGAGGCCATAGCGGTGGGAGTGGGGGCCCATCTGGAAAGGAAGGACTCGATCACAAGCACCCACCGAGGACACGGCCATTGCATTGCGAAAGGCTGTGACCTGGACGGGATGATGGCAGAGATTTACGGCAAGGCAACCGGCTTATGCAAAGGCAAGGGCGGCTCCATGCACATTGCCGATCTGGATAAAGGGATGCTCGGAGCGAACGGGATCGTCGGCGGAGGTTTCCCGCTGGCGTGCGGTTCTGCACTGACAGCCAAGCTGAAAAAGACCGAGGCCGTTAGCGTTTGCTTTTTCGGCGATGGCGCGAATAATCAAGGGACGTTTCATGAGGGAATCAACCTAGCAGCGATTTGGAAGCTGCCCGTGATTTTCGTAGCGGAAAACAATGGCTACGGGGAGGCGACGCCCTTCACATATGCCTCCAGTTGTACAAACATAGCCGATCGTGCAAGCGGTTACAATATTCCCGGCATAACGGTTGACGGCAAAAATGTGCTGGAGGTGTATCGTGTAGCGGAAGAAGCAGTGAGGAGAGCGCGGAACGGTGAAGGGCCGACCCTGATTGAATGCATTACCTATCGCAACTATGGCCATTTTGAGGGAGATGCGCAGAAGTACAAAACGGATCAGGATAAACAAAAGCACATCCATGAGCAGGATGCGATCAAAAATTTCCGGGAGTACCTCATCCAGAGGCAGCTGTTTTCCGAACAGGAGCTGACGCACATGGAGGAAGCGGTTGATCAGTCGATACAAAAGGCCATCCAATTTGCTGAACAGAGTCCTTTCCCGGACGCAAGCGAATTGTTGAGCGATGTGTACGTGTCGTATTAATTGAAGGGGGGAGAAAGCATGGCAAGAAAAATCAGTTTTTCACAAGCCATCAATGAAGCGATGAAGATCGCGATGCGGCAGGATGAAAATGTCATTTTGCTCGGTGAAGATGTAGCGGGAGGCGCACAGATTGACCACCTGCAGGACGATGAAGCATGGGGCGGCGTGCTGGGTGTGACCAAAGGGCTCGTCCAGGAATTTGGGCGCGATCGCGTGCTGGATACACCAATCACGGAAGCCGGCTATGTCGGGGCGGCCATGGCCGCCGCGGCAACAGGATTACGGCCGATTGCCGAGCTGATGTTCAACGATTTTATCGGCAGCTGCCTTGACCAAGTGATGAATCAAGGGGCGAAATTCCGCTACATGTTTGGCGGCAAGGCCCAGGTGCCGATTACGATTCGCACCATGCACGGAGCAGGTTTTCGCGCAGCAGCGCAGCATTCGCAAAGCCTATACGCCATGTTTACACACATTCCGGGGATCAAAGTTGTAGTCCCATCCACCCCCTATGACGCAAAAGGCTTGCTTCTCGCCGCGATCGCAGACAATGATCCCGTCATTTTCTTCGAAGACAAGACCCTCTACAACATGACAGGTGAGGTACCAGAAGGTCATTATACGCTTCCGCTCGGGAAGGCCGACATCAAGCGAGCGGGCAAAGATTTGACCATCGTGGCCATCGGAAAACAGGTGCACACAGCACTCCAAGCAGCCGATCTGCTTGCCCAAAAAGGCATCGAAATCGAGGTAGTTGACCCGCGCAGTCTCTCCCCGCTGGATGAAGAGACGATCCTTTCGTCCGTAGCGAAAACCAACCGGCTGATTGTGATCGATGAAGCGAATCCGCGCTGCAGCATCGCGACCGATATCGCCGCCCTTGTCGCAGACAAAGGCTTTGATACGCTGGATGCGCCCATCAAACGGATTACGGCTCCGCATACACCTGTGCCATTCTCACCACCGCTGGAAGATTTGTATTTGCCCAATCCGAAAAAAGTCATTGAAGTCGTCTCCGAACTCATTGGCGACGCTTCCATCCTGGCTGTTTCCTAATAGAGAGCAGGGCACTCCACCTACATACGCTGTGGGGTGCCCAATCAGCCAACGAACGAAGGAGGGGAATTGAATAGATGGCAGCAGAAGTCATTATGCCGAAATTGGGAATGTCCATGGTAGAAGGGACGGTAATCGCGTGGAAAAAGAAGATTGGCGATCCAGTTGCCAAGGGAGATGGGGTTGTTGATATCAGCTCGGAAAAAATAGAGATGGAAGTCGAGGCACCGGCGGATGGAGTGCTGCTCGCGATCACGGTCGCGGAAGGAGGAGTGGTGCCCTATGGAACGGTTCTCGGGTATATCGGACAGCCCGGTGAAAACATAGACGCAGCTCCCCAGTCTGCCGCTGTCTCGGCCGTACATCAAGAAGCAGCAGCGACAGCGGCAGTGGAAGAGAAAGTTACTGCTGCACCTGTCGCCAATAAAGGCAACAGCCCGAAAATTTCGCCGGTTGCCCGAAAAATGGCGGAAGAAGCCGGGATTGCGATTGATTCCCTCGTAGGGACAGGTCCACAAGGCCGGATTACGAAAGAGGATGTCGAAAAGGTGCTGGCAACCAGAGCCTCTTCCCCAATAGAAGCTGCTGCGCCCTCTCTTGAATCCGTAAAAACCGTCACTGCCCAGGTGGCGGCAGAGAGCACTCCGGTCACTGGCATGCGAAAAGTGATTGCCACACGGATGCTGGAGAGCTTGCAGACAAGTGCTCAGCTTACGATGACCGCAAAGGCGGATGTGACAGAACTTCTGTCGCTGCAAAAGCAATTGGCGGCTGAAGTCCAAAAACGGCAGGAAGGAAAACTCACCGTAACCGACTTTATCGCCCGTGCTGTCGTCCTTTCGCTCAAACAGCATAAACAGATGAACAGCGCTTATCTCACAAATACGCAAGAAGCAAGGATCGAGACGTATGGACATGTCCACCTTGGAATTGCCGTCGCCCTTGAAAAGGGACTGATCGTCCCTGTGATTCCTCATGCTGATAAGCTCTCCTTGCTTGAGCTGTCGAAAGCGCTGAAATCGCTTAGCGAGCGTGCGCGCAGCAATCAACTGGGCAGTGAGGAGATGAAGGGCTCTACCTTTACGATCAGCAACCTCGGGGCCTATGGGATCGAGTTTTTCACACCTGTGTTGAACCCGCCGGAGACTGGCATTCTTGGTGTCGGCGCGGTAGAAGCGGTTCCGGTCTATCGGGGAGAAGAATTGCAGCGGCGCAGCATGCTTCCGCTCAGCTTGACCTTTGACCACCGTGTGCTGGATGGGGCCCCAGCAGCCCAATTCCTGGGAAGCGTCAAGGATTATCTGGAACAACCGTACAGTCTGTTGTTGTGAGGAGGAGACCCGTGGGAACTGTGGTGATTATTGGGGGAGGACCAGCGGGCTACGTGGCTGCGATCACAGCAGCCCGCAAAGGCCAGCAAGTGACTTTGATAGAGCAACAGCAATTAGGCGGAACGTGTCTCAATGAGGGATGCATTCCGACCAAGTCGCTTTTGGAGAGCGCGGAAACGTATGAAAAGGTGAAGCACGCAGCGGTCTTTGGGATCGACGTGCCCGATAGCGGAGTGTCCGTCAACTGGCAAGCGGTCCAGCAATACAAAAACAAGGTGATGAAAAAGCTTGTCTCGGGTGTCGGTTACTTAATGAAGAAAAACCAGGTGCGCGTCATCTCCGGAAAGGCGACCTTCCTGACCGATCAGATCTTGCATGTGGAAAAAGCAGACGGAGATGAGCAGATCACCGCTGACCGATTTATCATCGCAACAGGCTCCGAGCCGATCGAGCTGCCGTTTGCGCCTTTTGATGGCGACTGGATTATTGATAGCAAACATACGATGTCGCTCTCCAGCATCCCTTCCTCCTTGCTGATTGTAGGGGGCGGGGTGATTGGCTGTGAGTTTGCCAGCATCTACAGCAGGCTGGGAACGAAGGTGACGATGGTAGAGACGGCCGAGCATATATTGCCGGGGGAAGACCGGGATATCGCAGACGTGTTAAAACGGCAGTTGGAAGCATCAGGGGTGGCTATCCACACGGGGACGGCACTGGAAAGACTGGATGTACGGACAAAAACGGCATGGGTACAAAAGAAGGACGGAGTAGAAGAAATATGGACGGAGAAAGTATTGGTGTCGATTGGCCGCAAGCCACGAGTAAAAGATCTTGGACTGGATCGGATCGGTGTGAAGTATTCCAAGCAAGGCATCCAAGTGAACGAAAACATGCAGACAAGCGTTTCCCATCTATATGCCTGCGGCGATGTCATCGGTGGCATTCAGTTAGCCCATGTTGCATTCCATGAGGGAGAGGTCGCAGCCCTCAATGCTTGCGGCATCGAAAAAACGGTAAATGTTCGCGCTGTTCCTCGCTGTATCTATACTTCGCCGGAGATCGCCAGCGTGGGACTGACTGAAAAGCAGGCGAAAGAGCGGTACGGAGATGTGCGGATCGGGGAATTTCCTTTCTCGGCGAACGGAAAAGCATTGATTTTGTCAGAACAGGAAGGAAAAGTGAAAGTCATCGTCGAGCCGGAATTCAATGAGATTGTAGGACTTGCCATCGTAGGCCCGCGGGCAACAGAGTTGATCGGCCAGGGAACCTTGATGCTTCATGCAGAAATGACTACCGACGCGATGGAACATTTTATCGCGGCACATCCGACGCTATCAGAAGCGCTATTGGAAGCGGTACTGAATGCAACAGGTCAAGCGATACACGGATGAGACATCAAAGTCTGAGTGCGGGGTGAAGGTGAGATGAAAGCAGCTGTATGGCACGGGCTTCGCGATGTTCGGGTGGAAGAAGTTCCTGAACCTCAGATTGAACCGGGAATGGTCAAAATTCGTGTGGCATGGTGCGGCATATGCGGAACGGATCTGCACGAGTATTTGGCAGGCCCTATTTTTGTTCCAAAGGAGCCGCATCCGCTAACGAATCAAGGAGCTCCCGTTATTTTAGGCCATGAATTCTCCGGAGAAGTGATCGAAATCGGGGAAGGTGTAACCAACGTTGCAGTAGGTGAACGCGTCACCGTTGAGCCTATTTTGGCTTGCGGAACATGTATCCCTTGCAAAAAAGGGATGTACAATGTTTGCAATTCGATTGGC
>DASQNU010000005.1:0-10786 GCA_035644815.1 Bathyarchaeia archaeon | reverse complement strand
TTTTCCAGTTTGCGGGTATTCAGGAGTTGACATGAGACAGATCTGTCTGTATCATTTCGAAGAGACAGATCTGTCTACCTCATTTTAGTAAAAGAACCATTTGATTGTCAATCGCTTCACGATGCCTGAAAAGGAGGACAGTCCCATGTCCCAAACGTCAAAACCAGTATCGCTCAGCTTCGAATCGGCTCCTCGGGCCCAGTCCGGGCAGCGACTATTGCTGATGGTAATGCTTTTATCTGTATTTATGGCTGTAGCCAATATCTTTATTGTCAATGTAGCGACTCCCTCGATTCAGCATGGTTTGCACGCAAGCTTTTCCGATGTCCAGTTCGTCATTACCGGTTATACGCTGGCTTATGCTGTCGCGCTCATCATCGGAGGCCGCCTTGGAGACAGATTTGGTCGTAAAAAGATGCTGCAAATCGGAGTGGCAGGCTTTACTCTCGCTTCTTTGCTTTGCGGATTGTCCACCAGTGTGGAGCTGCTGACGCTCGCACGGGTGTTGCAAGGACTTAGTGCCGCTCTGTTTTCGCCACAGGTCCTTTCGCTCATTCAGGCTAACTATCCGCCGGAGAAACGCGGGATGATTTTCGGCTTGTATGGTGCCTCCCAAGGACTGGCTGCATCTACCGGACAGATTATTGGCGGATGGCTGCTGCAAATCAATCTCTGGGGACTCGATTGGAAATGGGTGTTTTTTTTCTGCGTCCCGATCGGTATCTTCATCCTCATCATGGTTCCATTCATCCCTGAGTCCAAATCATCCGTAAACGCCAGTCTCGACTGGCCAGGTGCCGCTCTCATTACGATTGGACTGCTTATGCTCGTGTATCCGCTCGTTCAAGGCCAAAAGGAAGGCTGGCCGCTAACACTCATCATCTGTTTACTCTTGTCCTTCCCCGTATTGGCGCTGTTTGTCTGGCTGGAAAAACGATTACACCTTCGCCATCGTGTCCCGCTCATGAATGTGGCGCTGTTTGGGCAACCGGTGTTCAGTCTCGGTATGCTGATCGTATTTTTGCTGATGTCGTCCCAAGCTGCTTTTTTCCTCGTCGCCGCTTATCTGCTGCAGATTGGACTGGGATTCTCGGCTTTAAAAGCTGGCCTTGTCATCTTACCGATGGGAATCGGCTACTTTCTCGCTTCCCTTTTGTCCGCCAGGGTTGCCGGTAGATTTGGCACACATGTGCTGACCATTGGCTCTGTGCTAACAATCGGTGGGTATTTGCTGTTGGCCTTTTCCGCTCAATGGACCGGCACTTCGCCTGACATCCTCGTTTGGCTGCCTGCATTGGCGGTATTGGGCACCGGTCAAGGGTTTCTCGCTGCTCCCTTGACCACCATCATCCTTTCCAAAATACCCAGAGAAGATATCGGCTCTGCATCTGGAATTTTGACCACTGGCATGCAGGTATCCTTCGCGATCGGGATCAGTATTATCGGCATGGTATGGTTGGGCTCGCTCGGCCATCACGCCGAAAAGGCCAGTCTTGCAGTGGTACAGCAGCTTGGCGATAACGTGTCAGCCTATCAGCTCTCCGTAGAACAAAGACATGGGGTATTACAGACATTGCAAAATTGTTATCCAACTATGGCTCGGTCCGGTAATCTCGCTACCGTGCCGTCCGAATGCCGGATGGATGCCGCTTCCACTGAAGCAAAGCGCTTGTTTGACGATGGAATCCACCAGGCTAACGCGCGTAACTATACCGATTCTTTTTTGTTTGTCCTTTTCGTACTGGCGGCATATACGGCTTTTCTCCTTCCATCTGTCCTCATCTTGACCAAAAAAACGAGTCACAGGTGAGTACCCATAATCAACGCGGCTCCACCTCCAGTTAGGCGAAGCCGCGTTGTCATCCACGAATGGATGCTATTCTATGTAATAGACCTTGCGACTCGGAAGCTCCAGACAATTCAAGCGGCCTCCGTAGACCGCACCGCCATCGATCCCGATAATGTGATTGGAGCCAAAATAAACGTCATACGTTCCTGCCCCATGAAAGGTATCAGTAGAGGTGTGTCCAAAAATAACCGGCTTTTCTCCGGCATAACCGTTATGGAATTCGTCGCGAATCCAGAGCAATAGATACGGATCCGTTTCGGCAAGCGGCGTACTCGGATGAACACCGCCGTGGACGAATATATATTCCTCGGTTTCGTAATAAACATCCAGCTCAGCGATAAATTTGACGTGCCGATCGAGGTCCGCACATGCGCCAAGAGCAAGCATAGCCTCTTCCCCTTCTACTTCTGCTGGCTCGAGCGGCAGCGTGATGCCATAGCTGTTCAGTGTTTGTTCGCCGCCGTTCACCTTGGTCCAGCGGTTCCAGACATGCTGATCGCCATTCATCGCTTTCACCATCATGTCCTCATGATTTCCTTTTAAGACGATGGCTCCCTGCTCTTTCAGCCGGATCACTTTTTCCAAAACACCCTTGGCATCCGGCCCCCGGTCCACATAATCCCCAAGCAAGATCAGCTGATCCTCTTCTGGATGGTATGCTGCGAGCTGCAGCAGCGACTCCAGCTTAGCCAGTTCCCCGTGGATGTCACTGATGACCAAATATCGTTTCATGATTGCCCTTCTTTCCGTCTTCTTCTCTCTTTTACCCTAGTGGATCTTGTTTCCCTTGACAATACATCCGAAAAAAGTGAAACCACCCTGCACATCGTTTCGTACAAAAGGAAGCAGCGCAAACAGGAAAGGAGCGAACTTGTCTCTTGGCAAACAAACGGATTGGAGAGAAGGAGACCATCATTTTTATCCATGGATTGGTCGGAAATGATCGGGCCTTTAAGAAAGAGAAAATCGCCTTATCCCCTCATTATCGGGTCATTTCCTACAATCTTTTGGGTCACGGGGACGATAAAGGTACAGAGACCCCTTTTCGACTTGACGATCTGATCCACCAGCTCGAGGAGATTTACCGCATCCATCGTGTGGAAAAAGCGCATTTGTGTACCTTGAGCTACGGCTGCTATATCGGTACGATTTTCGCCAGCCTTTTTCCGCAAAAAGTGACCAGCCTGTGCTGCATTGGCGGGCACTACAACAATCCCTCTGCCTTATTTTCCGTCTTTGAAGAGTTCTGGAACCGTCGCGATGAGCCTTACTCCCGTTGGCTGAATGCCTATACGAGCAAGATTTTCCCGCTTTGGAGTCAAGGCTTTGATCCATCCTGTTTCATTTCCAAAAAGGTCTATTATCGCCTTGGATTAACGATGCATCCCACCGTTATCGTGGAATCTCTCCGACACCGCATTCATTTCGATCTGAAAGCGCGCTTGAAACAATTAACCCATCCGGTGCTATGGGTCATGGGCGGCTTTGATCATCTGTATAAATCCTGTCTATATGACCTGCAGACGCTCGTCCCGCACGTCATCTACCGAGAAATCCCGTTTGCCGGTCACGCAGCTCATCTTTTCCGTCCGGATGTATTTCGTTCCATCTATCTGCGCTTTTTGTTAAATCAAAAAGAAGCAGCCTAGCAAGGTCAATAGAGAGAAAGAGACAGGAGCATGTCGCTCTTGTCTCTTTTTAGGGTAAGAAAAATTGATAAATAATCGTAAAAATCAAAACCGCGCTAACGACAGCTGATCCCAGCAAAATGACCCCCGTACGAACGCGTTGCTGCATCAGACGCAGAATCCCCAAGCTAAAGAGTGTGCCGCTAATCATGATGTAGGCCACACCAATCCAAAACTGCGACCATGTTAAACTTGATAAATCCACGATACCCAACTGAAATCCACCTTCCGAGCTCAATTCGTTATCATTATAGCAAAAAAAGAATAACAGATGTTTATCCTAACATTCAAATATCTACTTGAACGTTTGTTGCTGGCACACTATACTCAAATAGTACATAATACGAAAAAGAGTACTCTAGGGAGGCGTTTTCCATGGGGCTTCATCATCATCACGGTCATGGACATGGACATGATCACAGTCACGGTCATCATCACGGGAAGGGAGCAAACAAACAAGCATTGCTCTTCTCTCTTCTTATCATCACAGCGTTTTTGATCGTCGAGGTGATCGGGGGCTTTCTGACAAACAGCCTGGCCCTTTTATCCGATGCTGGCCATATGCTAAGCGATGCTTCCGCCCTGCTGCTCAGTCTTATCGCCATGATCTTTGCGGCACGGCCTCCTTCACCGCAAAAGACGTACGGCTTTTATCGATTTGAGATTCTGGCTGCTTTATTTAATGGCGTTACACTCGTGTTGATTTCCTTTTATATCTTTTGGGAGGCATATGAACGGCTGCTTGCTCCTCCCGAAGTATCCAGCCTGTCGATGATGGGCATTGCCTTTGTCGGGCTGCTTGCCAATATCGCTGCGGCCTATGTATTAATGCGTGGAGACATTAAAAATAATTTGAATATGCGCAGCGCTTTCCTCCATGTACTGGGCGATATGCTCGGTTCGGTCGGAGCCATCGTGGCCGGCTTCCTCATGTGGAAATTCAACTGGTACATCGCGGACCCGATCATCAGCATCGTCGTTGCGCTCCTGATTATCAGCAGCGCTTGGCGTGTGACCAAGGATTCGGTGAATATCCTGATGGAAGGCACTCCTTCCTCTATCGACACTACAAAAGTGACCGATGCTTTGTCTGAGATAGCTGGTGTAAGGAGCGTTCATGACCTGCATGTCTGGACCGTTACCTCCGGATTTGATTCCCTTACGTGCCATCTCCATGTGAATGACGACGTTTCCAGCTATCAGGTGCTGCGTGAAGCCTTGGAAGTGCTGAAGAAGCGCTTTGGCATTACGCATGCCACGATCCAAATCGAAAATTCGGCTCTCTTTCATGCAGAAATGATGTGCCAATCCGGGCCGAATCATGCAGAAGCACATGATCATGATCATGATCATGACCATCATCACCACGATCATTCACATGTTCACGAGCATAGTCATAAGTAACCGGCAAATAGATTTGCCAACGAAAAAAAAGCAAGATCCGCACCGCGACAGCGATTCGATCTTGCTTTTTTCTTTCCCTTTATTTAGCTGCCATTTCCGCCACAAACCGTTTTCCGTACTCTCCATGATTATGGATGACCGGATTTTCGATCTGAATGGTCGAATGCTCGATTCCGTATTTTTCCTTCAATACTTCATTAATCGCCAAGATCACACAGAATGGTTGAATATCGCCACGGATGAACACGTGGGCAGATAGCGAATAATGATCGGTAGAAATGCCCCAGAGATGCAGCTCGTGAACGTCCTCTACACCTTCCACCTGGCCGATGGATGCACGGATTTCATCCAAGTCAAATTTCTCAGGTACCGACTCCATGAGGATCAAATAGGATTCCCTGGTGATTTTGGCACCCCCTGTAAAAATGATGCCGCCGATCACCATACTGATAATCGGGTCGAAGATCACAAAACCGGTGAAATAAATAATGACCCCCGAGATGATTACCCCGATCGAGCTAAGCAAATCCCCGATAAAATGCCAGAGTGCACTCTTCACATTCAGATTGTCTTCTTCTTTCATACTGCTGCTGAGCACAGCTGTCAGAATGATATTGACCACAAGACCGATCGAGGCGATGAGCAGCATCAGCTTCAAGTCGACCTGCTGTGGATGAACCATCCGCTGAATGCCTTCTACAAAGATCCCGACCGCAATAATCGCCAACGCCAACCCATTTAAAAACGAAGCAATGATTTCAAAGCGCAGGTAGCCAAATGTATATTTCCGGTTCGGATTTCTTGTTGCCATGTAGATCGCTGCCATACTCAAGCACAACGCGATGACATCGGATATCATATGAGCGGAGTCAGAAAGCAATGCGAGCGAATTGGACATAAATGCACCGACGATTTCCACGATAGTAAAAAACAACGTGAGAAGCAGTGTAATCCACAACGTCTTCTTCGATTTTACCTGTTCTTTCATATGGTTGAGATGATGATAATCATATAACTTCATCGTTGGCCTCCTCCCTGATGTTGCGCAAAATTTGTATTAGGCTCTTCTTTATAATAATTATTATATAGTAGTTTTTATAATTTTGTCCATCGGTTTGTTGGTGATTTTCGGAAAAATTATTTTCGTTGCTGCAGTGGTTGGGGAGAAGCGCATTTTCTGGCGCCGCTTCATTCTCCGTCCGCAAGGATGTCGTTACTGTCCGCTCCGAATCAAACACGTGGGAAGGGCAAAAAGCAGGAATGCTTTGATGATGACTCAAGTTTGCCCTTCGGATCCACGTGTTCGACTCTCCGCTGGGATGGACTCCGCAGGCGCTCTGCCAGAAAATGCGCTTCTTCTCGTTACTGCGTTTTTATAAAAAAACAACCACCGTCACCCTAAAAGTAGACGATGGTTGTTTCTGAGCTTTGCATACATGTTATATCTGCTTAAGCAGCTTGATCACTGCTTGCAAGTTGGGCAAGTTGCGATTTTTTACCGGATAAGCGAGATATAAGTCATTCCTCACTTTATACGGTTCACAAATGACTTTTACTTTGTTTCTCTGTAGGGGATCGGCTAACATATACGCAGGCAATAAACTAATCCCCGCTCCATGTTCAACGGCAGCCAAAATACTGTGCAGATCCGGCAGTACATGGGCGAGTTGTACTCGGGGGCGTTTTTGAAAGTGTTCGCGCCAAAACCTGCGAATGATCGGCAATTCAAGGCCATAGCTGATCCATGCCTGCGTGCTGAGCCAAGCTTCCAGCTCTTCCTGTGTAGTGAAATCCGGTTCGGAAAAATCGACTGGCGCGACCACCACAAATTCTTCTTCCACATAGTGCATATATTCCACACCCGGTGCCGCCAGCTTTTGCGAGGTCACGATGATGTCGAGCTTATCTTCCATCAATAAATCCAGAATGCTTGACGCGACGCCGTAATATGCGATGACCCGCATCGGATAACTCCCGAGCTTGGGGGCAATATTCTCCCGGAAAAACTCATGTGCTGCGCCGATTCTCACCACCGGCGTGGTCGATGATGAAGCCGTCTTGAAGTTTCTTGTCGTCTCTTCCAATGATTCAATCAGGGGAGCCAATTGCGTATACAGCTCTTTTCCCCTTTCGGTGGGAATCATCTTCCTTGGTGTTCTCACAAATAGTGGTTCGCCCACCTCTGCCTCCAAGGCCGCCAGGTGCTGGCTCATGGCAGGCTGGGTCATCATTCTGATCTTGGCGGCTTCTGACACAGAGCTGTATTTATAAATATAGATAAAACTTCGGTACCATTCAAAGTCAACCATGTGTGTTTCCTTTCATCAATGATTGTCCCTATCCATTATAAAGGAAAAGCTGGTCTTTTCAGCAAACAGAGCGCTGCCTTCACAAGCGGGACTCCATTCGATGCTGCCTCGCCCCCCATAAGGTAAACAGGACTCCCACAATGGTCACCAGGGAAGCCACCCACGGAACAGCATGCAGTCCCCCGCCAATTTCCAGATCGATCACTACTCCTCCTATATAAGCACCCATCGCATTTCCCAGGTTAAAGGCTGCAATGTTAAGCGTAGAGGCCAGAGTAGGCGCTTCCTTGGCCGTATTCAGCATGTGGAGCTGCAACCCCGGAACGGTACCAAATGCCGCGATCCCTAAAATGAAAACGGTGAGTAATGTGAGGAGCTTATGCTGATCCGTCAGACTGAATAAGGCGAGAACAGCAGCCAGCAAGACCATCATGCCGATAAGCGAAGGCAGCAATTTGCGGTCGGCCAATTTCCCCCCATAAATATTCCCGATTGTGATCCCTATGCCAAACAACACAAGGATGTAGGATACCGAACTTGGAGCGAAACCTGTGATATCCACTAAGATTGGCGCAATATAGGTGAACGCGGTGAAAACTCCTCCAAAGCCGAACACAGTCATCAACAGTGCAATCTGGACGGTAGAACGCCGCAGCACGCCAAGCTCTTGCCGGAGGCTGGACGGCGCAGTTGTCACTTTCGGGACGAGCATGACGATTCCAAGGAACGCAATCAGACCGATCACCGTGATCGCCCAGAAAGTAGAGCGCCAGCCGTATGCTAGCCCCAAAAACGTTCCAATGGGTACCCCCAGAATGTTTGCCAGCGTCAAACCTGTAAACATGATCGCAATGGCCCCCGCTCGTTTTTCCTTGGGAACCAGCTGTGCCGCGATGACTGCCCCTACACCAAAAAAGGACCCGTGCGTTAACGCCGCCAATATACGCGCCACCATCAACACACCGTAGTTCGGTGCGAGGGCGGCGAGCGCATTTCCTGCGATGAAAATAAGCATCAGCAGGAGCAGCAGCGCCTTGCGTGGCATCTTGTGGGTGGCAATCGTGATGAAAGGAGCACCAATCGCCACGCCCAGTGCGTATCCGGTAATGAGCAGGCCCGCCATCGGGATGGAGACATGCAGATTCTCGGCCACGTCGGGAAGCAATCCCATAATAATAAATTCAGTCATCCCGATGGCAAATGCCCCCAGCGTGAGTGCGTATAAAGCCATCGTCGCCCCTTTAGGCATTGCTACGGTCTCCGAACGATGGGCAGCTTGATCCGTGCTCATACGATTCCCTTCCATTCTTTTCACATGACTTCCCTTAACCCAGTAATTCAATCACAGCTTTTGTAACAGCCAGGGTCGATTGAGGATTTTGTCCTGTAACCAGATTGCCGTCCACCTCAACATGAGTGGACCAATCCGGAGTTGCCACATAGATGGCACCCAACTCACGAAGCTTGCTTTCCAGCAGGAATGGAAGATGTGGGGCCAATCCCGTAGCGGCTTCTTCGCTGTTGGTAAAGGCATTCACTCGTTTGCCGGCGACGAGCGGTTGGCCATTTGACAGAGTCGCCCCAACCAATCCCGCCGGTCCGTGGCATACAGCTGCAACAACCTTTTCTGCCTCATAAAAATCGCGGAGCAATTCCTGCAGCTTATGATCATTCGGAAGGTCAAACATCGTTCCGTGACCACCAGGCAAGAAAATGGCATGGAAATCTTGGGCGGACACATCTTCAAGCTTCACCGTGTTTTCCAAGTATTTTTTTGCAGCCAAAATGTCTTGTGGTGTGTTTTCATCTACGCTGCCGGGGTCAACGGGACCTTCCCCACCAAGCGGGCTAGCTACCGTGACCTCGTACCCTTTCTTTGTGAATTCCATGTATGCTTCCGCAAATTCGGACAACCAGATTCCTGTTGTCTTCCCTGCGTGTAGTTCAGAATGATTCGTTACTACAATCAATACGTTCTTTGCCATTTAAAAAGCCTCCTCTGTACGGTGTTTGGTTACAACGTTCATTCTAAGACCGAGTTATCCATAAAACAAATTATGTTTTATGGAGTTAATCATAAATATATTTATAGTACTGACCGATGTAAATTACGGACAAAAAAAGAAACGAGGAGCATTACCCCTCGTTTTGATCTTTTTACATTGGCACGACATAAATGAAAATCATCAAATAATGAAGCAACGTCCCGGCAGCGACAAAGAGATGGAACACCTCATGAAAGCCAAATTTGTTGGGGACGAAGTTAAAAATTTTCGTTCCATAGATAATTCCGCCCACCGTATACGCAACTCCGCCCGCTATCATCATTATGATCGCCTGTATCGGTAGATTTTCAATCAGCTTGTAGAAAGGAACCACGGCAAGCCAGCCTAAAGCGACGTAGAATACCGTCGATACCGATCGGGGCAGTTTCATGAACCAGATCTTCATCGCAATTCCGATCGCTGAGAGGATCCAAACGGCCACCAGCATCGTCCATCTCCAGCCACCATCCAATCCATAGTAGAGGACCGGCGTATACGTACCTGCAATCAGCACGAAGATAGCCATATGGTCGATCTTTCGCAGGATCAATTCTTTGGAGGGGGTGGTCCGAATCCAATGGTAGATTGTACTCGCCCCATACAGCAATATGATGCTGACGCCAAAAATACTCATCGTGATCAGCTTGGAAGCATTATGCTTGGATTCGATCACCAGAAATACAAGCCCCACGATCCCCGCAAGAAACGGAACAAAATGTGTCCACGTATTCACAGGCTCTTTCATGTTCCACCATTTCATCGGTAAATCTCTCCCTCCATCCAACTTTTCCGTTTTTCTTCCACTATACTCCCCAAATGTACCATTGTCCAAATGACTTTCTCCTGCTACAGTTCTCTTTACCTATAAACAAGCCCTCACATGGGTCATAGTTCCCATTTTTTTCATAAATGTTAGCAATTCCCCAATTATTTGCTACAATACTTGGAGTTGTTCGGAAATATTTTCCGTATTTTAAAGATTTTAAGGAGGAACACATGGAAACCAATCTTAACGTGGAACAAAAATCGCCACCATCCACAGGCAAAAAAGCGTTACTCATCGGTGTGCTGGTCGCGATCGTGCTGGTGGTCGGATTTGGAACCGCGTATGCCAAACTTGATCTGTTCAAAAGCACAAAGTCGATTTATTTGGAAGCGGAAGCCAACAACCTCAAGGAGCTGCAGTCCAGCTTTGATGAGATGATGAGCCGCTATGACGCAGATGTGAAACCTTTTATGGAAAACCCTGTCCACTCCACAATGGAAGTGTCTAATCTCTCCATTGATGCCGATATTCCAGATCCGCAAGTCATGATGGTACTGGACCTGTTGAAACAAGCAAAACTACAAGTAGACAGCCAAGTGGATCAGAAAAAAGGGGTACAGTACTCCAAGCTGAACCTGATGCTGAAAGACAAGGATTTCGTCAAAGCGGAGACCTTGATGGAGCCAACACGCATCAGCTTTTTGCTCCCTGATTTTTATAAAAAA
>DASQNU010000004.1:0-12101 GCA_035644815.1 Bathyarchaeia archaeon | reverse complement strand
ACACCTGCGGTAATGATCACCGCACGAGAATAGTGAATTCCTTTGTCCGTAGTGATTTCAAAGACATTGTCCTCTTTTTTCTCTACGTTTTGCACTTTCTCTTCCAAGCATACACGCGGATCAAAGTGGGAGATTTGCTGTTTCAGTCCATCCACGAGATCTTGAGCCAATACCTTAGGGAAACCGGCCACATCATAAATATATTTCTCAGGATAGAGAGCGGCGAGCTGGCCGCCAAGCTGAGGCATACTTTCGATGATTTTCACGCTCGCTTGTCGCATACCACCATAGAAAGCTGTAAATAATCCAGCAGGACCTCCACCGATGACGGTAATATCAAAGATCTGCTCGTCCTTTTGTAACAAACCCAAACCCAAGCACCTCCAAAAAGAAGTCAGAATTCTGAGCACACTTTCCTATTATAAACATCCTTGGAAAATAAGAAAAGCTTCAAGGAACGATTCGAAGGAGCAGTCGACGCCAAACGTGAAAATAGGTACAAAAAGAATTGAATTATGGCTTGAAGATTCTGGTGTTTCTTGTTACTATGTAAGTGGTTGTGAACAGTTTGTGAACTTGATTGTGCTTTTTTTCACAGTTAGATGATTTGGTGCATGCACTGATAGCGTTTTACATTGATTCCTTTGGGGCACCTTATCTGTATTAACCCACGTGAAAGATCGCACAAACTTCCAAACGGTTTCCATACAGGATCGCTCATGCCGTACAATGTCGTCGGCAGGGCTCGGCTTTACAAATACATGACAGGAATGGGAAGGGATCAACGATGAGTACACCCAAAATCGTAATTCTGGGCGCTGGATACGGTGGGCTTTTGACAGCACTGGGGCTGCAAAAAAAGCTGAACTACAACGAAGCAGAGGTTACGCTCGTAAACAAGCATAACTATCACTATTTGACAACCTGGCTGCATGAGCCGGCTGCAGGAACATCCAGCGCCGATCATGCGCGTGTCGATCTGGATCGCATTATCGACATGCAAAAAATCAATTTTGTCAAAGGTGCTGTTCAATCCATCCAATCCGAAGAGCAAACGGTTACGTTGGATAACGGCGATGTGCTTTCTTATGACTACCTGGTTATTGCACTGGGCAGCGAGTCCGAAACATTCGGTATCGAAGGGTTGAAGGAGCACGCATTTGGTATCCGCAGCATCAACTCCGTTCGTCAAATCCGCGAACATATCGAGTATATGTTTGCCAAATATAAAACAGAGCCGCATCGCACCGATTACCTCACGTTCGTAGTTGGGGGAGCTGGCTTTACCGGAATCGAGTTCTGTGGTGAGTTGACTGACCGTGTGCCTGAGCTGTGCAAGGAATTTGATGTAGATCCGGACTTGGTGAAAATCTACAGCATCGAAGCGGCGCCAACGGCCCTTCCAGGCTTTGATCCGGAATTGATCGACTACGCAATGAATGTACTTACACGCAAAGGTGTGGAATTCCGCATCAGCACACCAGTGAAACAATGTACGCCGGATGGTGTCGTATTGGCAACTGGCGAGGAAATCAAATCCAAAACGGTAATCTGGACCGGTGGCGTGCGTGGAAACAGCATCGTGGAAAAATCCGGCTTTGAAGTAATGCGCGGCCGCGTAAAAGTGGATGAGTATATGCGTGCCCCTGGACACGACAACGTATTTGTAGTCGGTGACTGTGCGCTTGTCTTCAACCAAGAAGGACGCCCATACCCGCCAACTGCCCAAATCTCCATTCAAGAAGGAGAAAATGCAGCACAAAACCTGATCGCCTTGATCCGCAACGATCAATTGACACCATTCGTTCCTGCCCTGCAAGGTACATTGGCTTCCCTTGGAAAAGGGGAAGGCATGGGTGTGGTCTTTGGTGGCAAAAAAGTATTTGGAACCAGCGCTGCCCTGATGAAAAAGGCGAGCGATCTGCGCTACCTCTACAAAATTGGCGGGGTAGGCTTGGCTTTGAGCAAAGTCAAACTGTAAGAGGGATTATATGCGCCATGCCAGTGTGCAGGTAAGAGGACTCTTGACCAAGGAAGAGCTGGACAGATACAACGCTTTAATGGAAGTGGGGCATTTCCTCGAAGAAGCTGACCGCTACGACTTGGCCCGCAGTATCCAAAACGAAGTGGATATCCTGGTTCAGCCTGCAATCGAGCGTTTGAAAGAGAAGGGACGCGAGCGAGATCAGGAGAACCTTCGTTATATGATTGACAATGGTCTTCTCGATATGGATGAAGATGATTAATTGAAAAAAATGCCAAAATCCTCCTTATCAATGGATACGGAGGATTTTTTTGTGGAGTTTTTACTTATTATTACTTATATACACTTGTCTTTACTTGAAAAACAAATTATAAATGCTTATAATGAGAAGCAAATACAATTGCGCAGCATAGCAGCATAATTGGAGACACAGTCATGTATCAAGAGGAACGGTTAGCAGCCATTATCGAGCATCTGAATAAGCACAAGCGAGTAAGCGTTCAAGATGTATGCGAATTGTACGGAGTATCACGTGACACCGCTCGCAGAGATCTGGTGCGGCTAGAGGAACAAGGTTTGATTTTGCGGACAAGAGGCGGGGCCATTTTACCGCCTCAACATAAATCACTGCCCAAATACACGGAACGGCTTCAGATGGCCCATGAAGGGAAGCGCCGAATTGCAGCTCTTGCCTCGACGTTGGTCAAAGACGGGGATCACTTGATGATGGACGCATCGACCACCGTGCTATTCACCGCTGAGCACCTGAAAACGGAGCAGCATGTCCTTGTGACGAACTCGATCGATATCGCAGGATCGTTTGCCAGTGGAGGGAGAAACACCGTTCATCTGCTGGGAGGCATGTATGAGCCCGAGCATCGCTACGTGTATGGTCATCGTACCATCGAGATGCTGGGGAAATACCATGTAGATAAAGCGATCCTAGGCACATGCGGGATTGGCCCGCAAGGATTAACGACCTATACGGAGGAGGAAAGCTATCTGCTACGCTCCATGATGAAACAAAGCAAACAGGTTATTGTCGTAGCGGACCACTCCAAGTTTCATGTAAGGCTGTTTATGCACGTAGCGGCTTGGCATGAAATCGATATCTTGGTGACCGATCAGCAACCTGATGCAGAATTGGCACTGATCCTTGCTGAAAATGAAGTGGAAGTATTGGTTGCCATACCATGACCGCAACACCTTACGATGGCTGGCGTGACATGATGATATAGTTGGCGTGACAGCAGGCAAACAAGGGCTTATGGAAACGTAGCCCTTGTTTCGCATGCATACAATCAAGTTGACAAGATTCGCTAATATGTACTATCATAGATATGAAAGAAAATAAAGCGCTTCCATTCATGGCGTGTTACTGGGTAAGCAGGCATGAGCCAGGAAAAGAATCTTTGTGAAAAGAGAGTCTTTTTCTGGCCTTTTCTTACTGTATCAGACAGCATATACTTCCCGACTAATCAACCTGATACAGCATGAAAAACGTCTGCTAAAGAAGGACTCGACAACTTCTTCGAGAGGGCTTCTATTGAAGTTTTTCATCCTTTTCACAGGACCCTCGCCCGACCAAGAAAGCGCGATCATTGGTTGATGGTGATTCCTGATGGCAGAACAACGCAAATTTGTGATAGGCCGCATTTTTAATAACAATGTCATTTTGGTTCATGACGTTCCCAAAAACCAAGAGTTTATCTTGTTGGGGAAGGGCATCGGTTTTGGCCAAAAGGTCGACGGTGAGATTGATCGGGATGATTCGCGGATCGAAAAAAAGTTCCGACTGGAGCAGGAGCACAATCTCAAACAGTACGAATCAATGATTAATCAGGTGGATCAAGCAGTGATTGGCATATCCGAGGAGATCATCAGCCTGATTACACAGGAAATCTCCCCGGATATTAACGAACATGTCCATGTAGCTTTGCCGGATCATATAAATTTTGCCATCCACCGCCTGCGAAATGGCTTGGAAATCGTCAATCCTTTCCTTTTGGAAATCCAGACGTTGTTTGCCAAGGAGTATGCGTTGGCACAACGTGCTGCCAAAATGATTGAGGAACAGTTTCAGATCGATGTGCCCGAGAGCGAAGTCGGCTTTTTGACCTTGCATATCCATTCTGCAGTTAGCTACATCCCTGTCGCGAAAGCGGTCCAAGTCACGAATATGATTTCTGACCTGGTCTCGAAGGTGGAGCAGGCGATTGGAAGACGTCTCGATAAAGACAGCGTCGAGTATGTGCGTTTCATCCTCCATTTGCGTCATGCGATCGAACGCATTCGTAATCAAACTTCGATATCCAATCCGTTGCTCGACCAGATCAAAATCACCATGCCTGAATCATTTGCGCTTGCCACAGAGCTTGGCAAGCATATTGCAGAGAAGCTGGAGATTCATGTCTCGGAAGAAGAAAGAGCCTATACAGCCCTGCATATCTTCCGTTTATCTCAACAGCTCGAAAGAAATCAAGAATAGATCCTCACAGGCGTGTTACTAGTTCGACTAGGCATGAGCCAAGGAGAGATGGAGGGAGCCATTGCTGCTCGCTTTCTTTTCCTTGTCTCATGCTTTTTTTGTCCCATCTGGGAGAACATAAGAGGGTCTAAACATCTCGGGAGGTCTACATGTTTCAAAAATGGTTTTCCAAGAAAAAAGAGTCTACAACGATTTCGTTCGCGGCACCACTGACCGGACGCGTGATGGCATTGGAAGACGTTCCAGATCCGGTATTTGCTCAGAAAATGGCGGGGGATGGGATCGCGATCCTGCCGACAGAAGGTCTGCTGGTCTCCCCGGTTTCCGGGAAAGTAGCGCATTTGTTTCCGACTCATCACGCGATTGGACTGGTAGACGCTGAAGGTCTCGAACTGCTGATCCATATCGGCATTGATACGGTGAAGTTAAATGGAGAGGGTTTTCAACCTTTGGTGAATATGGGTGATCAAGTGAAGGTAGGCGACAAGCTGATTCAATTCGATCTGGAGAAAATCAAGGCTGCAGGCTATTCAACGATCACGCCGGTGCTGATCACCAACCATGAGAAGCTTGAGTCCATCCACTTTACAGCGGGTGCTGAGGTTCAAGCGGGTTCAGGGATCGCTATGGAAGCGCTTCTCAAGTAAAGAATGGAACAGGATGATTTGTCGTGAATCGGTTCGTATCCGGTTTTGGACAAATAGTCGTATATGGGGAGGAACAAGGCAAATGATCCAGCTATACGTGACTGAGGATTATCGTAAGCTGAGCCAAAAAGCAGCACAGGTTGTAGCTGAGCAGATTCAAAAAAAGCCCGAAGCAGTCATAGGCTTCGCAACAGGCGGTACACCTATGGGGTTATACGAAGAATTGATTGGTAAGTACAACCAAGGCGAGATTGACTTCAGCGGCATCACCACGTTTAATTTGGACGAGTATGTCGGCTTGACCAGAGAGCATCCCCAGAGCTATTACCACTTCATGTGGGAGAATCTGTTTTCGAAAGTCAATGTGAAAAAAGAGAATATCCATTTCCCCCTAGGTATTTTTACGGATGCTACAGCCGTTTGCCGTCAATATGAAGCCCAAATCGAAGCAACGGGCGGCATCGACTTGCAAATATTAGGGATCGGCACAAATGGACACATCGGCTTCAATGAGCCGGCGGATACTTTTGAAATTTCAACGCATTTGGTTGATCTTGCCGATGAGACGATTGAAGCGAACGCACGCTTTTTTGGAGACAAGGCAGAGGTTCCGCGTAAAGCGATTACGATGGGTGTCGGCAGCATTATGAAGGCGAAATCCATTTTGCTTTTGGCCAGCGGAAAAAACAAGGCAGAAGCGGTAAGCCATATATACTCCGGCTTTGTTGATCCGAAGGTGCCTGCTTCCGTATTGCAATTGCATCCGAAGGTGACGCTGGTCGTCGACAAGGAAGCTGCGCAGCTAATAGAGGAGAAAGGAGCATCAACATGGTTACATTCACAGTAAAAGTAGAAGCAGAGGGCGGCCTGCACGCACGCCCAGCATCCATGCTCGTGAACAAAGCAAATTCATTCCATTCGAAGATCCGCATGATCAAAGGGGAAAAAATCGCGGAAGCCAAGAGCATCCTCAATATCATGACCTTGGGCGTGAAAAAAGGGGAAGAATTGACCATAGAAGTAGACGGTGCGGATGAGCAAGAAGCCGCTGAAGCACTGAAACAGCTTTTCGCAAGTAATTTCGCCATCTAACCCGGTGGCTTGGATAGGAGATGCATGAAACGATGATGAAGGGGATACCGGTTTCACGGGGAATCGCTATTGCGAAAGCGATGGTGCTCCATACAGAAGAAGGAAATCATGAAATCAAATCGATTCAAGCAAGCGAAGTAGACAGAGAGAAAGCCAGACTGAAAGAAAGCGTAGAGCTTGCGGCACGTCAGCTAGCCGAGTTGGAGAAGCAGGTAAAAGAGACAGCAGGGGCTGAACAGGCTGCCATCATGCAAGCTCATATGGAGTTTTTATCGGATCCAGCCTTTGTGGGAGAGATGGAAGGCAAGATTGCAGAGCAATTGATTACAGCGGAATCCGCCGTACAGCAAGTGGCGGAACAGTTCATCATGATCTTTGAGAGCATGGATGACACTTACATGCGGGAACGCGCCGCGGATATTCGTGACGTGAGCAAGCGACTGCAGCAAAATCTGTCAGGCGAGACAGGCGGCGGGCTTGCCCAAATCAATGAAGCAACCATTATTATTGCGGATGATCTGACACCATCCGATACCATTCAGATGCCGCGCCAGTATGTGCAAGGGCTTGTTGCAGCAAAAGGTGGAGCTACCTCCCATGCGGCAATTCTTGCTCGGTCACTTGGCATTCCAGCCATCATGGGAATTGGCGAAGAAGGTCTCAATCGCTTTAAGAATGGGGACATGGTGATTATCGACGGGGCAACCGGTGATATTTTGCTCAATCCGGACGAGGAAGCGGTTCGTACGTATACAGCCGCACAAGAAAAAGAAGCTGCACGAAAGCAGGCGCTGGAGCAGCTTCGTGGTCTAAAAGCGGAAACCACTGATGGTCACAGTGTCCATCTTGTTGCAAATGCAGGCGGTAAAGAAGACCCAGCTGAGCTGTTGGACAAAGGAGCAGAGGGCATCGGACTGTTCCGCAGTGAGTTCCTCTTCATGCATAGAGAAACAATGCCTACCGAGGAAGAACAGTACGAAGGATATTTGCGTGCAGTAAAAGGCATGCAAGGCAAGCCAGTCATCATCCGCACGTTGGATATTGGTGGTGACAAGCACTTGCCATATCTGGACCTGCCGCAGGAAATGAACCCGTTTTTGGGCTGGCGTGCGATTCGTATTTCGCTGTCTCGTGTGGATCTGTTTAAAATCCAGCTGCGTGCCATCTTGCGAGCGAGCGCACATGGCAAAGCACTCATTATGTTTCCAATGATTTCTCATATCGAGCAAGTACGTCAGGCGAAGGCCATTTTGGAAGAAGTGAAGCAAGAGCTGAAAAGCGAAGGGTTAGCCTTTGACGAAGCGATTCAAGTCGGCGTCATGATCGAGATCCCGGCAGCTGCGCTCATTGCTGACGATTTGGCAAAAGAAGTCGACTTCTTCAGTATTGGGACCAACGACCTGGTTCAATATACCATTGCCGTTGACCGGATGAACGAAAATATCTCCGAGCTGTACAACTATTTCCACCCAGCCGTATTGCGCTTGATGAAGATGGTCATTGATGCTTCTCACCGCAACGGCATTTGGACCGGAATGTGCGGCGAGATGGCCTCGGATCCGTTGGCAACCGAGCTTTTGGTTGGCATGGGCTTGGATGAGTTCAGCATGAACCAAAACTCCTTGCTTGAAGTCAAAGAGCGCGTTCGCTCCATTTCACTGGAGGAAGCGAAGCAGATTGCCGAAACGGCGCTGTCCTTCCCGACGGTGGCAGAGGTCCAAAGCTACCTGGCCAGCCGTGTTAACGAAGGGTAAGCAGTTTTCCATCCATTGTGTCAGTTATGCTCTCTCCGCGGTCATCCCGCGGAGAAGGGCTTGCTGAAATATAAACCTTTTATAAGGGAGGTCATTTTATGTTGGCTTTTTTGCAAAAGATTGGGAAGGCGCTCATGCTCCCGGTCGCAACATTGCCTGCAGCAGCCCTGTTGCTCCGTTTCGGTGCCATTAACTACGAAACGGAATTTCATCTGGGTGCTGGTCTAGGCGGATTTTTGAACCAGTATATCGCTCCTTTCCTGCTTGCTGGTGGTTCTGCTATTTTTGATAATTTATCACTTATCTTTGCTGTAGGGGTTGCGATTGGTCTTGCTGGGGATGCTGTTGCTGCGCTTGCTGCTGTAATCGCTTACTTGGTACTCACATCCGTTCTTGGAAAGGTTCCGGCAGCATTTGGATTCATTCCGGATGAAGCCAAATTGAACATGGGTGTGCTTGGCGGTATTCTGGCTGGTGCTGTGGCAGCTTACTTTTATAACAAATACCACAACATCAAACTCCCAGACTGGCTTGGATTCTTCGGAGGAAAACGTTTTGTTCCGATTATTACGTCCTTGTCCATGGTAATCATCGGTCTTATTTTTGGTCTGATCTGGGGCCCGGTTCAAGAGTGGCTGGATGCATTCGGACGCTTTATCGTTGGACTTGGCGCAACAGGTGCAGGATTGTTCGCGTTCTTCAACCGTCTCTTGATTCCATTCGGATTGCACCACGTGCTCAACGCGATTGCTTGGTTCCAAATCGGTGACTTTACCGATGCGGCGGGCAAAGTGGTACATGGTGACTTGAATCGATTCTTTGCTGGTGACAAGACTGCAGGTATGTTCATGACGGGCTTCTTCCCAATCATGATGTTCGCGCTGCCAGCTGCTGCTTTAGCGATCATTCATACAGCTCGTCCGGAAAAACGCAAGCAAGTATCCGCTGTATTTTTGGGAGTGGCGCTTGCTTCCTTCCTGACAGGGATTACCGAACCAATCGAGTTTGCGTTCATGTTTGCAGCGCCATTGCTTTACGCGGTTCATGCTGTGCTGACCGGTGTATCTGCATTCTTAGTAACATCGCTTGGCATCAAGCACGGTTTCGGCTTCTCGGCCGGTTTGATTGACTACGCGGTTAACTTCCCGTTGTCAACGAATGCATGGCTGATCATTCCGATTGGTCTTGCCTTCGCGGTTGTCTACTACTTCTTGTTCCGTATCATGATCGTGAAGCTGAATCTCGCTACACCAGGTCGTGAGGTGGATGATGTATCCGACGAAGCGGTTGCAACTGGCTCCTCCAGTTTGCAGGACAAAGCGCAAAAGGTGCTGGGGATGATCGGCGGCAAAGAGAACATTACCAACATTGATGCGTGCATCACGCGCCTGCGTCTTGTTCTGAAGGACGACACCGTTGTTGATGAAAAAGGATTGAAAGCCATCGGAGCGGCTGGCGTAATGAAACTGGGACAAGGCAGTGTACAGGTTGTTTTCGGTACCCAATCCGAGCAGTTGAAAGACGAAATTAAAAAATTGTAAGCTACCTGGACGGGAAGTCATCAATGGCTTCCTGTCCTTTCTACATAGGAAAGGAAGTGCTGATATGAAACGTATTCTCGATTGCACGGCATCCGACTTCAGCCGAATGACCGGCCGTGAGCTAAAAGCCTCGATTCAAGCGGCGGAAGGGCGTACGCTGCTGGCAGAGGTCATTTGCGCAGGGACACCGTTGTACCCGGCTGTGACGAATGCGGAAATGGCTGCAGCCTTTGGAGCGGATATCATCCTGCTCAATTTCTTTGATGTTTTTCAACCAAACATCGCAGGGCTAGCCGTGGAACAACCGGAAGAAGTCGTACGTACGCTCAAGCAATACATAGGCAGACCTGTTGGTTTGAATCTGGAGCCGGTGGATGTATCAGCGAAGCAAGCAGAGACCCTGCTAGAGCTGCCAAAAGGGCGTCTTGCTACGGCTGAGACGTTCAAAGAGGCGAAGAAGCTTGGCTTTGATTTTGTCTGCTTAACCGGTAATCCCAAAACAGGAGTCACCAATGCAGAAATCGCTAAGGCGATCAAAACGGCGCGAGAGATCATGGGTGAAGAAACACTGGTTATTGCAGGAAAAATGCATGGAGCAGGTGTTGCCGGTGAAGCGGGAGAGGATATCGTCAGTGAAGCAGACATCATCAACTTCGTGGAAGCTGGGGCCGATGTCATTCTGCTGCCTTCTCCAGGGACAATCCCGGGAATTACACTGGAGAGCAGTAAAAAGATGGTCAATACCATCCGCAAGCATGGAGCGCTCTCAATCCTCGCGACGGGGACCAGCCAAGAAGGCGCCGATGAAGCCACAATCCGTCAGATAGCCTTGATGAGTAAAATGGCTGGTGCGGATCTGTTCCATATCGGCGATGCCGGGTATAACGGGATTGCCATTCCTGAAAACATCATGCACTACTCGATCGTGATACGCGGGAAACGCCATACGTATGTAAGAATGGCGGCATCTGTAAAACGGTAAATGCTAATGCTGCCAGCAAAGTAACCGCTGCGTAGACTTGGCAGGTTGCGACCCAAAAAGAAGCATACAGTCATGTGATTTAAATTTTTTTATCCCTTCAAGGTTATGTAATTGCCATGCGAGGAAGGGAAGAGAGGGACGGGCGGAGTCTTTGTCACACATACTTAGGTGGAGCTTCCAAAAACGGTACATGCTTGTCACGCAACCCCGCCGGTTGAATATACTGCTTTGTAACCTTTTGCGTGACGTACCGTTTTTGGAAGCGGAACCGGACAGCTAACACTCCCTTGCAGGTGTGGCAAGAACGCAGCCAGGACCTCTCTTCCCTTCTCCCACCACTATGTTTGCACAAACCTAACAGATAATACAGGATAACATAGCATTAGAGAGATTATCACAAATGTTATCGCTTACATCGGAAAACAACCTCCATATTCACATTATTCGTTATTTTGAAAAAAGTGAGCGGATCTGCTATAGTATTGCTTATCACATTAAAAATTCAGAAAATATAGAAATTAGAAAATTTAGGAGAGGGGAAATGGGACATGAAACAAGAAACACAATGTCCGTACTGCAAAGGAGAAGGCTACTTTCAAGTCATTTTGGGCGGCACAGAGAATTGCCCAAGCTGTGAAGGAACCGGGAACCACCAAGAGGAGTAAGCGTGGAAGTCTCCTGTCACACAGTTGACACATCCAGATTGGCTTCACAGTGCTGTCTGCATTGACCCTTATCCAGCTTTTCGTTACACTTATAGCTGTAATGCTGATGGCTGGAGGGTTTCCTTATGAATTTGCTGCAATTTATTGTATCCATCGTGCTGTTCATCGTCCTAGGATTTGGGATCGGCTTTATCATAAACATGATTTTGCGCACGACATGGCTGCCGGTCGTATTGGCACTGGGGCTGGTAGTTGGCATTCTCGTGTATAACCGGATTGTTCCGAATGCCTTAGATATCGCCATACTTGCCTGCGGGTTAGCAGGAACAATCGGTGGAGGATGGACGATTCAAATTTTACGTAAAAAAGGATATCGAATGTTTTAAGTGAAAGGTTAAAAACTTATGGCGCCCAGAGGGAAGGTGAGTCTTCCCATGAGCGCCATTTATTTTTGCCTGTTTCTAAGTGATATCTACATCATCGGCTGCTTTGAGCGCACTGTCCCAGGATGGAAAGTAAAACAGCGCATGTCGCATTAATTCTGGATCGGTTGATTTTACAGACTTCTTGGAGAGATTGCCGCCTTGTACTCGAAGATCACGTATCCGCTGACGAACTTGTTCAGAGCTTAACGATAGATCCAATACTACTCATCTCCTTTTTTTGAAGTTTCAGTAATAGTTTGGATTAAACAGACTGATTTCAAACACAATTTTTTCAAATTGATTCTTTCGAAAAACTACCCAAATTTTTCCACAACTCTAGCAATTTACGTATATAACTCTCGTTTCTGGGACATTACTAGAGACGAGAGGAGGTTTCACACAGATGAAATGGAGACATTTGTGCAGTGTGCTTGCTGTAAGTATCATGGCCATTACTGCTTTTGCATCAAGTGGCTATACTTACAATCTGGCTGGTGTCACTGCCGTGAAAACGACCTACGGA
>DASQNU010000003.1:0-5482 GCA_035644815.1 Bathyarchaeia archaeon | reverse complement strand
ACGTCTGTGAAAGAAGTGCCATGGTAAACGGTTGGCGTGTTGTAGTAGAGCGTTCCTTCTACAGAATCGATCACAGGGGAAGTGTACACTTCGCCGTCAGGGATATTGCGTTTCCCATCGCATTTGATGGCCGGAATGCCTTTGATCGAGAAGCGCAGATCTGTTTTCGGTCCTTTGATATGTACGCGGTCGGTACGCTCCATCAGCTCCACGAGCGGATCCATCGCTTTGGACATTTTGCTGTAGTCCAGATTGCATACATTGAAATAGAAGTCCTCGAACGATTCCAGACTCATTTTAGACAGCTGTGCCATGGATTTGTTCGGATAGCGGAGCACGACCCAGCGCTTGTTCGGAATACGCTCGCCGAAGTGGACTTGTTTGTAGTAAACCCGAGAGTAGTAGCCTTGCTTCTCGTCGGAAACATCGGCCAGCTCATTGATATTCTCGTAGGAACGAACCGCGATATACGCATCCATGTCCTTCATCAGGGACAGCTCATGCTTGGCGGTCAAGGCCATATGCTCTTCACTTGTTCCTTGCAAAAGCGCCCGCGTGATCTCCTGATCTTTGAGCAGCACTTGCGGGAGAGCCCCTACTTCGAATGCTTCGCGTACCAGGGCGCGCACCAGCGGTACTTGCAGATCGATATTTTCGATCAGCACCTTTTCCCCTTTTTTCAAGCCGAGCGAATAGCGGATCAGGTTACGAGCCAACTGGTCAATACGTGGATCTTTCATGACGCCACCTCTTCACATAGTAGTTGAGAAAAACGAACTCCCGATAAAACTTTTCTTATCATTAAGAACAGTTTAATAGCAAGCTTCGTAGAGTGCAAGAACATCATCCGCGGACAATTGACGGGAGCTGGCGAGATAGCCGGCGCCGCGTCCGCCAATGCGAATGGCCTCTTCCGCTAGAATGGGTAGCTGATCACGAGGAATTCCAAAATCACTAAGTCGCTCGGTGATGCCCATTTTCGCAAACCATTGTCCGACGGCCTCAATGGTGGCTTGAGCAGCGGCATGATCATCAGCAAAGGTTACTTGGAAGCAAGCCCTGCCCATCCGCGCCAGTCGCTCGGGACGATCCTTCAAGATGACTTGTTGGAAGTACGGGACGGCCAGCATCGCAAGGCCACGTCCGTGTGGGATATCATAAAAGCCGCTCAGCGGATGCTCGACACCGTGCAGCGGATAGGCAGCGCCTCGTCCGGCCAGGGTAAAGCTGCTGATTGCCAATGTGCTCGTCCATAGCAAGGTTGCACGCGCTTCCTCATGATCGGGATGATCGAGTGCGACTGTGGAAAAATCAACAAGCTGACGAATCAGTGTTTCTGTGAAGCCGTCTTGTATATGGGTGCCTGGCACGCTAATCAGATAGGCCTCGAAAAGATGGGAAAAGATATCTGCGCAGGATTCTGCCGTGACGCGATAAGGGACGGTATAGGTAAGCGATGGATCGAGAATCGCGACCTTGGGAATGAGTCCAGGACCTGCGATGGAGGATTTTTCATGCGTCTCCCAGTGGGTCAATACACTGGTGGCGTTCGCTTCCGAGCCAGTCGCAGCAACTGTGGGGATGGTTAACAGGGGCAAGGCTTGTGTTAACGGGAACAATTCCTTCCAGACTTGACTGGGATTTCCCCGCATATAATCATAAATTGGTCGATTGGAGAAGGCTGCGAGTGCAATCGCCTTGGAGGCATCCATGACGGAGCCGCCGCCTAAGGCGATTATGTGGTCACACTGCTCATCCCTGGCAAGTTGAGCACCTGCGTCAACGGTGGATGTGCGTGGATTCGGTTCGATTTGGTCAAACAAAACGTATGGGTGTCCAGCCTCATTTAGTAGGGCGCAAGCTCGATCAAGCAAGCCGGTTGCTTTGGCCGATTTTCCGCCTGTCACCAGGAGTGCCTTTTGCCCTAATTGTTTGGCTTCCTGACCGATACGGATCAGTTCGCCTGTACCAAAAATGACTTTGGTCGGAAACGATACCTCAAATGGTTGCATTGATAATTCCCCGCCTTTCTTCTTTCTACTTGTATAAGTGTACCATATTTTGAAAAAGCGGCAGAACATTAGGGCGGTTCCTGTTTCTTTTTCGTTCTCTCGTCAAAAAGATAGGCACAGGTTATAATAGAAAGAAATTTTCGAAAAGGGAGAGATATCCATGAACAAGCCCGCTCTGTTTGAAACTGATGTACCCGTCATCCGTTCCTAATCCAGGACGGAGACAACTTCTCATTCTGCTCCGTCCAACGAAAACACGATTTTAACCGAACCATGACGGAGGAGAGAAAACGATGAATCGGACGATATGGGGTATCATTTGTTTGACGATTGCGGCAAGTATTTGGGGAGGCGTGTACGTTGTCAGTAAATATGTGCTGGACTACATCCCGCCATTTACCTTGCTTTGGCTGCGATATGTGATCGCGGTGTTGGTATTAGGGATCGTAATGGTCTCGCTGAAAGAGCATCGGATTGCCTGGAAGGACTGGAAGCTGTTTGCAGGCGTTGGTTTTGTCGGTTATTTTGTCTCGGTGGGCACACAGTTTATTGGAACGAAGCTGTCAGATGCGCATACAGGCTCGTTAATTACGGCTACTTCGCCGATTTTTGTGCTGCTGCTGGCACGGTTTATGCTGAAAGAGCCGCTTACCGTGCGTAAGATCCTAGCCTTAGTCATCTCGTTCGTCGGGATGGTCATCGTCATTGGCTGGAACGGATCGGGCGATGAAAGTATGGTAGGGAATCTGGTGCTGATGGTAGCTGCCGTTACGTGGGCGTTGCTGTCTGTGATGGCAAAGCAAGCATCGGAACACTATACCGTACTGACTGTCACGACATATGCCTTGCTGTTTGCCATTTTGTTTACAACGCCGGCGATGGTCTGGGAATGGAATACGACTCCGCACATTGTCCCATTTTGGCAGGATCCGTACTTGTTTTGGGGCGTGATGTTTCTCGGCATTATCTCAACGGCGGTCGCCTTTTTCCTGTGGAATAAAGGGATGGAGCTGATGGATGCGGGAGCGGGTTCGTTTTTTATATTCGTCCAGCCTGTGGTAGGGTCGCTGCTTGGGTGGTTGTTGCTGAATGAGCAGATCACGATTTCGTTTTTCCTCGGAGGTATCCTGATTTTAGCAGGGGTCTGGATCGTGACGGCACAAAAACAAACGGCGTAAAGGAACAAAAAGCTTTGGTTCGATTCTTTTCGGATCAGAGCTTTTTCCTAATGCTAAGCCAACGAATCTTTATAAACTTGGGATGTATCTAAAATTTGAATGTGTATCGGCTTCTTCTATGAGGCCGATACTTTTTTTCGTCCTGAACGGTTGGCCTAGCAACGGTGAAGAAGGGAAGGACGGGATGGGTGGAGTCTTTGTCACACCCTCTTAGGTGGAGCTTTCAAAAACGGTACACGTTCGTCGCGCAACCCGTTCTTCCCTTCCCTACCACAATGAATCCACAAACAAAAACGCCCGGCAGATAAGAAAATCACCTAAAAACCCGAACGATTGTCGATTGATAAATCAGAACCTACCATTGAAAAAACCGTACATTTGTGTTTTAATATAGTTGAATGTTCGTGAATAACACCATAAAAAACATCTTTTTAACGGAGAGAGGAGACGTTCGGAGTGGAAAAGCTGGAACAACTCTACGAAGGAAAAGCGAAGCGTATCTTTCGGACTTCTGACCCGGATATCTATTGGGTGGAGTACAAGGATGACGCGACTGCTTTTAACGGGGAAAAGAAAGGCACGATTGTCGGCAAAGGTGAGCTGAACAATCGCATTACCTCGATTTTTTTCGAAATGCTGCGTGAGCAAGGCATTGACAATCATTTCGTGGAGCTCCTCTCCCCGCGTGAACAGCTTGTGCGCCGCGTCGAGATCATTCCGCTGGAAGTAGTTGTCCGCAATGTAGCGGCAGGCTCACTTGCCAAACGTCTTGGGATGGCAGAAGGCACAGTGCTGCCACAGCTGGTCGTCGAATT
The DNA here is from genome assembly GCA_035644815.1 of Bathyarchaeia archaeon. GTDB lineage: Bacteria > Bacillota > Bacilli > Brevibacillales > Brevibacillaceae > Brevibacillus_F. The sequence continues at coordinate 1,477 of DASQNU010000003.1, read as the reverse complement.
TTATTACAAGGACGACGAGCTCGGTGATCCGCTCGTCAATCCATCTCATATCAAGGTGCTGGGCATTGCCAGTGAAGCCGATCTGGCGAAGCTGGAAGAACTGGGCATACGCATCAATGACATTTTGCGCACCTATTTGGCTGCGAAAGGCGTCAATCTGATTGACTTCAAACTGGAATTTGGCCGTCGACCTGACGGAAGCATATTGCTGGCAGATGAAATTTCCCCGGATACCTGCCGTTTCTGGGATGCACAGACAGGCGAGAAAATGGATAAAGACCGTTTCCGCCGCGACTTGGGGAATGTAGAAGAAGCATATCAGGAAATGCTGAGACGTATAGGAGGAGTAAACCATGCTTAAGGCGATTGTCTATGTAACGCTTCGTGAAAGTGTATTGGATCCACAAGGCAGTGCAGTAAAAGGAGCGCTCCACTCACTCGGATTTGATGAGGTGCAGGAAGCGCGCATCGGGAAATACTTGGAGCTCTCCCTGGGCACGAGCGATCGCGAACAGGCGAAGGAGCGCGTGACCGAGATGTGCGAAAAACTGCTGGCGAATACCGTGATTGAAGACTATCGCTACGAGATTGTGGAGGTCTAGTCATGCGAGCAGCTGTGATCGTATTTCCGGGTTCCAATGCAGACGTAGATATGTTTAATGCTGTCGAAGATATCATGGAAGCTCCTGTCGATTATGTCTGGCACAGTGAGACTGATCTTTCCGCCTATGACGTGATCTTGCTGCCCGGCGGTTTTTCATACGGTGATTACTTGCGCTGCGGAGCGGTGGCTCGTTTTTCGCCGGTCATGGAGCAAGTCGTCAAGGCAGCCGAAGCAGGCAAGCTGGTCATGGGTGTGTGCAACGGATTTCAGATCCTTCTGGAAGCAGGTCTGCTGCCAGGAGCGATGCTGCGCAACACCTCGCTGAAATATCGCTGCAAAATCGCCCCACTGCGTGTGGTCAATGCGGATACGCCATTTACCCGCGATTATGCGGCGGATGAAATCATTGATATCCCAATCGCCCATGGCGAAGGAAACTACTACTGTGATGAAGCGACGCTTGCCAAGCTGCAAGCGAACAACCAGATCGTGTTCCGCTACGAAGGCGAGAATCCGAATGGCTCCGTTGACAATATTGCCGGCATTTGCAACGAACGGGGCAATGTCCTGGGTATGATGCCTCACCCGGAACGCGCCGTCCACACGTGGATGACATCCGCTGACGGAAAACGCGTTTTCACCTCGATCTTGAAAACATGGAGGGAACAAAACAGTGCCACAGCTCACGCATAAAGAACCGACTCCGGCGCAAATTGCCGAACAACGCTTATATGCTGAAATCGGATTGACGGATGAAGAATATGCTCGTGTCGTAGAATTGCTGGGTCGTCAGCCCAACTGGACGGAAACCGGGCTGTACAGCGTGATGTGGTCCGAGCATTGCTCCTATAAAAATTCGAAGCCGGTGCTCAG
>DASQNU010000002.1:0-25900 GCA_035644815.1 Bathyarchaeia archaeon | reverse complement strand
GCGTGACAAGGGCGTTTCCAATCTGACCGTGGTGTCCAATAACTGTGGTGTGGACGACTGGGGACTGGGCCTCATGCTCCGGGAAAAACAAATCAAGAAAATGATCTCCTCCTATGTAGGCGAAAACAAGGAATTTGAACGGCAATTCCTCGCGGGCGAGCTGGAAGTCGAGCTTACCCCGCAAGGCACGCTTGCAGAGCGCATTCGTGCGGGCGGCGCAGGCATTCCCGCTTTTTATACCCCTGCAGGCGTGGGCACTCCGATTGCTGAAGGGCGCGAGACCCGCGTTTTTGACGGGAAAGAATATTTGCTGGAAACCGGGATCGTAGGAGACTTTGCCCTGATCAAAGCATGGAAAGCGGATAAAATGGGGAACCTCGTCTATCGGAAAACAGCGCGCAATTTCAATCCAATGATGGCAACTGCCGGCAAGATCACCATCGTGGAGGTCGAGGAAATCGTAGAGATCGGCGAGCTGGATCCCGATCAGATTCATACACCGAGTGTCTATGTACAGCGCTTGATTCAGGCTCCTTCCTTTGAGAAACGCATTGAACGGCGCACTGTCCGCAACGCATAAAACCTTTGCCATATAAAAAGGAGGATCACAATGACGCTTACACGTGAACAAGTTGCCATGCGTGCCGCTCAGGAAATTGAGGACGGCTTCTATGTGAATTTGGGAATCGGCATGCCGACGCTCGTAGCCAACTACATTCCACCGGGCAAGACCGTTGTGCTGCAGTCGGAAAACGGCTTGCTGGGAATCGGTCCTTACCCGGCAGAGGACCAGATCGATCCCGACCTGATTAATGCAGGAAAGGAAACCGTGACGGCTATTCCCGGAGCTGCTTACTTTTCCAGTGCCGAGTCGTTTGCCATGATACGCGGCGGTCATATTGATCTAGCCATTCTCGGTGCCATGGAAGTATCCGCTGCAGGCGATCTCGCCAACTGGATGATCCCTGGGAAAATGGTTAAAGGAATGGGCGGCGCGATGGATCTGGTCCATGGCGCAAAGAAAATCGTGGTGATCATGGAGCATGTCAACAAACATGGCGAGCCAAAAATTTTGGAGCAATGCTCACTCCCGCTGACGGGGAAACACGTCGTCCATCGTATCATCACCGATCGAGCGGTGATGGATGTGACCGCAGACGGGCTAACACTTGTTGAGATAGCTGAAGGATATACACCCGAAGAGATTCAAGCTTGCACCCAGCCCAAGCTGCAAGTCTCTCCACAGTTAAAAACCATCACGTTCGCCTAATATGTCACGAATCGGCATTCTGATCTTGCACGGCTTTGCAGGAGAAGTGCGCGAGGTGCTGCCGCTCGCCCGGGCGTTGCAGGAAGAAGGCTACATCATCGAGTGCCCGACGCTGGAAGGACACGGGCTGGGGCGTCAGGCGCTGGGAAAAAGCACCCTCCACGATTGGCTGTTCTCCGCTGAAGAAGGCTATAAACGACTCACGATGCGGGCAGAACGCATCATCGTCATCGGGTTTTCCATGGGCGGCCTTTTGGCGTTGCATCTTGCCGCCAAGTATCCGGTAGAGTATCTGTTTACGTTAAATACGCCGTACTATTACTGGGATATCCGGCAAGCGGTCCGTAAGCTTACCACTGATTTCCGCACGCATTTTCCGCGTTACATCAGCGGCGCTACCCGGATTCCCATGAGCAGCATGCTGCAATTCCGCCGCCTGCTCCAGGAAACGAAGCAGCTGATGCCGCAGGTTACCTGCCCTTATGCCATATTACAAGGCGAACAGGATGATACCGTACAGGCGATCAGCGCTGAACATCTACGTCAGCAGGTTGGCAGCCAGCGCATCTCAGTGGACTATTTTCCTCGCTCCGATCATCTGTTGCTGCTTGGACCAGAGGCAGAGGAAGCGATCGGCCTGGTGATTCGAAAAGTGAAGGAGGTTGAGCAAGGGCTGGAATCCTGAGAAGATGCCGATTTGCCCTGCCGTCTCATAAGCGAAAAACCCATCCTCTCATGGATGGGTTTTTGCTTACGCCACTTTGCGTTTCGCTTAACCTGGAAACACGATCGTCTTGTTGCCATGCACCAGCACGCGATCTTCCAGATGCCACGCGACCGCACGTGCCAGCACGGTACGCTCTACTTGGCGTCCGATCTGCTTCAGCGACTCCACATCATTGCCATGGGTTACGCGCTGCACATCCTGCTCGATGATCGGCCCTGCATCGAGCTCCTCGGTAACATAGTGGGCAGTCGCTCCGATGAGCTTCACGCCTCTGCGAAACGCTTGCTCATATGGCTTGGCCCCGACAAATGCCGGCAAAAACGAATGATGGATATTGATCACTCGGTTCGGGAATATCTCCAAAAATTTTGGGGAGAGAATTTGCATATAGCGGGCAAGGACAATCAGATCAATTCCTTGCGAGAGCAGCTCCAATTGCTTCGCCTCTGCCTCCGCCTTTGTCTCTTTGGTGACCGGGATATGGTAGAAAGGAATGCCAAACGATTCGACCGTTTCCCGGGAATCCGGATGGTTGCTGATGACCATGGCGATATCCGCATGCAGCGCTCCCGATTTCCATTGCCACAACAGTTCCAGCAGGGCATGGTCCTCCTTCGAGGTGAAAATCGCCATGCGCTTGCGTTTCTTGCCTTCCAGCAACGCCCAGCTCATTTCGAACGGCTGGCCGACCGTCTCAGCAAACTGCTTCTTGATCTCCTCATATCTCGCTTCCAGGCCAGGCAAGTCAAACTCGACCCGCATGAAGAAAGAGCCTGTTTCCGGATCTGTCGTATATTGATCAGACTGGGAAATGTTCGCCCCCTGCTCAAACAGAAACCGTGATACAGCCGCCACGATTCCTGGTCTGTCCGGGCAATCGATCAGCAAACGCCCGCGGTCTTTATTTTTTTCGCGGTATCTTTGCCACTCCCGATCCGATAATTGATGCATGTAAACCCACTCCTTGTCTTTCTCTGAAGTTTTCTCACCAGTATAGCACGAACCAATTGGTAAAAACTTTTTTTCTGAAAGACCGTTTCTCTGACTTCCTCAGCGATTGGCAATGCCGTTCAGCAAAATGTCAACCGCAAGCTCGATCTGCTCTTCCTCCGAGCGTTCCCGGTATTGCTCCGGATCGACCACATATTTGAAGTAGACCATGCCAAACACCATCGATATAAAGGTGCGGACGACTACATCAGGGGGCAAAGGCCGCAGCTCTCCGCTCTCGATCCGTGCGGTAATAAACTGCGTAGCCAAGCCCCGCGCTTCTTTGACCACTGATTGCAGCAACGCTTCCCGCAATTCCTCATGAAAAAACGCTTCCTGAATCACGATCTGAAAATGCTTCAGATTGGCATCGATCAACTCCAGCCGATTTTTCACCAGCTGCGTAATCACCTGCGCTACCGATTTCTTTTCCTGCTCGCTGAAGATCTTCCGCACATCTTTGATGATAAAAGGCGTCGCGAATTTGACCAGCAAAGGAGCGACCACCGCGATCAAAATATCCTTTTTTGATTTGTAATGGCGAAAAATCGTACCTTCTGCCACCCCTGCTTCCTTAGCGATCTCCGCCGTTGAGCTGGCATGAAAGCCCTTTGTCGCAAACAGCTTCACAGACGCGGCCAGGATTTGCTTTTGCTTCTCTGTCATTTCTTTTTCATCTTTGATTTCATCCACGAATTTTTGCAGGCTATCTTCAAAGCTGAATTGACTCAAGGCCAAGGTCAACTCCTTCCCACTCTACTCAATCTTTTTCCGAAAACGCAGGATCGCGACGGTCATGATCACGGTAAAAAAGGCAACCATGCCCACAATGTCTTGCCAGAGAGCGGACGCATCGACTCCCTTTAAAAAGATCCCGCGCAGGATTTCCAAAAAATAGGTCAACGGGACAAGCCCGCCAATCCATTGTATCACGACGGGCATCGTATCGCGCGGAAACATGAAGCCGGAGAGCAGCACGCTCGGCAGGATAAAGGCAAAGGCCAGCTGCATCGCTTGCAGCTGTGTCTTGGCAACGGTGGAAAAAAAGATACCCAATGTCAGCGTGGATACCAGAAACAGAATAGAAAGCGTGAGCAGCAGCAGGAAGCTCCCTTTTAAAGGCACACCGAACCAAAAAATCCCCAACGTCAGGACAATGGTAAACGAAATAAAGCCAATAAACACATAAGGGGTGATTTTTCCAAGCATCAACTCAAGTGGTCGAATCGGGGTCACGATCAATTGCTCCATCGTTCCCCGCTCCTTTTCCCGCACCAATGAAAAGGCGGTCAAAATCATCGTCACGTTTTGCATGATCAATCCGATTAGACCCGGAATATTGAATACGATGCTCTCCATATTTGGGTTGAACAAGACACGGGGTTGCAGCTCAAGCGGCTGCTCCAGCTTCCCCATCCCTTCCTTTTCCATCCGTGTTTCCTGAATCCCGATGGCCTTGTTTTGCACCGTCAGCATGGCATTCGCAGAAGCGGTCCGGGCGATGTTCGGATCGGAGCCGTTGATGAGCAGCTGGACATCGACCTGCTCATTGTTATCCAAACGATGCGCATAGTCGGGAGGAATGACAATCGCCGCATCCACGGTGCCGTTGTCGATCATGGTTTCCAGCTCGTGATAGCTTTCCACATAGACGGCTGCATCAAAATATTCCGTGTGTACAAAATTGCTGATCAATTCACGGCTATGCTGGCTTTTGCTCTGATCCCAAACCGCTGTCTGGATGTGATCCACGTCTGTGTTCACCGCGTACCCGAATAAAAACAGCAGCATAATCGGCATGACCAAGGCGATGCCCAAGCTGGGTCTGTCGCGTTTGATCTGGATGATTTCCTTGCGTACGATGGAAAGATAGCGTGACAGGCTGAAACGTTTCATCGTGACGCCCCCTTCGCACCGGCCTGGAGCGCTGCCTGACGCTGTTCCTCCTGCTGGACAAGCGTGACGAATACATCCTCCAGATTGTGGACCTGCAGACGCTCGATCAATTCCTGCGGGGTCCCTTGGGCAAGCAAATTGCCAAAGAAAATAAAGCCGATCCAGTCGCAGGTCTGCGCTTCATCCATATAGTGCGTGGTGACTAATACCGTAATGCCCTTTTTGGCCAGATCGTGAATGACGTCCCAGAAAATCCGGCGCGACACGGGATCTACACCTGCCGTCGGCTCATCGAGGATCAACAGTTCCGGCTCATGCAGCAAGGCACAAGAAAGTGCCAAGCGCTGCTTCCAGCCTCCGGACAGTGAGCCTGCCAGCTGCGGTTCCCGCCCGGTCAGTCCGGCCATCTCGATCAGCTCTATCTTGCGTTGTTTGCGAAGTTCCCCATCAATGCCATAGATCCCGGCATAGAAATCAAGGTTCTCCTCTACGGTCAAATCCTCATACAGACTGAATTTTTGCGACATGTAGCCGATTCGTTGCTTGATCTCTTCGCTTTGCGTCATCACATCAAATCCAAGCACCGTGCCTGTTCCCGAGGTAGGCACCAATAGCCCGCACAGCATCCGGATGGTCGTCGATTTTCCCGAGCCGTTTGGTCCCAGAAAGCCATAGATCGAGCCCTTTGGAATCTCGATGGAAAGATTATTGACGGCTACTCGCGCTCCAAAGCGTTTCGTCAACTGTTCACATTGGATAGCTATGTTCATGGTGCTTCCACCCCTTCTGGTAGCAGCACATCCGCGGGCATGCCCGGCTTGAGCTTATCCAAGCCTGTTTGAATTTCAATGGTCACGGCAAAAACCAGCTTGGTCCGTTCGTCTTTGGTTTGCACATTTTTCGGAGTGAACTCGGCCTGATCCGCAATCGTAGTAATAACCCCTTGGAAGGTTTCATTGGGATAAGCATCTACTTGTATTCCGACCTTTTGTCCGGTACGGACTTGCCCCAGATCAGCTTCCGGGATATACACCTTCACTTTTAATTGATCTTTTTTCATCATCGTAAACAGGACAGCACCCGTCTTTGCTACTTCGCCTTCGGTGACATTTTTGCGCAAAAGGATGCCCGCTTCAGGCGCCTTGATCGTTGTTTTCTCTAACTGCAGCTTTGCCTGATCAAGCTTCGCTCTTGCTTGCTTTTCAGCGGCAACCAATTGCCTGATCACATAATCCGTGCTTCCTTCCTGCAGCAGATCGAGCTCAGCGGCAGCGCTTTCCCACTGTGCTTTGGCTGTACCTGTCTGGGCACGTGCAGCCTCCAGATCTTCCTGCGCGGCCAAGAATTGCGAACGGGCTGCAGCTACTTGTGCATTCAGTTGGTTGACCTGCGTCTGCGCTACATTGACAGCCTCCTGCTGGGTATCGTGATCACGCTTGGATATGGCGCCATTACGGAACAGATCAGCCGACTCACTCAAGCGTTCCTGCTGAAAAGCCAGCGTTTTTTGCGCTCCGGCTAATTGCGATTCTACCTGATCAAGCTGGTCTTTGGTCCGCATCAGATTGGCCTGAGCCTGCTTGGTTCGCGCCTCAGACAACTGAATATTGGCATTTGCCTGCTGAACCGAAGCGATTCCCTTTTTCACCGTTTGATTGCGTGTCCCCGACTTGGCCTCATCCAATTTGGCAGAAGCTTGCGCAAGGATCGCCTCCGCTTCCTCTGCACTGATCTGGTAGGATCGTTTGTCGATTTCGGCGATGACCTGGTTCTGCGACAATGCAGCACCTTCCTCCACCTTTACCGTTTCTATGCTGCCCCCAACCTCGGCGACGATTGGCACCTCTTCGGCTTCAATTGTTCCTGAGATTACGGCTTCCGAGCTTTGCCACGCACACGCCGACAGCAGCATGGGAATCGCGAGGATGAATGCGTTTGTCAAAAAACGTTTGGTCATAAAAGGTTCCCCCCTTGATATAAAAGTGAGTAATCACTCGCTTTTATGCGTTAAAAAAATAATCATTGCTTCGTCTTTATTAAGTGAGTAATCACTCGCTAATCAGGTTCATTATATGATGCTCCCTTTCTGATTGTAAAGACCCGCACGATCCTTTTTTAAAACGGACTCGTGCGGGCCTCTACCGAATTCCCTTATTCTCTCCAAACGACTTAAAACCTTTCCTGGGTTATTAATTGCTGCAACAGCTGTTGGGTACGCAAGCCCTCCCTGCCATCTACCACGGGTTGCGTATCACCTAAAATCGATTGAATAAAATGATCAACTGCATCGATAAAGCCCCGGCGTTTGAGGATGGTATCCCAGGAACCAGGTCGGTGTACGGTCGTCCGTCCCTCCTCCTCTACCTCCATCTGCTCCAGATCAATGACGCGGATCACGCGATTGTGGCAGACCCATTCCACACATTCGCGGCCTGTTCCAGCTGAGCGATGCATGCCGGTTTCTAAGTAGAGTCCCGCTGCTGACTGATAAGCATGCTTGGTATGAAGCAGTTCTGTCTTTTCTCCCGTAGTGATATGACCGCCCACGAGTGTGACCTCTCCCCCGCCAATCCAGCGCGCAAGGTCAACCAGGTGTATGTAATCATCCAGAAGAGTGAGTGTATAGTGATCGGGAAGGATGCCGTTCATTCGATGTTTTTCCATGCGAACCCATGCCGCCGTATCACCAGCGAGCTCCTGTGCTTTTTGATAAAATGGCGCGAAACGGCGGTTAAACCCGACCATCAGCTTTCTGCCTGTCTTTTCACTTAGCTCCACCAATCGCTCTGCTTCCTCGACGGTTGCCGCTAACGGTTTGTCTACGTAGACGTCAACGCCTTCTTTCAATAAGGATGAAACCACTTCATAATGCGTCGGCGTTGACGTATGGACAAAAGCAGCATCGATCTCACCAGCGAGGGCGGTCAAGCTCTCATAAGGTGTGATCCGATTCGCCTGACAAATCGCTTCACGCTTGCTGCGTGTCGGCGAATAGGCACCGATCAGGGACCATTCTTTTTCATTGGCTAATATGGGCAGATAGACTTTCTGGGCAATTCCCCCTAACCCAACGATTCCAACTTTGATTTTTCGCTCCAACTTTCTTTCCCTCCCATGCATAGCTGATGACGTATACCGTAGCCCTTACCCCAGTATCTGGGATATCATCTTTTCTTTCACTTTACCATGAATCATGCGGTGGCCATATGAAAAAAGACGAAAGAGTTCACGTTTGATGGGAGCGAACCAATCGTCAGTAGGTGTTAGGTTGATTCTGTTTCGGCAAGCGATCTAACGCACAAAATCTTTGGCGACAAACCGCTGTCCGTGAAAGTCTTTTGCTTCCGGCGAGGCCAAGTAGAGAAATACATCCGCGACATGCTGCGGGTCAGCAAGTGAATAGCTGGGGTTAGGATCCGCCTGTGCCATCATGTCGGTGGCCATGCTGCCTGGATCGACCCAATTCATTCGCACGGGCGTATCTCTCAGTTCATTCGCCCAAGTCTGCGCGAGTCCTTCCAAGGCAAACTTGGACACCCCATATGCACCCCAGCCGGCAAATCCGGTTTGCCCTGCTTCGGAGGATACATGAATGACTGACCCTTGCCCACGCCGAAGCATGCCTGGTAACACTCGTTTGGTTGCTAGAAAGGGTCCCATCGTATTGACACGGATGGTTTCCAAGAAAGCTTCATCGGGATAATCCAGCAACAGAGGCATCGGGCTCGGGCCAAGAATCGCTGCATTATTGATGAGCACATCGATCTGACCAAAACGCTCTTCAGCTGCGGTGACGAATTGGTCAATGTCTGCGGCTACGGAAGCATCCGCCGTTGCGATCAACACCTCTGCTGCCCCCAGCGACTCCGCTTCTTCCTTGACCCGATGAAGCGCTTGTTCTGTTCGTGCACATAAAGCCAAACGTGCTCCTATGCTGGCAAAAGCAAGAGCGAGTGCGCGACCCAATCCTCTTGAAGCACCTGTAATCATCACTACCTTCTGGTAATTATTCATGCCCAGCCCACCTTTACGAATGCGCTTTATTATACTTTTATGTATATAAAGTATAATATCATAGCCTCCTGATGTTTCCAATCCCCATTTGTATGTTGCATATGAAACACCCCCTCATATAACGCGTCATAATGGAAAAGAGGAAAAGGGAGAAGATGAGATGAATCTGCTCAAATTACTGCTTACTGTCGCTCTCGCCGCAGTATTCGCGATGGGATGCTCCCAGCAGGCGGAGGAAATAAAGCAGTCGCTAACCAAGCAATCTGCTCATAATGAGCTGCCCAGCCAATTGAAAAGCAAAGAGATCCATGTCGAGATACACATGGATCTGCCGAATGGCCCCTCTTCGTTTGATAGTGGGTTGTTAACGATCAAAAACGACGGGCCTGGGACATTAACGTTTGGTGCAGCATTTACACTTGAGAAAAAGAAAAACGGGATCTGGTATGAAGTCCCGTTTGTTGAAGACCTGGCTTTTGTGGAAATCGCTCTTCAACTTGAGCCAGGTGGTTCCCATCAAGAGACAATCAAAAAGGAGCAGTTTCCATACATTCTGACGCAGGGAGAATACAGGGTCGTCAAGCATTTTTATGTAGACGGCAAGGAGATGATCCTCGCAGCTCCTTTTTCGATTCCAGGCAAGCTTTAGGCTAAAAATGGCATTTCCAAAAGACTGAGACGCTTCTTGAGAGCATGTTACGAAACATGCTCTCTCCACCCAACAGCCCCTATCAAACTACACCCGAGTACTCCGAGACAACAACGCATGCAGCTTATCCGCAATGATAGGCCGAGTCTCATAGTAACCATAGCTGTTTCGATCGCCAGTCTCATAAAGCCGCACCATCCGGGCTGCTTTAAGAAAATGCAGATGATGGTGAATGGTTCCTTTAGTCGTCCCCAGCATGGAAGCAATGTCCCCGAATGACTTTTTCCCATCCGCTAAATACCGCAGGATGCTGATTCGGCGCTCATCCGCCAACGCTTTCCCCATATTCACGAGTAAAGCTGTCTCCTGCTCTTCCGGCGTTTTCCACACATTTAACGGATAGCAGGCAATAGCAAGCTGGCCATATACCTGACTGGTAAAAAACGGGCTAAGGTGGATCGTCGGAAACAACTTGACCTCCTTGATCCCCAGATCCGGTTCCATTACCAGCCCGCCAGTGATTGCCTCCAAATAGCCCTCACTGTCCTTCCCCTCCGCATACTCTTCTATCCGCTTCAGAACATCTGCATTTATGTGCGACTCGTAATACCCCATCAAGCCGTGAAAATAATGCTGATGCCATTCCCGCAAGAAACCTGCAGCCCTTGCATGAAGTCGGGATAAGTCCTTTGGCAAAGCGAATTTATCATTCATATATGGCTCGGTTAACAAGTAAATATCGCCTGCAGTCAAGGAAGAAAACCACCCGAGAAACCCCTCGATATCGTCCTGGTCGGGATACAGCCATGCCAATACCGTGGCATATTCATACTGAACGGAGCCATGCCCTTCATCTTCCACCATGTTCGGAAATTGTGTTTGCCGAGCCTGATACCAGCCAGAGCCGATATCCAGCTCTTTTTTCATTTTGTCAGCAAGCGGCTTCATAAACAGGAAAAAGCTGAACACCAACTCATGGACAGGCGAAGCACTGATTTTTATCGAAAATGTCAATGTTTTTCCCCCTAAGACTCACTTCTTTGATTCATTCACGGTCACATTTTCCCCTTCTAAGTCAGTATAAGTCGTTTGAAAGTAGTTGACAACCAAGATTGATTCATGATTATAATCCAATTATATCGTTTGATGATTATAAAACAACTACACTGTATTCATTTCATAAAACTAATTGAAATGCAAAAGGAGCATCCCTTCATGCGTGATGTATTTCGAACCTTTGTCCACCTGCATCCGACGATCAAGCTTCTGCTGCTCGGTAATATTCTCGTATTCATCGGCGTCTCGATGACCACTCCTTTTCTCGCGATCTATCTCTCCAAACAACTGGGCTTATCCGCGACACTAATCGGTACCATCATTGGTTCAGGATCGATCGCCGGGATCGTGGGGGGATTCATTGGCGGGGTCCTGTCCGATCGCTTTGGCTACAAGCCGTTGCTGGTGCTCTCCTTGCTCATTACAGGCGCGAACTATTTCGGGTACACCGTTGTCGACCGGATATTCCCACTATCTCTGCTTGTCCTTTCTGCTGGCTTTAGCAATGCTGTATTCCAAACTGTTTCCCGGACCTTGATCGCCGAGCTTACACAAAAACAGGAACGCAGCACAGCGTTCTCTTTCTTAAATTTTACGCTGAATGTGGGTTGGGCGATCGGGCCACTCCTTGCAGTTGGTCTGGATGTAGCCGCCACAATGACGCCTTTCCTGATTTCCGCTGTCATTTTTTGCTTGTATGGCTTCCTGCTGCTGCTGGTCCTCCGTGCTGCAAAACCGCGTAATGCGATCGGTGAAGCCTCTGCACAGATGAGCTTCGGACAAGTATGCAAAATGATTATGAATGATGCCAATCTGCGCTTGTATGTAATTGGCGGGATCCTGCTCATGACTGGTTTGGGACAGTTTACTGCCCTGCTGTCACAGCATCTCGCAAAAACGTTTGCTAACGGTACCTCGATCTTTAGTATTCTTTTGGCGATCAATGCTCTCTTCATCGTCGTCTTCCAGCTTCCCCTAGCATCGTTTACAGCCAAGAAGCATTCAAGCTACCTGATCAAATTGGGGATTACCCTCGTCGCATGCGGGCTTGTCGGGTTTGGCGTTTCCCCTACAGCTTTGATGCTGTATGGCGCGATGGTGATCTTTAGTCTGGCAGAGGCGATTGTTGCGCCGCTGCAAAGTACGATCCTTGACGAAATCGCTCCACCCTCGCATAAAGGAGCCTATTTTGGAGCGCAAAACATTACGTTCTTGGGGGCCTTTCTCAGTCCGGTCATGGGCGGATTTCTGCTTGATGAGTATGGTGGAACGGTGATGTATCTCGTCTTGGCATCGTTAAACTTCATCAGCATGTACTTCTTTCTAAAATGTCTCAAAAAAGCTCAATTCCATGGAAAAGCCACACATCCCGTATAGAATGTGTGGCTTTTCACTGCATTACTTCTGCCCCTGGCCTTGACCAGCCAAATGGCTGTTTTTTCTTCCATACGTAAAGTACACAATCGCGCCAAGCACGATCCAGATGACAAAACTGATAAACGTATTCGCTGGCAAGCTGATCAACAGATACCCGCAAAACAGTACCGCCAAGATTGGCAACAACGGAACCAGCGGCACACGAAACACGCGATTCAGTTCAGGCTTTGTTTTCCGCAAATAGATGACCCCAATGGAGACCACGATGAAAGCAAACAGCGTCCCGATGTTCGTCAGCTCCGCTAATTTCCCCAATGGAATGAATCCGGCGAAAATCGCAGTCAACGTGGCCACGATCAACGTGCTTCGTGTCGGGTTTTGTTTTTCCGGATGAATACGGGAAAAAATGGGGGGCAGCAGACCATCCCGGCTGATGGCAAAAAAGAGCCGAGTCTGTCCATACAGCATGACCAGCAGCACTGTAGTCATCCCGGTTATCGCACCCAGTGATATAAACCCTGCCACCCAATCCTGATTGACGTAGTTGAGTGCAAACGCGACTGGGTTTTTTACGTTGAGCTCCTGATAAGGAACAATCCCCGTCAGCACTAAGGAAACGGCAATATACAATACTGTGCAGATCGCGAGGGAAGTGATGATTCCAACAGGCATATTTCGCTGCGGATCCCTCACTTCTTCAGCCGCAGTCGATACCGCATCAAAGCCGATAAAAGCGAAAAACACCATCGCCGCTCCGGTCGCCACACCGCCAAACCCGAATGGCATGAATGGCGTCCAGTTTTCCGGTTTGACATAGCTCACGCCGACGATCAGAAAAAGCAGGATGACCGCTACTTTGATGATCACCATCACATTGTTGACGCGAGTAGATTCCTTTACGCCTTGCATGAGCAAGAATGCGATCAAAAAAATGATGACAACGGCAGGCAAATCAATGATCGATCCCTTTTCCGCGTTAAAAGCAGCACTTATCCCTACCGGCAAAGTAATACCCAAACCAGCCAGCAATCCTTGAAAATATCCCGACCATCCACTGGCGACTGCCGATACGGCAAGCCCATACTCCAAGATCAGATCCCAGCCCAGCATCCATGCGATGAACTCGCCAAATGTCGCATAGCTGTAAGTATAGGCACTCCCGGATACCGGCACCATGGAGGCGAATTCCGCATAGCAAAGCGCCGCAAAGACACAAGCTAGCCCCGCGAGAATAAAAGAGAGAATCAAAGCAGGTCCGGCATGTGTGGCCGCTACCACACCCGTCAACACAAACACGCCTGTCCCGATGATGGCTCCGATCCCTAGCATCGTCAGATCGAAGCCACCTAATGCCTTTCGCAATCCGTTTTCTTTTTCTTTGGTCTGTCCGATCATTTGCTCGATTGATTTTTTCCGAAATAGATCCATATAGAAAGACCTCCACATGATCGCGTCTTTCTCTAGTTTGGCTGGTTTGCTCTGTTATTATTTGTTGATAGTATTTTAGTTTGTGCAAACATGGTGGTGGGGGAAGGAAAAAACGGGCGGGCTGCGTTCTTGCCACACCCGCAAGGGGGTGTAGACTGTCCGGTTCCGCTTCCAAAAACGGTACGTCGCGCAAAAGGTTTCAAGGAAGCCTATTCAACCGATGGGGTTGCGCGACAAGCGTGTACCGTTTTTGGAAGCTCCACCTGAGAAGGTGTGACAAAGACTCCGCCAGTCCCATTTTTTCCTTCCTCACGAGACCCATGCTATAGATTCGAACGGATTAAAGAAAAAAACCAACATTCATGGGCATTTGTTGCATAAAGCCACGTTGACTGTTGAATCAAACTATTCGGATGATGGAATATAGCGGCTACTTGCATGATCTCTACTGGCTCTCAATATTTTTCGTTTTCTCTATATAGCAACTGCCACGTTGGAGAGCAATGTTTCGAAACGGAGCGCCTGCGAAGCCCTGCTTAGCGGAGCAGCGAATCGCGGGAAACAGGGCCGCAACCTTGCCCAAGCTACGGAGCGGCTACTACTTTTGCGGACCCCCGCGATTCACTGTGGAGCGGACAGTCCCCACTTCACTGTAGGGCGTAGAATGAAGCGGAGTTTCGAAACATGCTCTCCCCACTGCAGCCTCTTTTTTAATACGAAACGAAAAAAGCCTGTCACCACCATGACAGACTTTCTTCATCGATGAAGCTCGAATAACAAGATGACAGCCGTTATTGCACAAGGAACGCCTGCCAGAAAGAAACGGACCATCCACAAATGCCGGTTGTGACGATCCTCTTCTTCTTCCGTGGCATAATTAGCCCTGATGCGGTCCCCACTTAGCATCGCCCCTGACAGGATGGCGCTGAGCAGCCATAGTCCGCCTCCCGTAAAGGTCGCATACAGGAGGAGAAACCGTTCATCGTCTTTCCACCCCGAGATGAGTCCTCCCGCACATAACAAGCCGATCCCCACCAGTAAGGATCTCATGCTCTCCACTCCTACATTCGTTCGCTTTCCTCTATTACGATTAAGGCGAATGTTGGTTACGGGTATTCCTACCTATCTTCGGTGCAGTTCTCCCCAGCCATTTATGAAAAGCTTTCATTTCAAGCCGGTGAGCATACCCGCCTATCACCATATGCGGACCGATGCCAAGTTATGACCGAATTTCTCTTACCCTTCACTAAGAAGTAAATGATATGGAGAAGCCCCCAGCAAACAAATACAAATAGCTTTCCGCCACTTCTTGCTTCCAGATCTCTTCTACTGCCCGCTTATAGTAGCGCAGCTGTTCCCCGTATCGTTCACGAAGTTGTTCAATCGCTTCTGGTGTCGGTTCAGCGGCAATGCCATCCGTTTTGAAATCCAGTAGGACCAACCGACCATCCGCTTCCGCAAACATACAGTCAATCACCCCTTGGACGATGATTTTCTCATCGGGAGACGCGGACAGCTCGGTGCGAATCTCTCCCGCTGGAATCGCCAGCGTAAAAGGTAACTCCCTATACACGGTACGAGCAAGCTTCATCCGCTGCCCCAAATCGGAGGAAAAGAAGGCAGCAATCTGGCCAGCTTGCACTGCATCAGCCTGCTCTTGGGTCAAATATTGTCGGTCCACCAGTTTGCCTATCTGCTGGCGAACATCCGCTTCATCCAAAGTACGCGTGAGATCCAGGTGCTGCATGACCGTATGCATGATGGTCCCCAGTTCCGCAGCCGAAAAGCGTTTGGAATTGCCATTCCCATTCGAGAGGAAGTGCGGCTTCTGATGAATCCGCGGTAAGCGATAAGGCATGCCGCTGTCGCTAGAATGTCGTTGCTTCAGATCGCTGACACTCCATTTGGCGGCAGTGGTGGCAGCAATCCGATGAGGATCCTCCCAGCCAAGCGCACGTTCAATCACCTTTTGCAGGTCTGCATCTCTTGGGCGGTCGGAAATCAACTCACGGTTTACAAGCTGTTCCCAATAGATCATTTCACTTCTCTCCATCGCCTGCTGACCGGTAAGCTCTGCAGCCGGATAAAAGTGAAACGACCATTGTGATCGATCCTGGATCAGGGGTAAAGAAATGGCCTGCGCCTCATGTCCTTTTTCCATCGGATACGCACGCAGCGGTTTCGCAGCCGGATGACGCAGCAAAGCTCGTCCAATCCAGTCCAAGAAGCCTTTCGCCTGCTGCAAATCTTCATCGGCAAGTGTATCCCCATCCGCTTGTTGATGCCCCCACTGGACAATGCTTTTGCCCAAGTCCTTCGCAGAGCCGACCAGCACCAGTTTCTCGCGTGCACGAGTGAGAGCAACATACAAGACGCGCATTTCTTCTGCGAGCAGCTCCCTGCGCAGCTCCTGACGAATGCCCAGCATCGCCAGACTCGGATAACGCAGACGCAGCTCGGGATCGGTAACCTGTGGTCCGAAGCCAAGATCCTTGTGCAACAAGAAAGAGCTTTTGATATCCATCGTATTGAATTGCTTGCCCAATCCAGCTACAAACACAACCGGGAACTCAAGTCCCTTACTCTTGTGGATGGTCATGATCCGCACGACATCCTCACTTTCGCTTACCGTGCGAGCCTCACCCAGATCATTGCCCGCCTGCTGCATGCGATCTACAAAGCGCAGAAAACGGAACAGCCCGCGATACGAGCCCGCCTCGTACTGTTTCGCCCGATCGTAGAGAATCCGCAGATTGGCTCGGCGCTGGTGCCCGTTCTCCATCCCGGTCACATAGTCCATATAGCCCGTCTCGTGATAGATCATGGAAAGCAAAGAGGCCAGCGAGCCTTGACGCGCTCTGGTGCGCCAGCGATTCAGCCGTGCATAAAAGCCTCTCAGCTTGCGGCGCAGCGCCTCATCTGGCGAGTCTTTCTCCATATACTGCGTCACTGCTTGATGAAAGGAACCCCCGGGACACTCGATCCGAATCTGAGCCAGCTCTTCTTCTTTCAGGTTGCCGATCGGGGAGCGCAGGACGGCAGCCAGCGGGATATCCTGCATCGGATTATCAATAAGCCGTAGCAGGGAAAGCATCAGATCCACTTCCGGCGCAGCAAAATATCCACCGCTCTGTTCGGCATAAACCGGAATCCCCGCTGCACGAAGCTCCTCCTGAAGAACCTGTCCCCAGCCTGCGGTAGCACGCAGCAGAATGACCATATCACGATAGGCCACTGGACGAAGGCCACCCGCTTTTTTATCGAACACGAGGAGCGGTTTCTCTCCTTCTCCCGGCTCCATCCATTTACGAATGCGGCTTGCGATGAGACGGGCTTCCAGCTGAGCGACGCTTGCTTCCTCAGCAAGGTTTTGCGTCTGCGTGGTGTCTGCTATCGCACCTTCTGCCTCCTCTGTGCTGTAGCCCCCTTCATCCGCTTCCTCCGCATCCGGTGCGGTACGATCAATCAAATGCACCTCTGCCTGCAACCGCTCTGGCTCCACCTCCGGATAGCTTGCACGGCAAATCAGCTCGGCTGCCCGGTCATAGGCAAGCTCGCCAACGCCCGGTGTCATGATCAGTCGGAAAAGATAGTTGACGGCATCCACCACCTCGCTGCGACTGCGGAAGTTAGCCGCCAGATCTATGCGCAAGCCTTCTGCCCGAGCAGCATAGGGACCTTCGTAATCGGTTTCGTACTCCTGATACTTTTGCATGAACAGATTCGGCTCCGCTAGACGGAAGCGGTAGATGCTTTGCTTCACATCACCGACCATGAAGCGATTGGCGGCTACCGTTTCCTTTCCATCTCGGGACACCATTTGCAAGATTGTTTCCTGCACGAGATTGATATCCTGATACTCATCGACGAGAACCTCGGCAAAACGAGCCCGCAGGGAGGTCGCCACCTCGGAAGGCAAGGTATTGCCCCCCTCATCCCGCTGGATCAAAATCTGCAAGGCGACATGCTCCAAGTCGCCAAAATCGACAAGTGATCGCGCCCGCTTCTCCCGTTGGTAAGCTTCTTCATACTCGTCCACCAGACGTACCAGCGTCTTCATATGCGGAGCCATACTTGCCAGATCCCGCAGGTATTCCGCAGCCGCAGTATTGAAATACTCTTCCTCCAGCGCTTTCAGCCGCTTTTTCACGCTATCCCGCAAGCCTTGGACCTGCTCCTTGACCAGCGGATCGGCATCCTTGACTGCAGGCAGACGCTGAAACTGGATTGCGGATAATGCCTGCCGCAGCGGTTCCCAGCCTTGCCCTGCTGTTTGAACGGCTGCCTGTACAGCCAACTGCTCCGCCTCGAGCACCGGTACATACGCATTTGGTCCTTCCGGAGAGGCGGCCAGTCCGATCGCTTTTGTCAGCATCGAGGTCAATGCTTGCAGCTCAAGGCGAATCGCCCGCAAAATACTGCGGGTCCATGGTAAGCTCTCCAATGGCGTTGTTTCCTTCACCTCAAAAGCTGCCGCCACCTCACTGAGCCATTCTGACGGACGAGGATGACTCCGCGAAAAATCGTAAATGCGCAGCAACAAGCTCTGCAGCGCTGCATCATCCTGTCCATCAACCATCCGATCGGCTAATGCTTGGAAATCTGGATCCAGCTCGTACCATTCCTCCAGCTTTGCTTCCAGTACATCCTGACGCAGTAACTCTGTCTCCATCGGATCGGCAATGCGGAAGTCCGGATCAAGATCGACCATGTAATAATATTGACGAAGCAGTTCCAGACAAAAGGAGTGCAAGGTCGTGATGGTCGCCCGCTGCAGCAGTGTTAATTGACGGCGCAGATGAGCGGACTGCGGCTCTTTCTCAATCGCTTTGCGCAACGCTTCGCCAATCCGATGGCGCATTTCTGCTGCCGCTGCATTCGTAAAGGTTACGACCAGCAGTTCATCCACTCCGATCGGTTCGGCAGTATCCGTCACTTTGCGAATGATCCGCTCGACCAGCACCGACGTTTTCCCAGATCCTGCCGCCGCTGCGACGAGCAAATTGTTGCCCTTGCGTATAATCGCTTGCCACTGCTCGTCTGTCCATTGTTCAGGCTTCGCTGCTTGCTGTGTCATGACGCTCTCCTCCTTCCCCGTTTCCTGCCAGCATGGTCCATACGTCTTTGTCTTTCCATTTGCCTAATTGGCGTACTTCATTTCCTTCCAAGAGCGGATCATAATGACAGACCGCTTTATACGGACAGATCTGGCAAGCGGTAAACGCGCCCTGGGTATAAGGGGCTACGCGAATCTCCCCATCGGTCATGCGGGTGGTTAGCTCCTTTACCGTGTTGCGTACATAGCCTTGCAGCTTGTGGAATTGCTCCGCTGTCGCCACCGATGAGGTCGCCGTGAAGCTGCCATCTTTTTTGAAACCAAATGGCAGCAGCTCGGAGTTGCCCGATTCTGTCTGTCCGTCCATCAGCTTGGCCAGCTCTGTATCCGCCAGCATGAGCCCTTTCATTTTCAGCTTG
This sequence comes from Bathyarchaeia archaeon, assembly GCA_035644815.1. Taxonomy (GTDB): domain Bacteria; phylum Bacillota; class Bacilli; order Brevibacillales; family Brevibacillaceae; genus Brevibacillus_F. Next base: position 7,018 of record DASQNU010000002.1, on the reverse strand, counting down.
GCCGCTCTCTCCTTGGCTGCTTCATCCGCCGTCAGAAGCCGTTTTGCGGTAACGACCGGATCGGCGACTTGATAGTAAAAGACCCCGCCTATCTCTGCTCTTCGCCCCAGCCACACATCGGCATTGGAAAGCACCACGTCCAAATAGACGAGCAGCTGAAGATTCAGCCCGTTCCAGACATCAGCCATGGCCAGCTTTTTTGGTCCCGATTTATAGTCAATGACGCGCAGATAGAGCTGTTCCGTCTCGATGGATTGATCCACACGGTCGATCCGGCCGATTAATTGGAGCTGCAGCCCGTTGTCCAGCGACATGTTCAGACCGGGAAGCTCCCCATTCGGGCCAAAAGACACCTCCAGACCGATCGGCACAAATTTGCTGCGCTTAGCATGCTCACCCAGCACATAGATCGCTCGTCCTACGGCACGCTTCAGTCTGCCGGTCAGATAGCGGTAGCGTGCAGTCCGCTGTAAGATGTTGCTGCGTGTAATCGGTACGACCTCGTCCACCACCTCGGCAGCCAGCTTCATGCTCCCAGATTCCGAGATGCCCGCCCACTCCAGCTGCTCCAGCTTCATCTTTTCCACGACTCGCTTCAATGACTCATGGAATAGCTCTCCGACATCGAAGCGCTCCAGGCGATACATTTCCCGCTCGGAGAGACGAAGTCCATGCGAAGAAAAGTGGGAAAACGGACAGGTCTGAAAACGCTCCAGCCGCGATACGCTCATCCGCAGTTGCTTCCCGTACAGGGCATGACTCGTCTGCTGTGGCAAAGGGGTGACCCGATTGGCATAGCGCAGACCAGACAGCAGCCAGCGTTCTCGTGCTACATCAGCAGAATGCCGAACAAACCACTCGTACACTTCCCACCAAAAAGGCGAGAGCGTCCCGCCGCGCTTTACTTGACGCAGCAAGGTCAGCAAGTGCCCAAAAACCTGGGAGGGCCGCCCTAAAAGGAACTGGTCTTCCGCCGTGTCGCCTGTCGGTTCATTGGCAAAAAAGCGGATGGACGTTCCCGGCAGCGTTTCCTTTACCCTCTCCATCATGGCGGATGGAAGCAACGCTTTTCCCTCCTCATCTGCCAAAGAAGCGCTCAGCCACAAGCGCTCAGACGGTCGGGTAATCGCCTGATAGAGTAAAAATTGCTCGGCCATCAGCAGTTGTTTGGCACTGGGAGCAAGCTCGTACCCAGCGGCTGTCAGCCGTTCCCGTTCGGCTTCATCGAGAATACCGTCCTCCACATGACGCATCGGAATCATGCCCTCATTCACTCCGAGGATAAACAAGGCTTTGACATCTGGCTGCCGCGAACGTTCCATCGAACCGACCAGCACCTGATCCAACGCCGGCGGAACCAAGCCGAGTGTGATGCTTTCCAATCCACTGTCGAGGATACGGGCATACGTCTCCAGATCCAGACGCTCGTCGCCCATCGCTTCCACCATTTGATCAAACAATTGAATGACGCCATTCCACACTTGCCCATGCTCTTGAGCGGCATCAAGCTCTCCCGCTTCCTCCGCCTGATCCTGCCATTTCTCCAGCTGATCCGGCACCTGCACTGCCAAGAGGAACTGATAGAGGGCTGTGGTGATCGCGCGCACATCAACCTCTTCCGCCTTTTGCAGCTCCGCATCCAGCTCCAAGAGAGGCTGGGCAAATCGCCGACGAATCTCATCGATCTGCTCATAGCCTTGCTTTTGACCATGGAAGCCCCAAGGCTCCTCACTCGCCCACTGAGAACCATAGATGCCATAGGCGAGCACGTAGTTTTCCAACAAATCGATTTGCGTACGAACGCTATGCAAACTCAGCTGTTCTGGCACGATCAGATCGGTCTTCAAGCAGCGCACAACCGATTCATAACGCCATTTTCCCGTGATCACTTCCAAAGAGGAGCGGATCAGCTCAATGACCGGATGGTGCATGACGGTCCGCTTTTGATCCAAGAAATGAGGAATCTTGTACTCCTGAAAGACGCTTTCGATCTCGTCCGCATACGGCAGGATATCCCGCAGCAATATGGCTATGTCCCGCCAGCGGTAGTGATGATCCCGCGCTAGGGAAAGAATTTGCAACGCAACGGCCTCTACCTCAGCGCGACGATTCGCTGCTGCAACCAGCATGACTTCGTTTTCACGTGCCGGAGCCGGGCTGGAAGCCGGTTTTCGCCAATGAAAGAGATGTCGCTCCAGATGACTCAGACTTGGGCTCTGGGCAAAGCGGCGCTGCTCTGTTAATACGATAGGATCGTCGATCGTCACTCCTGCTTCCCGGGCCATGCGACTGATCCGCTGATAAGTCGTGATCGTTGGATGAAACAGTGCCAACTCGTCTGCTTCCATGTCTCTCTCATCCGGATCAAGTGAAAGTGCGATCGTCACCTGCCGTGCATGGCGCATCAGCTGCTCGACCATAAGGTACTCCTGTGCCGTAAAGCCGGTAAAGCCATCGATCCATATTTCTGCATCCTTTACATATTCCGAATCCGTTACTTTTGCAGCCACACGGGACAGCATCTCATCCGTGTCATAATATTTGCCTTCCAGATAAGCATCGTAGGCTCCCATGATGACACGCAAATCATGCAGCTTTTGCGAAAGGGTCCCGCTGCCCCACTCCGCCTCGTCCAGCTCTTCCGTGGATATCCCGAATGCTTTGCACTCGCTCACCATACGAGCCAGCTTCCCGACGAAGCCTGGCTGCTGCGCGGAACGATGGAATAATGTCAGCTGATCACGGTATCTTTCCAGCAGCATGCGCAGGACCATCTGCTTGCCCAAGTCATCAATCGGCATAAGTGTCGCTCCGCCCAATTCCTGCAGGAGGCGAAACGCCAATCGGCCAAAGCTGAGGACCTGTGAGCCAATCACCCCATGCAAGCCTGGAAGGGTCGCTAACGTATATTCTGCTTGAAAAGTGGCCTGCTCCGGCACGATCAGGATCAAAGGTCTGCCTACCGGATTGGTTTGCAACCGTTCCTGAAGCTGTGTGGTAATTGTCGTCGTTTTCCCCGATCCTGCCCGACCAAGGATAAATTGAATCCCCATATGTCTAATCCTCCTGCATTACTCCATTTCCAGCTCGATCCGGCTGCCCGCCCCTAATGGCTCTGCCGGTGTAATCACCAATCGGCGCGGCATACGATTGCGCAGCTCAGGGACGTGGCTGATCAGACCAATCGTAAAATGGTCCATGCGCAGCCGTTCCAGTGCATCCATGACGACCTCCAACAACTCGGGATCCAACGTACCAAAGCCCTCATCAAGGAAAAAGAATTCCAGCCGCCCTCCACGCATCTGTATTTCTACGGACAGGGCCAATGCCAGCGCCAGCGAGGTAAGGAAGGTTTCACCGCCAGACAGTGTGCTGACCGGTCTTCTAATCCCGCCTGTCCCTTCATCGCGCAGGACAAATTCCCCGTCGTCGCCAAGCTCCAGCGCATAGCGATTTTTTGTCATCCGTTTTAAATGATAGGAAGCATCTCGAGCGATTGCGGCCAACCGCTCCTCCGCGATGAACTGAACAAATGCCTTTCCTTCAAACAGCTTCCGCAGCTCCTCCAGACGGCTTTGCTCATTGGCTACTTCCTGTAATTGCGCCTGCAGCACTTGCCATTTTTCATGGTTTTCCATGATCCGTGTGACTGCTTGACGAGCAATCGCCACACTCTCCTTGGCCGTCTGGAAGAGCTGATCCAGCTCCTCCCAGCCTTGCTTCAACGCCAGCCATTCCTCTTCCGTAATGGAGCGTCCAGCCAGCTTGTCCATCAGACGCTGTGCTTCATAGCTCAGGCGGTCAACCGTCGTATGGTATTCCTGGATACGTAACTGATAACCCGCCAGCTGTTCACGCTGTGCATACAGCTGATCGACCTGCAGTGGATCTTCAAAACCGTGCTTCTGCAGTAACTGGGCAAGCTCCGTTTCCGCTTCGTTCAGCTGTCTGCTTCGCTGGGTAACAGCTTCCTCCGTTTTCAGTAAACGCTCCTGCACCTCCTGGAGCAACTTTCCTGCCTGTTGTCGGGTTGCCTCTGCCTGCTCCAAGCCATAACGAAGTGTCTGCAAACGATTGGAGGCTTGCTGCAAACGTGTTGTCGCTGGCTCTCCTTGCGTCCGTTCCTGCAAACGTTTCTGCTTTTCTTCCCACAGCAGTTTTCGCTCGCGAATACGCTCACGCAGCGCCGCTTCCCGGACCGCGACTTCACCTCGCTGCTGTTTCGCAGCATCTAGCGTAGCTTGCAGCTGTTTGCGCTGTTCCTCGCGTTGATTACGTTCTGCTTGGATTGTCTCTCTTTGTTGATCTTGCTCCTGCAGCCTTGCAAATGCGGCCTCGATCTGCTCCAAGGGCAACTCAGGCGAGCGCTGGCGCAAATCGGCTTCCATACGCTGATAGGCTTCTTCCGCTGTTTTTACCCGTCCCTGCAGCTGCTCTCGCTTTTCCTCGCTCTGTGTCAACATTGTTGCTTGCTTTTCATAAGCAAGCTGATGCGCCATTTCCTGTTCGCGAACCGCTTGGAGCCGCTGCCGCGTTTCTTCGATCATGCCTTTTCTGCGTTCCCGTTCTTGCATCTGTTGACGGAGCCGCTCTTCGACTTCCCGGTATCGCTGCAAAAGCTGATCAATCTCGGTCACTTTCCATAGCTCACCCAGATCAGCGCATTCGGCAATCAGATGGGCTAAGCGCGCTTCGATGCTCACCTGTTCCTCCAAAAGGGAGACTTTCCGCTGCTGCAGCGTAGCGAATTCTACCTTGCATCGCTGCTCATGTTCCGCTGCTTTCGTGCGCAGCTGTTCGATCTCGCGGACCTTCTCCTCTGCACGGGCGATCCGACTCTCCCAATGCTGGTTGTCCGTCTCTTGCTGCAACAGGTCGTCCTGTTCATGTTCCCGGTATGGATGATGGGTCGAGCCGCAAACCGAACAAGCCTCCCCAGGCACGAGCGTAGCACGCAAGCTGCGGGCCATATGCTCGCGCTGCCATTCCAGCCATGCTTTGCGCACTTCCTCGAGCTCTTGCTTGCTCTCGCTGTACTCTTTAGCCATGACCTCCCGCTGTGCTTCCGCAGCTTGGAGCGCTGTTTCTGCCTTCTGCCATTCTGCGTCTCCCTGCTCCCATCGCCGTTGCCAATCCGCTTGCTGCTGCAGCTTTTCCCGCCATTCTTTCCCCAGTGCAAGGACCTGAGTCAATGTATCGCGTGTTTGTTCGATTTCCTGCTCATCGTTTACAGGAGCCGCCTCCAGCGTGGTCAGTTGCTGCTGTACCTCTTCCCGCTGCTTTACCGCTTGCTGCAGGGCTGCATGGAGCGCTGTGACATGTTGCTTCAATTCTTGCGCTTGCTTTTCAACGCCCGCCCATTCCTCGGCCAGTTCGCGGTATTTCCTGCGCTCCTGTTCCCATGCCAGTTTGCGGTCACGCAAGTCCTGCAGAAAAAGACGCTGCTCGGGACTGACTGTAGTTGCCTGCAGTTGCTCCTCCAGCTGTTTGAGCTCTGCCTGAAGTGCATTCAGGGTGGCTTCATCACTCATAATCCGAGCAACATGCTGCTCTAACTCAGCCTGCAGTTTGGAAAGCTCGTCTTCTCCCGCTGTCAGTTCATTTTGCAAGGCAGTCAGCTCTTGTTCCCAAGCGACAGCTTCCTCCAGCTTGCTTTTCTGTTCGATCAAGGAAGGTTCTTCCATACGGAGGCTTTCTGCCGCCACTTGGTAATGGCGCTCTGCTTCCTGCTGGCTGACAGTAGCAGCTGCGTGCTCATTTTTATAGTTAGCGAGTGTCTCCTGAAGCGTGAGCATTTCCTTTTTCAGCTGTCTCGCCCTTTCCAGCTGTGGCCAGATCAGCACGCTTGCCTCGATTTCCTTGGCTTTCTGTGCAAGCAGCGTGATCTCTACGCTCTGTTCCTTCCATGACTGTAAGCGTTGCGAAATGGCGGATAGCTCCTGCTGCCATTGATATACTTGCTCTTTTTCCCGCTTCAGTTCGGCCAGATTTTTCGTCTGTTCCCGGTACGCTTGCTCCATCTCACTTGCGGTTTCCCATTCTTTCTGGGCCGCTTCCAATGCTTCCGGTCCGACATCCCCCAGTGCAGCCAGATCAATCTCGAGGCGATGACGCTCCTGCTTGTTTTGTTCATATTGCGATCTGATCTGCTCGCTCAGCTTCTCCCCATATTCATGGAGGTGAAACATTCGCTGCAGCATGTCATTTCGCTCACTGCTTTTCAAGGTAAGGAACCGGGCAAATTGCCCTTGAGGCAGGACAACCGCTCGGGTAAAATCCTGCAGGGTCAGCCCGATCAGCGATTCAATCGCTTGCGTCACCGCCGTCGATTTCGACTCGATAACCCGGTCCTCCGCACCCTCTTCACGGGCGCACTCAATCAGCCGAACCTCCGGCTGGCGCTTATTCCCCTTCTTGTCCAAGCCAAATTCACGCTCAATGATAAAACGGCGTCGCTCCTCCGCTTGTCCGATTTCAAAAGTGAACGACACGAAGAGACGCTGCTCCAGCTGATTCAGTGCTTCCTGCGGATGAGACTTGCCACCTTGGCGTACGACTTGTCCATATAAAGCCAGCGTTATCGCATCCAGGATCGTCGATTTTCCGCTCCCTGTCGGTCCAAAAATCCCAAACAATCCTGCTTCACACAGTTTTTCGAAATCGATGACCTGCAGCTCTCGGTAGCTATGTAAGCCAGACAGCTTTAACTGGATCGGTCTCATTCCCGCTCACCTCCCGCTTCCCGGTCCTGTACCTGCGCCATCAAACGCGCAAACAGCTCAACTACCTTTTCGTCTGGGGAAACACCGCGTTTCCGTTCAAAAAAGCGGCGAAACAACTGATCCGGACGTAACTCTTCTTTTTTCGTCTCCGGTTGTTCACGCTCGTCCTGTTTTCCCTCCTGGACTAGGACACGCTGTATTTTGATAAAATCATCGCTCAGTTTACGCAAACGTTGAAACTCAGCTGGGTCAATCGCTTCCTTTACATGGAGCTCCAAATCGATCCAGCTCCCTGC
>DASQNU010000001.1:0-28713 GCA_035644815.1 Bathyarchaeia archaeon | reverse complement strand
CAATTGAAACCATTCCGGATCCAGTTCACCTTTTTCTACCTCTGGCTCTTCATGAATGATTGCTTCAACGGTCAATCCTAGCACGGTAGAAACCTTTTCAAGAAATTGTATGGACGGATTTGATTGTAATCCCCGTTCAATTGAGCTGAGATACGATTTAGCAACGCCCGCCCGTTCAGCCAGTTCTGACAAAGACAATCCTTTCTCTTTGCGGATCCGTTGAATGCGTTTCCCTATCATGGATGGTTCACCCTAGTTAATTTTTCACCTATTATACCAAAAAGTCATGTCTATGCGAAGGGTGAACGGCTGACATTATGCTATTTTATTCTCCGCTTTAGGAATTAACGAACAGCATAGTACTCTCTGATGTCCCCATCGCTATAGATGGACATCCCAGTCCCTTCTTTGCTTAAAAATGCTCGCACTTCTTCCGGTGTAAGACCAAGCTGGCGTGCCCTGAGAATTAAGTCTAACCATTCCATGTCCAATTCTCTGTGCTTGACCTTGTTCTCCACTACTCTAACCTCTCCTATCTCCTTCAATCTATATGATCGTCACTTTTTTTTATATCCAAATATTAGCATCCTCCTTCACAGATTGACAAAATGCTAAAGGTACTATCTATTCGCCAGCTTTCGTCAAACTCTTTCATAATATGTTGAGAAATAAGTATAATGGTCATATCTATTCCCGATTTCCTTATTATCAAGGAGTATATAGCCCTACAGCACTGCTCAAAGGAGCTTAGCCGCTCCTTGCCGCTTTTAAACGATATTCTATCTTACCTATTTCTCACTTCCAGTCCTAGTAAATTGATACAATCACGATTGCTTTCTCCTGGTTATCCGAAAGCGTTTCTGCTGCCCGCTATATTCGTCATAGCATGGTCTGCTCTTCTTCCTTTAAACAAGCCTGGCAAGATCCGGGAGATGGTCGTTTTATCCCGCAGTGTCATCGTGCCTAGTTCGGTCGGGGTCAGCCCATCTGATCGGACTAAGGCAATGAGCAGCTGCCATTGCTGGGGAGTGAGGTCATACTCCTGAAGGACTCGGTTCGTTTCTTCCCGCATCAGCTGCCCGATGCGGTACAGGTAATGTCCTAAACTATCCTGATACATTTGCAAAAACGATTTTGGGTCCATAAAACCCCCTAAAGCCATGGGAATATGGTGATAACTATGACAAAAACTGAAAATTAAAACTGTTTGCAACCCTCTTTCATTTGAAAATTTTTTCCTGTATACTACAGAACATCTATTCGCACTTTGAAAGGAGGGTCACGCTTCATGGTATGGTTACAAAACTTGATTAGCCGCTACGATACTGCCATTTGGATTCGAGTGATCGGCACCATTTTAACCACCTTTGCCGGTTTCATGCTTCGCCCATTCTTGGCCATCTACCTGTTTGATAAGCTCGAAGGGAATCTGATCATGGCTGCTTTGGTTGTCGGACTTCAACCGCTTACCGGGATCATCTCCAGTCTGTATTCTGGCGGATTGGCAGACCGGTATGGTCGAAAACCCCTTATGATTACAGCACTTATTATTGAATCCGTTTCCATGCTTGGCTACATCTGGGCCGATTCCCTTTATTCTTTCGCATTTCTTACGATTTTGAACGGGATTGGCGCATCGCTGTTTTGGCCGGCAGCCAGCGCACAGGTAACCGATGTCGTTCCAGAGGAAAAACGCAGCGAAGTTTTCGCCCTCCTGCATACCGCATTAAATATCGGTGCGGCGACTGGCCCGTTGATTGGAGTGGCCATTTATAAGGTCAATCCCAGTATCGCATTTGGACTCTGTTCGTTGGCACTCTTCCTGTATTGTCTGTTGATCATCTGGAAGGTGCCGGAAACATTGCCAAGACTGGTGAATCCTGAAAAAGCCCAAGCAGATTCAACTGACAAACAAGAAACGAAACAGCCAAAAATCAAGATTCGGGAGCACCCGACTATCTTCCTGATGACGCTTGCGGCCATTCCGGTCTCACTACTTTATTCACAGGTAGAAGTCATTCTCCCGCAGCAGCTAAAAACCATTTTCCCCGATTATCTTACGGTTTTTGCCACACTCATGACCATCAATGGCCTTATGGTCGTATGTACTCAGCTGTTAATCGCCCGTTATGCTGAACGATTCCCGGCGCAAAAAGTGATTTTGCTGGCCTACACCTTGCTTGCCCTCGTCGGTTTTGGCTATGGCTGGGCGCCTAGCTTCGCGATATTCGTTGCGGTCGAGATTATTTTTACGCTTGGCGAAATGCTGAATGGTCCGCAAATTCAAAAAGCCGTATCTGTCCTAGCACCACCCGAATACCGTGGTCGATACTTCTCCATCTTCGGTGCCAACTGGGGGATTACCGGCACGATCGGACCATCCTTAGGAGCACTATGCTTTACCGAGCTAGGCGGCAACTACTGGTTTTCGATGATCGGTGTTCTCTTAATGGTAGTAGGGGTATTCCAATACCGACTCGTCTCGATTGCGATGCGCAAACAATCTGTTCCTGCTGCTAGCCAGACCCAATCGGAAACTTCTGTCGTGCTCTAAAAATATGAAAACTAGCACAGCTCATGTGCTAGTTTTTTTTGCTCATCGTTATTCCTTCTTTTGCTTTTCCTGATTCCATTGCTTCAATTGTTCAATCGTTTTTTGGATGTCGGCCTTCGCCTGTTGATGCTCCGGTTCACTTCCCCAATGCTGCACGAGTGGCGGCATTACTTTTTGAATATGGCTGTAAATGCACCAGTTTTTTACCATATCGATTCGTTCAGGAGTGGCTTCCCCTGTCAACAACTCCGTGAATTTTTCCAACAATCCTTCCAATTCCGGTATTTGCGTTTTTGGATTTCCGCTCATTTTTTGTTCCCCTCCAAATCCTTCCTATCCTTTACGCATCTTACTGAGAATCCGTATAAAAAGCAAGGGTTTACACTCGCATGCAAATGGCGACTTTGGGGGAGAATGGAAACACCATTACTAGGACGGGAGTGCTAGGTATGCCTCGTATTTTGTCAGTGGGTACGTCCGTTCCTCCCCATACGGTGTCGCAGGAGGCTTCCCGCCAGTTTACCCAGCAGTTTTTTCAAGATGCCTTTCCTGATATCGAGCGATACTTACAGGTGTTTGCCAATAGCCGTGTTGAAAAACGGCATTTTTGCGTCCCGCTAACTTGGTTTTCCTCTCCGCATACGACCGCAGAAAAAAATCAGCTCTATATCGAACACGCTTGCCAGCTTGGGGTAGAGGCGATCACCCGTTGCCTGGAAAAAATCGGTCTATCTGCGGAAGACATCGATTGCTTACTGGTTGTCTCCAGCACAGGTATCTCCACCCCCAGCATCGATGCTCGCCTGCTCAATCTGCTTCCATTGCGAGAGGACATTACGCGAATTCCGCTCTGGGGCCTGGGCTGTGCAGGCGGTGCCATGGGTCTGTCGCGAGCAGCAGATTATGCGCGTGCATTTCCACACTCACTGGTGCTGCTACTCTCGGTTGAGCTATGCGGTCTTACCTTTGTCCAAAATGATCGGTCCAAAAGCAACCTGATCGCAACCTCCCTTTTTGCAGATGGAGCTGCCGCTGTCCTTGTCGCTGGCGATGAGGTTGCTGCCCGTCATGCAAACGATTCGTCATCACCCAGTATTTCCGGTTCGCGTACGGTTACTTGGAAAGATTCGCTCGATGTCATGGGCTGGGATGTGACGGACGATGGGTTAAAGGTGATTTTTTCCCGGGATATCCCGACCTTGGTCAAGCAACGCATGAGATCAGCAGTGGATCACTTTTTAGATCGGTATCAAACGTCTTTGCCGCAAATCACCCACTTCGTGCTGCATCCGGGCGGCGCCAAGGTACTAACCGCTTATCAACACAGTCTGGATATTGAGCCGGAACGATTACTTCCCGCCCACCAGGTACTGCAAGCCTATGGAAATATGTCATCTCCCACGGTGTTATTTGTGCTTGAAAAACAAATCGAGCACAGCTGGCAGTCCGGTGAAAAAGGACTGGTCGCCGCGCTCGGTCCAGGTTTTAGCTGTGAACTACTATATCTGCAACAGGAGTGAATGCAGTTGCTCATGTTTTTTGGCATCGTCATCCTGATTGTCATCCTGCAGCGCCTTGTAGAACTGCGTCTCGCCAGACATAACCGTGACTATATCTTGTCGCAAGGTGGTCACGAAGCAGGAGCTTCGCATTACAAATATATCGTCCTGCTCCACGTCCTGTTTTTTCTCTGTCTGATCGTAGAAGTGATGAGCGGGTCCCAACAGCTCTCTACATGGTGGTGGGCTACCTTCTCGGTTTTTCTCCTCTCACAAGCGGGACGGTATTGGTGCATTCGTACCCTAGGGCGGCATTGGAATACCAGGATCATGATCCTCCCCGGCACATCCCCCGTCAAGCACGGGCCGTACCGTTACCTAAAACATCCCAACTACTGGATCGTCACGATCGAGCTGCTGACCTTGCCCTTATGCTTTGGCGCTTATTTCACCGCATTGCTGTTTCCCGTGAGCAATCTGCTCTTGCTGGGACTGATCCGTATTCCGGCAGAAGAACAAGCGTTGCGCTCGCTTACCGCGCAGGATCAGACGGCAAGACAATCGCTTAACGAAGATTCTCCGGATTGAGACACTCCAGCTCTGGTACAACAAAGCGGCCATTTTTGCGAATGAGTCGACCGTCGAAATACATTTCTCCGCCGCCCCATTCCTCGCGCTGGATGCACACCATATCCCAGTGTACGGAGGACTTGTTTCCGTTATAGGCATCCTCATAGCAAGAACCAGGCGTGAAATGGAAGCTGCCATCGATCTTCTCATCAAACAAAATGTCTTTCATCGGGTTTTGGATAAACGGATTAACCCCAATCGCAAATTCACCAATATAGCGCGCTCCCTCGTCCGTGTCCAAAATCTCGTTGATCCGCTTCGTATCATTCGCGGTTGCTTCAATGATTTTTCCATCCTTGAACGTCAAGGAAACATTTTCGAATGTAAACCCTTCATAGGGAGATGGTGTATTGTAGGTTAGCACGCCATTGATCGAATCACGTACTGGCGCTGTATATACCTCTCCGTCCGGAATGTTTAACAGTCCGTCACATTTTACGGCAGGAATGTCCTTGATCGAAAAGGTCAGATCTGTACCTGGTCCGGTAATGCGCACTTGATCGGTTTTATTCATCAGATCTACGAGATGATCCATCGCTTTGGACATTTTGGAGTAGTCCATCGTACATACCTGGAAGTAGAAATCTTCAAACGCTTCCGTGCTCATATTGGCCAACTGTGCCATCGAGGCATTCGGGTAGCGAAGGACAACCCATTTTGTCCCTGGTACACGCACGTCAATGACGGGACCTTGCACCAATTGGGAATAGAGTCTTTGTCGATCGGATGGAACATCGGCCAGCTCGTTGATGTTGTCACCACTGCGGATGCCGATATAGCAATCCATTTGTTTCATCAGGCTGATTTCAGCTTCACGCATCATGTCCAGCTGCTCTTTTTCCACTCCCATCAGCAGCTCTCGTTGAATCTCAGGGTGGATATGCTGGATAAAAGGTCTGCCGCCTGCCGCATAAATTTCTCGAATAATGGCTTTTACGAACATGGGAACATGTCCGACGACATTCAACAGAACTTTCTCGCCCGGCTGTACGCGGGTTGAATAATTCACCAATGCATGCGCCAATTTTTGTAAGCGCGGGTCCATCATATGAAAACACTCCTCTGACGTTTTTTTAGCAAGAACTAGGCTACGGTACCTTCCATTTTGCGGAAATAAAATGGTTCAGTCAATAAAAAATTTTTTGCAGAAAAAACCTCTCCACCGCAAATGATGGAGAGGTTTTTTCTACAGTTGCCTGTTCTTACATCATGAGGAACTTTCTTTCAATTCGGATGAAATCGCAGGCAAGTTCAAGCGATCATCCATCGTGCCAGCCATATACACATGATTCAGTTGCTCCTGCGTGATGGCCAATCCTTCCCAGGCTGTACCATCATCGTACTCCATTCCGTCCCCACCTTGCAGATACCCACTCATGACTCTGCCTCCTCCTTTTACCAATCGCGCTTAGTATGAGCAGGACTTTCCGGTTTTAGCCAAGAAAACAATGGGACAAATTACTATACATACCTGTTGACTTTCTTGCTTATCCAGCGCTATGATTCAACATACAAGCAATCGATGCGGGAAAGGGGGTAGTTGAAAAATGTTTGAAATCCTCGAGCTTTTATATGACAGCTACTACCCGGTGCTCTATCTGCTTTCAGGCATGACAGCCACATTGCTCTTCACCCGACAGCGCACGCTTTCCATTCTTTCCGCGGTGAATGCAGCGCCATTACGGCGAAGGGATGATCAGCCTGCTCCTATCAAAGTGGAGTCGTATCCGGTTGGGATCTTGTGCAACCTTGCTTTTCGACTCACTAGAATGAAACAAGCAAATCGCAAGGACGATGATGAGAATTTTCTCCCTGCCTTCTGAGAAATTGCCGTAATCATAGGAGCGATCAGATAAAGGGAGGAATTTTGAATGATTAGCAAATGGATCGGAGAAAGTTTGATTTTTGTCGTCGCCTTGCCTATTTTCGCATTTCAAACTGCGGAAGGTCTGTTGGGATTAATCGAAGTCTTCGGACAGATATCTGAATATACGCGGATGAAATAACGCAGAAAACACCCCAATTTTTCGGGGTGTTTTCTTTTAGCAACGTTAGATTATACACGCCAATCATCCTTGACTTGCTCGTAAACGGCGAGCAAAAACGGGATTGATTTCGTCTCGGCAACGGTTCTGTTATCGCCTATCCCCTTCTCATAGAAATGAACGGCCATCTGAAAACCCAGCTGCCTTTTTTTCTCTTCCGATAGATGGGGAAGCCGCTCGAGGAAGGCAGAGAGCATCAGCCAATCCTTGTGGTCCATTCTGTCTTTGGCTTCTTGATCCAGGTTTACGCTGACACGGTCTGTCTTCCACCTGTCCCACTCTTTGACGAGCCGCTTGTTTCCTGCGCTTACTCGGCTTTTCCCTTCACGTACGACAAGCGTCCCCGCTACCAAGTCACCAATCCTTTTATCCTGTGGATGGAAAAAACTGACGAGTGAACCCAGCAGATAGGCAAACGGAAAATTATCGATGATCCGAAACAGATTGCGGATCAAGACTGCCAGAAACGTCACGGATTGCCCATTCTCGCGGATCACGCGCAATCCCATGAGCCGCTTTCCAAACGTCTGTCCTCCATTAAAATATTCCATTAGCGTGAAATATCCGGTATTGAGCAGAAATAGACCGAGCAACACGATGGCAAACGCATAGCCGCTTGGTTCCTCCAAGAACCCATCTGCATTTCCACTAACTACTATACTTGCCAGAATAAATAAAGTAACATTAACCAATGTGAGGAGTGTCACGTCAACCAGATAGGCTGCCGCCCTGCTCCCTACGCCGGCCGTCTGAAATTGCAACCGTACTTGCTCAGGTGTAAGTACTGAGGCAAGCCGATCAAGACGTTCGTTCATTATTATCCACCCTATTTCGTTGGATTTCGCAGTGTCGAAAGGAGTCCTGACATGGAAATTACCCTATTTCTCAAAGAAAATCGAGCGACTTGGGCACAGCTCGAGCGATTGCTAGAACGATTTCACAAGCAGCCCAATCGCGTAACCGCTGAAGAGATCGATCAAATGACCGTGCTATATAAAAAAGTCTCGTCCCATCTTGCCTTTATGCGTACGTATTATCCACAGGATGAAACCACCCTGTATTTGAATCAGCTTACGGTACAAGCTCATAATGTTACATTCAAACAGGCCTACTCCAGCCCGAACCGCCTGTGGCAGTTTTTCCAAACTTTTTTTATCCGCTTGATCGAAGCTAGGCTTGGATTTATTGGCATCGCTACGCTCCTGTTCCTGCTCGGAGGAGTATTCGGGTTTGCCTCCGTATTTTCGGATCCTTTGAATGTATATGCCATCCTCCCTGCTGAAATTGCGGAGAATGTCGATCCCCACCGACTTGGGGAAGGGCACGATCAAATCAACAGCCCTGTCATTTCCACTACGATCATGGTCAACAATATGCAAGTCGCCATACTAGCCTTTGTCAGCGGCATCACATTTGGGCTTTTCACCATCTACTTGCTGCTTTATAACGGCTTGATCATCGGCGCACTGGCTGCCTTATTCCTGCAAGCTGGCAAAACCTATGAATTTTGGGCGTTTATTCTGCCACACGGCATCATTGAATTGACGGCGATCTTCATCGCAGGAGGTGCTGGCTTGTATATGGGATATCGGATGCTGGTACCCGGCAGATTCTCCCGCAAATACCAGCTACTGCAGGCGGCAAAGGAATCTGCCCAACTCTTGCTAGGCACACTGCCCTTGTTTGTCATTGCAGGAGTGATCGAGGGGTATGTGACTCCTTCTTCACTCTCCCTGGAAGTGAAATACCTTTTTGCCGTGCTTACTCTGCTGCTCTTATTAGCTGCCTATTTATACGGCACGCTGCGCAAGCCTCAGAGTACCTCTCTGGATTTCAGCTCCAAATAACTGTTTACTACCGACAATGCCAACTGATCGGCCGGAACGTCCAACACCTGGATGCCCTGGGCGATCATTTTTTGTTTATAGTGGCTGCGTTCGTGCAAAAACTTGCGGGCCATGCTTTTGATATAGGCGTCTTTTTTGGTTTGCAGCGGAATCCGGCTCCACGCAAACAGCAATGGATCTTGCAATGAAAGGAGCAATAGCGCATGGCTTCTGCGCAATCGGAGTAGATACGCCTGCAATTGATCCTCCAGAAGATAGCTTTCCATATCGGAAAACAGCACCAGCATGCTTCGTTTTTTCAAATGACGATGCAAATAAGATAACGCAATGGCATGATTCGACTCGACAAAATCACTGCGTAAATCGTATACCGTTTCAATAATGGTATGGAGATGCGCAATGCCCCTGTTCGGCGGGATATAGGCCTTGATCTCACTCGAATAAGCAAGCACCGCCACCTGATCTCCCTGACGCAGTGCGACAGCAGCCAAAGTCAGAGCTGCTTCCAATGACCGATCGAGCTTCACCCGTGAATCCAGCTCGACCCCCATCATCCGTCCACAATCCAGCAAGATCGTGACAATCTTTCCGCGCTCGGGTCGATACAGATTGGTCATCAGCTTGCCTGTCCGCGCCGTCGCCGACCAGTTCACTTTGCGCGGATCATCATCCATGACATATTCTCGAATCGCATGAAACTCTGTACCAGAGGTCTGCCGCTTGTAGATCCGTTGACCATCCAGCACCAGACTTTCCTGCATCGAGGCAAGATACCCTCGCACGGCAGATAGATCCGGCAAGACTTTGATGGACTGCTCCTGCGGGATGATCATTTGCTTTTCCCATAGTCCTAGCCAACCGCTGAATCGCACATACAGTGACGAAAAGAGATACTTGCCACGCTCCTGCCCGACCGTCTGGTACGTCAGCTTTTCCTGCTTGCCCTCTACGCGTGACACCAGCGGTTCGATGGGCGCAAACACCAGTGGCAAATCATCCATGATACGGACCAACACCGTTTGACCGCTTGCATTTTGCACATCAATCCTGATTTCCACCGGTTGCCCGATATCCACTTCATCCGGCAAGGTTCGGTTGACCTGAATCTCCCTGCGTTTTGGTATCGTCAGCCAATCAAGCAGACTTAGCAGCAGAAGCACGCCATTTGTGATCCAGAGCAAGTACGAACCCACACCTAGCACATACCCAATGCCTACAACGATTCCGCCGCCAAGGGCGAGTGCAATCATTTTCTTCGTCGGCAGGATGAAGTGACGGAGCAAATGCTTAGCGAGGAACAGGAATAGCGGCGAGCGTTTCTTGGATGATCTGGTCACTGGTTCCTCCCTCCAATTCCACCTGCGGGGAGACTAACAGGCGATGACGCAATGCTGGAACAGCCACCGCTTTTACATCATCCGGCGTCACGTATTGTCGGCCATCCAAAAGCGCCCATGCCTTGCTTGCCATCAGGATCGCAATGCCTGCACGGGTGCTCGCCCCCAGCTGCAGTCGCTTTGTTTCTCTCGTTTTGCGAATCAGAGTCGTGATGTAGTCCAAGATCGTATCTTCTACGACTACTTCTGCAAGTTGTTTCCGCTTTTCCTGCAATTCTTCCAGCGTGATCACTGCAGCCTGTGCTTGGGCATCTTCCGCAAAAAACGGAACATGTGCCTTCAACACCTGCACCTCATGCTCATGGGATGGATAAGACAGCTGCAGCTTGAATAAAAATCGGTCCAGCTGCGCTTCAGGCAGCGGATAAGTCCCCTCATATTCAACTGGGTTCTGTGTCGCGATCACAAAAAACGGATCAGGCAAGGCATAGGTACGATCATGAATGGTCACCTGCCGCTCTTCCATAGCTTCCAAAAGGGCGGCCTGTGTCCGCGGAGGAGTCCTGTTGATTTCGTCTGCGAGCAACAGATTGGTAAACACAGGGCCCTTAATGGTTTCAAACTCATGTTCCTTCATGTTAAAGACTACATTTCCTGTAATATCGCTCGGCATTAGATCAGGCGTAAACTGAATCCGTCGATACTGTCCATCCATCAGTGCCGCCATCGTACGGACGAGCTTTGTTTTTCCGACACCCGGCACACCTTCCAACAGTACATGCCCCCCCGCCAAGAGTGCCGTGAGCAGGTAGCGAATATTTCGTTCTTGTCCCAAAATGGTTTGTTCCATCTCTTGCAGCAATCGTTCCATTGTTTGTTCACTCCTTTTCCAAGCGGCCGGCGAACTCATCCATCCATTTGCTGTCTTGCATCAGCTCCGCACCGCCATAGCGCTTTTCTGTCTGAATTTCCTGCAGGCGTTTCAACAATGCTTCCAGTCGCGAAGCAGCGCCGTCGTCCCATCGTTTTATGGCTGTCCGAACCACTTCCTGATCGCTGGCAGCGGCCGGCAGCCCCCATTTTTCCTGAAATAACCTGCGCAAATATTGCTCTTGATGGCGACACGCATCCTTTGCCAAGCGCCTGCGTTCATACCACCCGGCTGTTGCGAGCATCGTCTCATCTCCGCGCCGCACCACCCACTCGCGCAGCGTATAGACCGGGCCGAATCGTTTTCCTTTCCACCAGATCCAGAGCAGCAATGCGAATGCGAGCTGGACGGTAATGGCCAGCAACCATTCGGGATAGACTGCCAATAGTCCCGGCTGTTGCTGGTAGCCATGATGGAACTCATCAAACCAAATGACCGAGTAAGAGTCCTGTACATACGGCCAGATCAATGCAAAATGGTCATGCTCCAGGATGTTCTCGTTTTGCAGCCATTCCGGTGTCAAAAAGAGCGTCACGCTCCCTGCACCTACCTCTTTTCGAGCCGCGAGAATCCCGTATTCGTCCTCAATCAGCGGGTTGCTCTCATCGTCCCAAACAAGGCGTGCACTCGTTTCCACCACAGCTTCCTCATTGCTGTCATGATCAGGTTCCAATACTTCTACGAAGCTCCACTGCGTATCGGGAACCGCAATATATTCGGTCGAGAACCATTCCTCCAGCTGCGGATCTTGTTGAAAAAGAATCAGGTCGTTTCCTTTGGCGACCCAGTCCATGATGGCGTCCTGCTCACCCGGCTGCAGCCGCTCTGGTTCAATGACCAATAACGCCTGGCCCTTCTCCTGGGGCAAAAAGCGCCATGACTGCCGCCATTCCTTTGCCGCTTTTCCTTTCTTCTCCAGCAGGAGCCGGAACGCCTTGATCCCGTCTCGGTCCGGAGAAAACGAAAGATAAGCGGGATAATCGATTCTCTCAGGCTTGATGCCCCAATAACCGATACTGAGAAACAATAGGATCGCGATACCGAGAGTAAGGACCAATTTGCGTTGTCCATTCATTGCGCTCCCTCCTCTCGCAGCCTGCTTTCCGTTTCCCGTAGATAGAGTCGGAAGGAGGCCTCGTCTGCTATTCGCCGTCCATACCATACTCGTTCAAATTGTTGGGCTTGCATTTGAAAGAACGGCACCCACTCACGATTGCGCTCTCGCAACTCATCCTGATACTCCCAATTCGTCTTCCACTTCTCTACCTTGACCCATTCCCGCTCTTGCAAGTAAAAGAGCAGCGCCAAAAAGGCGTAGCGAATGCCTTCGTTCCAATTGCCGAATTCTCCTTGTTGCTTTGCCAATTGCAAATAGTCTGCATAGCGAATCGAGTCTTCACCCGGCTGCAGCATCATACGCTTCGCTTGATGATTGCGGAATAGCTTTCGCGCCAACCAGATAATCAGCCACAATAAGGCAGCAAGCACCACAAATAAGATCAGATAGGTCGCCACGTTTCCTGTGCTAGCTGGCATGTCGGGCAAATCAAACAGCTCCTGCAGCCATTTGAGAAAGGCATCCATCCATTTCTCCAGTACGTTTTCTCCTTCACCCTGATAAGCACGAAACTCTTCGCTGTTTAAGATCTCTTGCAGCTCCTGTTTATCCTGCTCCACTAACTCTTCCCTACTCATGCTTCATTTCTGGCTCCTCTTGCGGCTGGATCAATGCAGATGGTCCGAGCAGCATCGCTTCCAGATCCGCCCCCTCTTTACGCAACACCAGATCGAAGTACGTAATGGCATAGGCGATCAGCCCTAATGGGGAGATCAGCAGGGTGAGCAGATTTTGCAGAAGCAACCCGAAAATCGAGTTTTGCAATGCAAAGATGGCAATCATCTGGAACGCAAATAAAAAGGTCGACGTCATCAGCATCATGACGAAATAAATGCCGAACACCCGCCAGAAGTTGCCCTTGGTCAAATCCCAGCTTTTCGACAGCCCGATGCCTCCTGTTTCCATAGCTACAGCCGGCATGAAAAACGCCCACCGGATTAAAAAATAGCTGGGAACCAGCATCATGACCATCAAAATCAGAAAATAAAGCACTCCGCCAATGATCAAGGTGGCAGGATCCGAAAGAAAATCGTCCAGTGCGAGTTCACTAAAAGAACCAGCGCTAATCGCCACGATGACTACGACCACGATGGCCAGGATCAAAAAGATCGCCAGAAACATGCCTATCGCTATCAAGCCATATACGGTCATACTGCCGGCCAATGGCCAGAAACGTGAAAAAGCACGTTTGATTTCTTCCTTCAAACTGACTTCATGGCCATCCATCTCTCGTTTCACCATAAAGATGGAAGTTGCCGTCGATATCGGGGTACTGACGAGAAACGTAAGCGGAATAATCAGCAACAGAAAAAGTACCGCCACCCATACATTGTCAAAATCCGGTTCGTTGCCAGCCATATTCTCAAAATATTCATCGGAGAACGGCTCCACATTCGTATCCGGGAGCATCGACATGGAGGTAATATCATTCAGCATGATTTCTTGAACGATATATAAGGGCGCAAAGAAGATCAGCGTCAATAAAAAGAACTTGCCAAAATGTTTGCGATACACGTTAAACGTCCGGTCTAGAATTTGACCAATTCCCATTGGCTTTTGCGGCCATGCATTCATTTCAGATGAACCTCCACTTTTCACTTATTGGAATACCTTGCCTATTATACACTATTTGCCTGTATTTTTATAAAATTCCTCCCGTTTTTGACCTTGACTTTATCTGTGACAGAATAATGTCGCTGTGAATGATATTTCCACCCCAAGAAAATAATGGTGTTAGATCAGATGGAAAGGACGAGAACATTTTGGAACATGTGTTAACCGCACGCTCCCTGTTTGGCACCACAATGGGTTTTCATATTATCTTTGCTACTCTAGGCGTCGGCATCCCCCTGATGATATTGTTTGCCGAATTATTGTACCAAAAGACAAAAGATCGTGATTACGCCATCATGGCTAATCGTTGGACCAAAACATTTGCCGTATTGCTTGGAGTCGCGATCCCTACAGGAACAATCGCTGGAGTTCAACTGACCCTGCTTTGGCCGGGATTTATGGAAGTCGTCGGGAAGGTCATGGCTCTCCCCTTTCAAATTGAGATCTACGCATTTTTTGTTGAGGCCTTGTTTATGTCGATCTACGTTTACGCTGCCGACCGTATTTCCCCGTGGATGCGTATTCTCAGTGTCACCATGGTCGCCTTGGGTGCAGCTGCTTCCGCCATACTCATTACCAATGTCCATGCCTTTGAAGGTACGCCAGCCGGTTTTGAAATTGTCAACGGTGAGATTGTCAATGTGGACCCTTGGGCCGCTTTCTTTAATCCAAGTTTTGCGGTTACCGCCACACATGTGGTCATGTCCGCCTTTATGACTGGTGCGTTTGTGATCGCCTCGGTTGCTGCTTTCAAAATGGTGCGGACGCGAGCCGATGAGCGTCTGTACCAGTTCCATCGAAAAGCACTGATGCTTACACTCGCCGTAGGAGGCATTTTTTCTTTGCTGACAGCGCTAAACGGTCATGAATCCGCTCAGTATCTCCATCGATACCAGCCTGAGAAGTTGGCCGCAGCCGAAGGGTTGTTTGAAACCCAACCCTATGCCCCATTAGCGATCGGGGGTGTAACGGATCCGGAGACAAAAGAAGTCAAATATGCCATTCATATTCCATGGGCACTAAGCTTTCTTGCGGATAACCGCTTTGATACCGTGGTGGTCGGGCTCAACGACTTCCCGGAAGAAGAATGGCCGCCCCTTTTTGTCCATACGCTGTTCAATGCCATGGTCGGGATCGGCTCCTTGCTCATTCTTGTCTCGATGATCGGCTTTACTTGGAACAAGGTCTTGAAAAGGCCCATGTTTCCACGATGGATGATGTGGCTGTTCGTTGCGTCAGGTCCACTGTCGATGATGGGAATTGAATTTGGGTGGATTTTTGCCTGCACGGGGAGGCAGCCTTGGGTCATTTATCGGATGATGAAGACAGAGGAAGCGGTTACCTCAACCCCATTGGGAACCTTATTTATTTTGTTTGCCCTGGTCTATCTCATCCTTGCCATTGCCGTTGTGATGGTCTTGCTATACTACTTTAGAAAACATCCGCTTCACGATGTCCTGAAAGATGGTGCCAAGGTCTGACAAGCTATGAGGGGGACTGTAGATGACTGATCAAATACTTGCGATTACCGTCTTATGGGGATTTGTCTTTATTTACTCGGTAATGGCGACCATGGATTTTGGTGCGGGCTTCTGGTCGATGATTTATATCAATCGTGAAAAGACGAATGCCACTAACATTGCCAATCGATATCTATCACCTACTTGGGAAGTGACCAATGTGTTTATTGTGGCAATTGTGGTCGCATTGGTCAGCTTCTTTCCCGGTGCGACCTTCACATTAGGGACAGTGCTTCTGATTCCTGGCAGCATCATTTTGCTGCTGCTGTCTTTGCGCAGTGCGTTTCTCGTGTTTTCCCACGCTGTCCATGACTATCGCAAAGCCCTGACGTATGTTTCCGGGATCACGGGCTTTCTCATTCCTGGCTTGTTAATTCTCGTCCTTCCGATTACGCACGGAGGCTTTATCGACGTCGTTGATGGCGTACAAGTGCTTCAATTGGGAAGACTTCTGATTAGCCCGCAGGCTCTTTCTTTCATGGGGTTTGCGATTGCCAGCACTTTGTTTTTATCCTCGTTGCTTTTAGCCGACTATTCCAATGCGGCGGATGAACCTGAGGCTTATCGTGTCTACCGGAAAGATGCCTTGCTGATTGGTCCAATCACCTTGTTTATGGCTTTCCTGATCATGCTGACGATCGAGAAAGAGGCCTTCTGGCTTTATGAAAATATGATGGCGTTCTTTCCCTACCTGCTGGGATCCGTTTTTCTATTTGTCATCGGGTACATTGTCCTGCTTCTGCCACAAAAAAAAAGAAAGATCCGCGGGTTCCCACGCCTCGCAGTCATCTCGGTAGTGGCCCAATACTTGATGGCAAGCTACGCTTATGGGAGGGCCCACTACCCTTATATGGTCTACCCGTCCATTACCGTGGAATCAGGGTTTACACACCCCGAAACATTCCGGGCATTATTTGCCTCGTACATTGTTGGCTTCCTGATTTTATTTCCCGGCTTTATTATGTTCTGGAGGCTGTTTATGAAAGACCGCAGATATCTGAAACAGCCAAAAGAATCGTAATAACGCCGAACGGACTTAACAAAGCAAAAGAAATCCCCTCGTCGCAACTGTCGCAGGACCCACAATCGGGTCATCTACCTTTCTGCAGAAGAGGGGATTTCTTATTGGCAACCGTTATGTTGGCTTCTTGTTCAGGTACGTGGATTGGGTCAGTACTTGTTATTTGCTCTGGTTCTGATTTTCTTTGTAGCAATCAATGCAAAGGCCATCATTGCTTTTTTCTTCGTATTCCGAAAGCTTCACTTGACATACTTTGCATGTTTTCTCTGTTAAAACTAGGTTCATGGTTTTCTCTCACCCCAACCAGCATATTCTCTTTACAAATATGAGTATATCATTAGACTCCGACTCATTGTTGTGTTTATTGTTAAAATTCTGTGAATTTTAACAATAAGGGGGCTCCCCTTTTTTTGACCATACTATCCCTAAGGAGTGTGAACCAATGGATCATAAATTATTTTACTACGTTACCAACTGGGATGATGCCTCCGCTTATACACGAGCATTGGAAACCATGGATATTCCCTATTCCTTGGAAGCGCCAGGAGATAGCGTGCCCCTGCATGAGGGTGAATTGGCCATCGTCTTTCCCCATTTACGGATGCGGCAGTATAAAGCAGTCCGTGAGCTCATTCATTTACCGGAGGAGCCATATCCCGATCATTGAGCTTGCTTGCATGGAAAACGGCGCAGTTGCGATGACTGCGCCGCTTTTCTTTGCGTTTATTGATTCGTGATGATCACCGAATTCGAATAGGCATCCCAGCCTACTTTTGCCCCGAGTGCCTCACTGACAAAACGGATCGGAACCATGGTGGTATCTCCGTTGTATAATTGGGCCGGAACATCGAGGAAGATTTTCTCTCCGTTTTTATACGCTACCTTTGAGCCAATCGTCAACTTGATTGTATTGTTATCTTTGGTTGCTGTTACGGTTTGAGTGGCTTCATCCCACTCTACTTTTGCCCCGAGTGCTTCAAAGATGGCCCGCAATGGAACCAGCGTTCTGCCGTTGACTTCTACTGGCGGTTTCGGGAAGGTGTGCAGCTGGCCATCAATAAAAATGATGATCTTCCCGCTCGTGTTGACGGTCACGAAGGTTGGGACCGAACGAGCGGAGAGCCCGCTGGTTGGATCCGCTATTTCGATCACGACATAGTAGCCGCCAGTCAGCATTTGCAGATCTTTGATGGAAATGGTTTTCTTGCTCAAGTCGATTGGAATCCGTTTCACGATATTTCCGTAATAGTCATAGACCACGAAATACACGGTATACGCCGAATAAGAAGTTTTCCATTCCAAGGTAATGGAGATTGTACCGTTGCTGTTTACCTTTACGCCCCCAGGAAAGCTTTGTCCACTGGGAATCGGGAACAACCCGGTTGTTAATGCGGGGATCTCCCATTTTACAGATTCCGAATAATATTTCTCGCCATTAAGCACCATTTCGATGAGAATCTGATAGCTGCCTGGCTGGAGATCAAAGCCTGTTGTAGAAATTCGTGAGCTTTTCGAGTTGATGCTGATCCGCTTCACGACTTTGTCCTCTTCATTCATAATGACCAGATAAAACTTCGCTTTCTCGTACGCAGAGGTAATCGTCAGCGTCAGTTGGATGGTACCATCCTTACCGATCGATACTTCGCCCGGGAAGTACTTGCCATTAGGAACCGGGTACATGCTTGTTGTCGGAACGACGAAAGAAACTTGATTGGAACGAACGCTTTTGCCGTTCCACACCATTTCTAGAGAGAGCTTGTAAACGCCAGCTTCCAGATCCAGATCATCCCGGGAAATCTTCGGACTCTTCGGATTAAAGGAGATCCGCTTCACTTCATCTTCGCTGGAATTTTCCACAACCAGATAATATTTTGCATTTTCATAAATGGATGAGAGCTGTAATGTAATTTGAATGGATCCCTCTTTTGTAATGCTGAGTTCTCCTGGGAACGAAGTCGCTACAAGTTCAGGGATCTCGATTGAAATCGCTTGCGAAAACAGACGTTCTGTGCTGTCTGAAGATCCATCTCCCACTTGCATCAAGTAATTGCCGGCAGATACCGGAAGTTCGTCTAGCGGGATGGAAAAATCGATTTCCTTTACCTCAATCGTGACCATTTCCCCGATCGTCGTCGCCATATCACGTTTCTTCGCTTTTACGTCGGTTACTACATCTTGTTCTTCACCTGAAACGATTACCTTCAGTTGACCGTTCCCTTCCTTTGCTGTTCTCCCTTCAAAAGTAAAGATCACATCGTCACTGAAATGGGCATCCACAATTGCGGTCCCGGTCAACTCGCCATCCTCGACCACTACCTCCTCTAGGATAGGCTTGTACAAGTGGGGGTAAAATAGCTTAATTGCTTTTGATTCTGCGTTCGCCTGCTGTCCGATGCCGACGGTGGCCAGCATGATCAAGGCGAGGAGGAACATTCCTGCGTGCTTCTTCTGCCAAAATTTCAACGGTCTTTCTCCTTTCTGGGTCAAAGTGATTTTAGTCCTATGCCTAATTACCCAGTATTGTTTTACCTTAAACATAAATATCCCCTTTGACAAGTCTGGAATGCAGCAAAATTGATACTCTTTTACATAAAAATAAGGCGAAGGCAACCTGGGAAGTGAGAAATCATCCTAGGTTACCATCGCCTTATCATATTTTTGTCATCTGCTAGCGGATAAGCCTGCCTTAATCCATAAACGTCCCATGCCCATGGGCTGTCTCGAGGCCGTGGTAATGGCTGCTAGTAAAGCACTAACATCGGAAGAACTCAATGACCAAAATAAAATGACATTCAAACGATTATCATTTGAATGTCATTTCTCTTTCAATGTGTCCCTTTTTATTTTTTCTCCAGCGACATGATGCCTTTCTCATCCCAAGTCGCGGTATATCCAAGCGCTTCGGCAACCTTTTTCACCGGCAAGAATGCTTTTCCATCCAAAAGGACTTCATCCTGTTTGAACCCTTCCGTCTTTCCAGTCAAACCGAGCAGCAGCTTATCGGCCTGTACGTATGCAATGCCTTTGTCTACTTTCAGTTGTTCTGGAGTGTAGGGGTACGCATGACCATTTACCTTCAACGCGAACGGAGCTGTTGCTGTATCCTCGGCTTCTTCCGGCTTCGTTGTCGTATAGGTGACTTTATCTACCCCAAGCACCGTACCTTCCCGTGTGTTATCTGCCCCGCCGTACATTTTCCCTGTTTCCAGATCATAGATGACCGCCTGGACATTCCCGATATTACTTGGTTTTTCAGCAAACGCATGCCCCATCGACATCAGCTTCAAGACAACATCCTGGTCGATTCCTGCTTCCCAGGTCACATTTGGATAGCTGCTGGAGAAGATTCGTGGAGCCAGAATCGCTTCTTGAATCGGCATGTTGTGCTCGATTACGTTCAAGATCGTTTGCGACACAGAGGCAATGATAGTGGACCCTCCTGGCGAACCAACAGCCATAAAGGGCTTTCCATCTTTCAGGACAATCGTCGGGGTCATGGAGCTGCGAGGACGTTTGCCCGCTTCCACTTCATTGACTCCGCCTGGCGTTGCATCAAAGTCGGTCAGCTCATTGTTCAGCATGAATCCATAGCCCGGCACCATGATGCCGCTTCCAAACACGTCTTCGATCGTGGTCGTATACGAGACCAGATTTCCCCACTTGTCCATGACAGAAAAATGCGTTGTGTAAACCGAGGCACTCGGGGCGGACAATTTTTTGGTCGGAGGTGCTGTTTTTCCTTCTGCCTTCCATGGATCGCCTTTTTCAACCTTGTCATTTGCCTTGTCTGGATGGATCAGCGCCCGGCGTTCTGCGATATACGCATCATCAATCAGCCCTTTTTTCGGCACCGGATAAAAATCTTCATCGGCCATGTAAGCGGCGCGATCGGCATAGGCCAGATGATTCGCTTCGATCAGGCGGTGCAGATAAGCTGCGGACTGCGGGCCATCTTTGGTGTTATCAAAGCCCTCCATCAATTTCAAGATTTGGATCAGCGTCAAGCCCCCGGAGCTGGGCGGCGGCATAGAAACGACCTCATACCCGCGGAAGGTGGCACGCACCGGTTCCCGCTCTTTTACTTCATACCTTTTCAGATCATCAAGCGTCATCGAACCGCCTGTACGCTGCACCTCTTTGACGAGTGCTTCCCCGATCTCTCCACCGTAAAAGACATCGGTTCCTTTTTCTTTGATTAGCTTGAAGGTTTTGGCCAAATCGGGCTGAACCAGCAGGTCGCCTTCTTGCAGTGGCTTGCCGTCCGGCACGAAGACGTTGGCAGCTGTCTCATGCTTCTTCAGCTTCTCTGTCTCGTCTTGAATATATTGGGCGGTTATCCAGTTTACCTTTACCCCTTTTTCCGCAAGTTCGATCGCCGGGTCGATGACTTCAGACAGCTTCATCGTACCGAACTTCTCCAGCGCGGTTTCTACGCCCAATAGCGTACCTGGCACTCCTACTGCGTTGCCGTGGGTATGGCGCTCATAGAAAGGGATCGGTTTGCCATCCTCCCCCAGAAACATCTCGGCTTGTACGCCTTTTGGAGCCATTTCCCTGCTGTCGAGCACGGAAATCTTGTTTGTTTCTTTTTCATATACCATCAAAAAACCGCCGCCGCCAATCCCGGACATCATTGGTTCAACGACATTCAGCGCTAATTGAATTCCCGCTGCGGCGTCGACCGCATTGCCCCCTTTGGCCAGAATGTCTTTCCCGACTTGCGCTGCAGCTGGATGGGAAACTGCTACGATTCCTTGCGTTGCTCCCTCTTGATCTGCGGGCACTCCGGGTACTTTTGCCAGCGTGGGAGTAGCCATCGCACAGACAAGAGTCATGGTTAAGCCAATCTGCTTCCATTGTCTCAGCTTTTTCAAAATATCCCTCCTCTTATGTATTTTGTAAATTATTATAATTCCGAATTTTTAAACCGGTCAACGTGGCTCATGGAGGATTCTTTCCTGGGACAAAAGAGCGATATAGCGAACCCATTTGTTAACATCCTCTCTTGTCCATACTATTATTCTCCTACTTTTGGCCAAGACGACCATGAATGTACTATTTGGCTGTCTATCACGCTGCCATTCCATCTGGAGAGTCAACAATCTACTTGGGTTATATGATGATAGAACTCAAACGCCATGCACCGGGGCTCCCAGATATGACGGAAGAAGAGGCTGCATCTATCGGAGTAGCCATCTTGAAGATCAGTAAGTCATTGAAAGCACTTGGAAACGTGGAACACCTCTACTCGTTTGTGCTCGGCATTCGGTTGCCCACCTGTACATACAACTCGTGCCGCGTTATCTCGGGACCCCCGTGCAATGACCATGACAGAAACGGTAAAAAGCGCATAGGAGAAGCCAATAGCAGCGACGGTCCCCCATATAGTTAGTGGCAAATGTTTCTTTTTCACTCAAGCACGTTTACCCAAGATCATGTAACGAATATGCTCTTTCTACCTTACACACCCTTGTCACATATTGTTGATACCAATCCATTTTCCCTTTGTCTTGTGCCACCAGATGCTCTTCATTCTGCTTCCAATTGCGGATGGCCGCCAGCGATTCCCAATAGGAGATGGTCACTCCAAACCCCGCTCCGTCTCTTACACTTTCAGCGCCTAAAAAGCCCGGCTGGGTGGCGACTAAGGCAGACATGCGATCAGCCATCTCTGCATATCCATTCGTATCATCTTTTTTCAAGCTGGTGAAAATAACCGCGTAGTATGGCGGTTTTGGAGTATTCGCAAACAGGCTCATCCTCGTTTCCTCCCTTTGTTCCATTAACTGCTAACATTCTAGCCGTCTCACCAGCAAATGACAATACAAGTCTTCGGAATGTAGCGAATGTTGTAACTTTTTAACAGCTTTATCAGTCTACTATTACAGAGATTTTTTATGTCTGGAAAACGGAGTGAACCATGTATCCTTCAAGAAAAGAACGTTGGGCTGTTCAACGCCAGAACACCTTTCATCGCTACCGTAACCGCCTGCTCTTGATAGGCATCTTGCTCACTGCAGTGCTTGCCGGAACCTATATGCTGACACAAGGAAACCAGCCGGATGAGAGTGGCCACACCTCTTATGCCCCAAGGGAAGAAAGCCAAGAAGCCCCTCTTCCCAGTGTCACACTCAACTTTGTCGGGGACATCATGATGACCGGCCGTGTCGAAACGCTGCTGCAGCAAAAGGGCTTTGACTATCCCTTTGCGCACGTCGCAACGATCTTTCAGCAGGACGATTATACCATCGCGAATCTGGAGACACCGGTTACTAGACGCGGTACACCTGCTGACGACAAGGAATATGTGTATAAATCTCCACCGGAAGCCATCCCGGCTTTGAAAGCCGCCGGAATTGATCTGGTCAATCTGGCGAACAACCATTCTATGGACCAAGGGGAAGAAGGCTTGCTGGATACCTTTCAATATTTGGGTGAGCAGACAATCGCTTATGTCGGAGCTGGGCTTGATCAAGAGCAGGCCTATGCCCCCACGTTCATCGAGCGAAACGGCATGCGGATCGCCTTTTTGGGCTTCAGCCGGGTTATTCCTGAGGTCAGCTGGTATGCCGGAAAAGGAAAACCGGGTGTGGCCGCTACCTATGATCCTACACTCGCTGTCGAAGCGATTGGCCATGCCAAAGAAAAAGCCGATCTCGTCGTGGTCATCGCCCATTGGGGAAAAGAAAAAACGGATCTGCCAGTTGATCACCAACATCAGCTTGCCCGTACGTATATCGATGCCGGCGCGGACTTGGTCGTGGGTGGGCATCCTCATGTATTACAAGGCTTTGAACAGTATAAAGGGAAATGGATCGCATATAGCTTGGGGAATTTTATCTTTACTCGCTCCCAGACGGCAAAAACCTGGGAAACCATGATTCTGCGCGCTACATGCGGGAAAGAGAAGGGATGCGAGCTGCAAATGTTCCCTTACCACGCTGAGCTTGGGCAGGCGGTTCCTATGGACGAGGAAAAAGGAACAATCTTGCGTAAACGAATGGAATCCCTCTCTACGGATATACGCATCGATAAAGATGGACATGTGCTTCCCGCTTCCACTTCTGATTAGCTATTTCCTTTCGCCCATTTGGTCGAAGGGCATGATTTACCATCGTAATCTCCTCCACTTTGGTCATTCTACTTAGCGTAAATAAATTTTACGTTACACTGGAGGGTACTATGGGCATATTGAGTGGAAATCCCAAAAACGAACCTTTGCACTATGGTGAAGTAATGGGCGTATGGAGCTACGCTCAGAAAACAAAAGCGTTGTATGCCGGCTATCAAACATTGCTAAACCATGCGGGTGACAAGGATCTGCGCGATCTCATCCAAGATATGCTAACGGACATGAAGAGAGAGCTCCCGGAAGTCGAGGAAATGTTAAAAGCAAGTGGCATCGCTCTCCCTCCAGCTCCTCCTGATCGCCCAAAAGCCTCCTTGGAAAGCATACCGGCAGGGGCACGCATTCAAGATCCGGAAATCGCTGCAACGATCGCTGCCGATATTGCGGTCGGCCTTGCTGCATGCAGTCAGGTGATCGGGCAAGCTGTTCGCGAAGATGTTCATGCCGAGTTTACCAAGCTTCACAACAAAAAAGGAACGTATGGCCTGCGTGTGCTCCGCCTTAATAAAGAGAAGGGATGGCTTGTACCTCCTCCGCTCCACGTCGAAAGGCCTGAGCTTTCACCTGTATAGAGAAATGAACTACAGCCGCTGTTACCTCCAGCGGCTGTTTTTGCTTGTATGTATCGTTACTTGAGACGTACCTATATGGGGAATTTTTTCCTTGTCGAACTTTTTATCATGGTTTCGCTGATTTCGGACAGGCTAACAGTAAGCAACAAAACAAGCTGAAGAGCGATGCTATCAAGGAAAGGAAAGTTCGAAAGGAGCTGACGTGAATGGGACGTTTCTTGGTCAAACTTGTATTGGATGGGATTATCTTAGTCCCTTTTCTTATGTGGTTTACAGAGGGAACCATCTTTTCAATTCTCATGACAGCGCTCGGCCTAACCGTGATCGCATATTTAATTGGTGATCAGATGATTTTGCGGGCAACCAATAATGTCATCGCCACAATCAGTGATGCTGTCTTGGCTGCCGTTTACCTGTGGGCCGTGGCCGCTATGCTCGATTGGAACTTGAGCTGGAGAGAGCTGTTGATTACCGTTGCAGCATTAGGTGTGGCCGAGTTTGTGTATCATCGTTATCTCGGATTTCGAGATGGACGTCAAGCTAGCTCGTAGTGCCATGACTTCATATAGGAATAGGAGGTCCGCATGAAGCAATATCCAGACAATAAGGACTTGCAAAATGCTGCTGATGTTGTCGCTGACCACTCTTACTCCCCTTCTGATTACAAAAGCAACCAGGAGGTCGAACAAGGGTTGGCCGTTACTCACGAGCAAGTGAGTGACGACTATATGGAAGGCACCAATGATGGGAAGATCGATGAGTATGAGGGGAAGCAAAACGTGGACATTCCCCGTACTGGATATGAAGGGATGTTTTCCCAAGCAACGAAATCCGAATAACGATTCCTGCCCTCCGTTGACGGGGGCTTTTTTTGATTGCCAGACGATAGAATCTTCAAACATTTCTGCTTAAGTGGTATAATTTGCATATTTTACAGGAGGTGTGTCGATGCAGATGCCAAAGGTCCTTTTGCATGTGGAAGGTTTTTTTGTTTTGATCGTGAGTCTTTATTTTTATTGGTCTCTGGATTTGAGTTGGGTTTTATTCATCGTCCTCCTTCTTGCGCCCGATCTTTCGATGCTGGGCTATGCTGTCAATAAACGCATCGGTGCTATTATGTACAATCTTTTTCATACCTACTCCCTTCCGCTTCTCCTGCTGGTGATCGGGCACTCCTTCCAAGCCCCTATTTGTACAGCAATCAGTATCATCTGGTTCGCTCATATCGGAATGGATCGCATGCTTGGGTACGGCTTGAAGTATGCTACGGCTTTTACGGATACCCACTTGCAAAAATGCTAACGGATGGATTTGAGGTGATTGGATGAAAAGCTGGATTTATTTGATACGACATGCCGAATCTCCTTTTGTGTCAGGAGAGGAAGAGACACGTGGCCTTTCTGAAAAAGGACAGAATGATGCCAAGCGAGTAAGCCAAATTTTGCAATCGGAATGTATCGATGTAGTCTTTTCCAGCTCCTACCAAAGGGCCATTCAGACCGTTCAACCCCTAGCCGAATCGCTGGGTGTGACCATCCAGATCGAGCACGATTTTCGAGAAAGAAAGCTGGCTTCTAGTGATATTGTTTTTGACGATTTCGCAGGAGCTTTGCAAGCTACCTTTGCCGACCCAGACTTTGCCCACCCTGGCGGTGAGGCGAATCGCGAAGCAACGCAACGTGGCGTGGCAGCCTTGGTCCGAGTTCTGGAGGAATTTGCCGGAAAGCGGATCGCCATTGGCATTCATGGAAGTATGATGACATTGATGATGGGTGCCTTCGATCCTCGATTTGATTTTCATTTCTGGCGAACCACGACTATGCCCGATATTTATAAGCTGACGTTTGAGGACCAGCAGTTACTATCCGTGGAACGGTTGTGGGCGCCGTGAATCATCCTCCTGGCCTTATCATGCAGGAAATACCAAAAAAGATCATCCATTCTATTCGGAAGGATGATCTTTTCTCTTTTCTTCCCTATTTCTGTTCCTTCTGCTTTTTCTCCAGCACTTCCATTTGCTGCAGGATCATGGTGAAGAGAGGCGAGCTTACAGTAAGGCCAGTTACCTTCGTAATCGTTTTCTCGACCCCGTCCCTTTGGAGGCCGGATTGGAGCTCCTGTGCCTCCTGGTCATCTGCATAGTCAAAGTGAAGCGCTGCGGCAATGCCTGTTGCCAAGTGAACCGGTTCGATTCCGTATTGCAGCGCCTGGCTGGCTGGTCCTACCAAGCGGTCTTCCGGTGACAGCTTGCGCAGCGGAGAACGGCCCACACGGATCACGTCATCCGAAATATACGGATTTTGAAAGCGGCTCAGGATTTTTTGAATATATCGATCATGTTCGGCGCGATCGAAACCATGCTTGGTGACTAGCAAAGCGCCGGATTCGCCGAGCGCTCCTTTTACCATCTCGTAGATGTAGTCATTACGCATCGCCTGATCGACTGTAGGAATCCCGAAGTAATAGCCGAGATAAGCAATGATGGCGTGCCCCGTGTTTACTGTAAACAGCTTTCGCTCAATGTACGGATTCAAATCATCAACAAAGGTAGCCCCTTCGATTTTTGGTACCGGTCCCTTCACTTGGGCACGGTTCACCACCCATTCGTAAAAGGGCTCTACGGTCACCAGCAGCTTGTCATCGTGCTTTTGCAGCGGTACGATACGGTCGACCGCCGCGTCTGGAAAGCCAATCAACTGCTCAGCGGCTTCCCGGTCGGGTCCTTGCAAAGACTCATAGACGAGCGACTTCAATTTTGTGCTGCCGCCAATCATATTTTCGCAAGCGATCACATTAAGCGGCGTCTGATTTTCTTGCAAACGCAGCGAAACGCCCTTAGCGATCACCGGTGAAATATAAGGCAAAATGGTTGGCCCCACAGCAGTCGTGACCAAATCCGCCTGACTGATGGCTTTGGCTACTTCCTCTTCCTTTTGCCCATGAATCGCCCGGACTCCTGTCACGTGCAAGCTGTTGTCCCCTTCATCCGCGAGACGAATGGTATATTCCTGTCTGCGGTTGATCTCATCCACCAGCTCTTTATTCACATCGACAAAGATCACCTCATACCCGGCTTGCTGCAATAACTGGCCGATGAAGCCTCTGCCAATATTCCCTGCTCCAAAATGAATGGCGCGCATGACTATTCCCCCTCTTCCAGTATCGCGATGATCTGCTCTTTCGAGGTCGCTTGTACTAGCCTTTTTACATTTTCCTCCTCAGAACAGACGACTGCGATATTGGACAGAATCTCCAGATGTTCATCGCCAACGCCTGCAATCCCGATCAGCACATAAGCAGTGTTCCCGTCACCAAAGTCAACGCCCTTCGGCACCTGTACAATGGAGATGCCTGTTGACTTAATCCATTGCTTAGATTCATTCGTGCCATGTGGAATCGCTACTCCATTTCCCAGATAGGTCGTTAACAGCTCCTCACGCTCCAGCATTTTGCCCACATATTCAGCGGCTACATGGCCAGCGTCTACCAGCAGCTTGCCGGCCAGCTCGATGGCTTCCTTTTTATTCTCTACAAAAGCATTCAGTACGATTTTATCGCTTGACAGTATGTTTTGTGCCATGGTTTTTATTCCTCCACTCTAATCCTGTTACTTGTATAGTCTCTGAGTTTTTGTGCCAAATAGGCTTTCATTCCTGCTTCCTCACCCGAACCGAACAAACGTATTGCCTCTTCCTCGATAAACAGCGAGCTGATTTCACTTAATAGCTCCAAGCCTTCTTTGCTGATTTTTTGCGGTCCGAGCAGGAGCAAAATCGTTCGGATCTCGATCCACTCGTTTTCCATGGAACGGATGCGAATTGAATCGGGCAGCTGATAGACCGCAAAAATCGGTTCATGAATGTGATCGCTGCGACAGTGAAACAAGGCGAGCGACGTTCCCGGTATGCCCAAACCGCCTAACTTTTCACGGTCAAGCAGCTGTTTGACCACCGTAGTTGAATCCGTAATCGCTCCACTTTGCTTCACGTCCCTGCAGATCTCTTGCAAAGTCGCTTCCAGTCCCGCCGTTGTATCTGCGATCACGCGACAACGGAATTGTTCGACAAGACCAATCGCTTGAGTCACATACTTGTGTAACGCTTTCAGTTGCAGGATGGCTGCTTCGTCAGTTGCTTCCGTTTTAGCCACTCTGCGCTGCGGGGAAAACTTGCGTTGAATCCCTTTCAGGAAGGCCTTGATCTTTTGAATGTCTTCCTTGCCCAACAACGGGCTGACCAAGATGTAGTCCTCTTGGCGATTCGGAAGCGGTATGGTAGAAATGATCAAATCATACTCTTGGTTGGGCACATTGCTGATCTCAAATAAGGAAATATTGCGCAGTGCGGTAATCTCCGGGATTTCCTTCTTGATCCGGCTTGCCAAGATTTTCGAAGAGCCGATACCACTCGAGCAGACAATCAAGGCGCGATAGCGTTCATTTTGCCAATACTGCCGTTCCATCGCCGCTCCGAAATGCATCACCAAATAGCCGATTTCCGCTTCCGGGATGTTGAATTCGGGAAAGACTTCCTGGACCGCTTCCGTCAAGGCTCCAAAAATGACCTGGTAGTCTTTTTTGATCTGCTCCACTAACGGATTGCGGATCCGCATTTCCCGGATGATGCGAAAAAGAGCCGGCTCCATATGGGTTAGCAGTCCTTGCAGCAGGGATTGATCATGGGCAAAATCCACATGCAGCTTTTCCTCCATGACGGTGATTAGCTGCTTGATTTTCGTCATCAGCTCGACATTGGCAGAAAGATGGGTTTCCCCGTAAGCGTTGCGCATCTTGGCACCGCGCAAATGCATGGTAATATAGCCGATCTCGTCTTTGGGAATCTCCAATTGCAAAAGCGTTTCCAGCCGTTGCAAAATTTTTTCAGCGACCTGATACTCC